>CAYOYQ010000021.1:0-21762 GCA_964408215.1 uncultured Eubacteriales bacterium
CGGTTGAAGTGCTGGTCGTCGCACTGATTGATGAGGTCGACCAGGGCGTGGCCGAGGGCGAGCTCGACGTAGCCGACGACGGCCAGCCGGCGCCTCCGCCCCGACGCGTTCCGCAGCGTGGCCCGCCAGATCTCGCGGTCGTCGTCGACCGGAACGAAGAACACGACCGACGAGGCGATCCCCGCGACCTCGGCCTCGGCCCGGGTGTACCCGAAGCCGTGGGCGACCCGGTAGTCGGACGCGGGCTCGTGCCCGACCGGCTGCCAGGTCAGGCTCCAGGTCTCGCCCGTGTCGCGGTCCCGGACGTAGATGTACTTGCCGGGCCGGTCCGGCGGGACGTCGTTGACGCGGTAGCGCGTGATCCGGCCGTGAAGCGGCGAGCGGTCGTAGGAGATGCCGCCGCCGTTCGCGGAGATCGTGGCGAAGTAGCGCCCGTTCTCGAGGTAGTTGATCCAGGGGGCCGGGGTGCGGACGTCGGTGATGACGAACTCGCGCCCGTCGGCGGAGAACTGCCCGAAACGGCCCATCGCCCCTAGCTCCGCTCCTTTTCGACGAAGCCCGTGTCGGCGTGATCGCGCTTCATGACCCGGAGGCTCCGGATCATGTCCTTCAGGTTGATGACGCCGCCGACCGAGAACCAGACGATGACCGCGATCGAGACGGCCAGCATGATCAGCGTATAGGTCCGCCAGAACCGCATCCAGGCCAGGTCGGCCACGTGGCCGGTCAGGTTGAGGACCGTGCCGATGACGAAGACGGCCACCCAGCTCGCGGTCCAGACGTAGGTCGCGACGTAGATGACCCTGTCGAAGCGCGTGAACTCCCGGCCCATGCCCAGGACCTTCCAGCCCCGGACAGGCGCCGCGTCGACGACGGTGTACTCCTCCTTGACCAGGTACGCGCCGCGGTGGAGCATCCTGTCCATGTCGAAGGCTCGGCGGCCGCCGCCCGTGAGGAGCGAGACGACGACGTAGACCAGGCTCGACGCCGCCATGGCCAGGCCCCAGAACATCTGGCCGTTGATCGGAAAGCCCGGGACGAGCTGCTGGACGGCGATGCCGCCGACCGCGGTGACGGCGCCGACGACCATGGCCGACCAGGCCGCGGCCGTCGTGCCCTTCTTCCAGTAGAGGCCGCCGATGATGACCGCCCCGCTGCCGCCGGCGAAGATGGCCCCGGTGATGGCGAAGAAGAGGAAGATGTACTCGCTCTGCTGGAAGAGCAGGCTGAAGGCGAACGAGAAGGCGGCGACGCCCAGGATCGCGAGCTTCAGGAGCTTGATGTGCTCGGCCGGGGCGAAGGGCTTTTTCCGGAGCGGCTGGACGACGTCCTGGATGAAGATGCAGCCCCACGAATGGAGGTAGGTCTCGTTGCAGCCGACCGCAGCCGCGAGCATGACCGCCGCGAAGGCCCCCATCAGCCCGACCGGCAGGAGCTTGGTCAGGGCGATGGGCACCGTGAGCTGGCTGCGCAGGGCGTCGGTCGCCAGGCCGTCGAGGACCGGACGGACCGAGGCCGCCGCTTCCGTGAAGCCGGCGCCGTGCCAGAAGGTATAGGCGACGATGGGCACGAAGACGAGGAAGAGGCCCCACTGGGGGATGCCCCGCCAGTTGGCCAGGACGTCGCCCATCTTGGCCTCGTGGGCGCTTTTCGCCGAGGCGTTGTAGGCCTGGGTCCCCTGCCACGACAGCTTGCCGTAGATGACCCCGATCATACCGATGAAGAAGTACCAGAAATTGTAGTCCTTGGTGCTTCCCGTGTGGAAGGGGTTGATGAGCGAAGCGTTGGCCGGGGCCGTCGACAGGGCCTGGAAGATCTGGCCCCAGTCGACCTTGAGCATCAGGACGACGACGATGACGATGAAGACCGCGTTGACGAAGACGCCCTGGAGGAAGTCGGTGATCATGACCGCGATCTGGCCGCCGCTGAAGACGAAGTAGAGCGGGATCCAGAGGATGACGATCATGATCAGGGCGAAGGTCGAGACGTCGAGGCCGAAGACGTGGACGGTCTGCGGCAGGCCGCAGAAATAGATGAAGAAGCGGGCGCTCACGGCCGGGAAGATGCCGAAGTTGATGATCCCCGAGGTGAAGGCCAGGGCGCCGGCGAAGACGCGGAAGCGGCGGCTGTAGCGGATCTCGAAGAACTGGGCCATGGTCAGGCAGCGGGTCTGGCGGAAGCGGTAGAGGACCCAGCCCGAGACGCTGATGCCGACGACGACGACGGCCATGACCATCTCCCACCAGCGCATGTTGAAGCCGGCGATGTAATTCATCTCGAGCATGCCGACGATGGTGATGGCCCCGAGGGAGGCCGTGCCCTGCGACAGGCTGATGAGGTAGCGGCCGCCGGTCCGGCCGGCCGCCAGGAAATCGGAGACGCTGCGCATGAGCGGCTTGCTCAAGACGACGACGACGATGATGGCGGCGAAGACGGCGGCGACGATGCCCCAGTCGATCCAGGTCAGGTTCATAGCCGGGATTCTATCCGAAAAATGGGGGACATGATACCTATTTCCCTATTTCCTGGGGGGACAGAATGGGAGGAAAGGTCGTATTTTCTTGAAAAAGGTCTGTGCCCCCTGGATCCAGGGTCAGGGAAATAGGGAAATAGGTATCGTGTCCCCGATTTAAATGTCGAAGGTGATGAGGCCGGTCTTTTGCCGGATCTGCTCGCGGATGGCGTCCTTGGAGATGCGGTTCTCCTTCTCGGCCTTGATGGCCCGGAACAGCTCGTAGGTCGCGATGAGCCCGTTGCCGTCCTTCTGGGCCTCCTCGATCTGGCCGGCCGAAAAGGGATTGCCCCGCGTCTTGGGGTCGACCGCGGAGAAGTAGTTGCCGACGAGCACCGACTTCATCCGGGTGTTGTCGAACTCCTGCATCCTCCGGCCCTTGAATTTCTGGAGCAGGAGGCATTCGTCGTCGGTGGACCAGTTCTTGCCGGCGCGGACGAGGACGAGGACCATCTCGCCCTTGCGGATCGCGGCCTCGACCGGCGTGTCTCCCGGCTCGAGGAGCCAGGCGTCCTCCTCCTTGCTGCGGATGACCTTCTTCCAGTACTCGTCGACGTCGACGACGCGGCCCCAGCCGAGGTAGCGGAAGGCGGCGATGACGGCCTTCTTGAGGCCCGCGCCCTCGCCCGTGAGCAGCTTGAGGAACTCCTCGTGGCCGCCGGCCTTCATCTCCTTGATCTGACGGTCGAAGTCGGCCAGGACCTCCTCGAACCGCTTCTTCTCCTCCTCCCGGCGGACGACCAGGGCCTTGAGCTCGGGGAAGGCGTAGTCCTCGCTTTCGGACCAGTCGGGCACGGGCTCTTCGGTCCCCGCACCGCCGAGAAAGAGCTTGTCCTTCATGATGGCGTCCACGACCTCGACGTTCTTCGGCCCGAACGAGGGCAGGATGAGGATGGCGCCCTGGCCTTTCCTCACGAGCGCCGCCGCCGCCGCGCCGTCGCCCGTCTTGGCCAGGAGCTCGATCCGGCCGTTCGCGGGCGTGTTTTTTTCCCAGACGCCCTCCGCGGGGACCTCCTCGAAGAGCTTGAAGACCCTGGCGATGCCGGACTTGAAGCGCTCGAACGGCACATGGAACAGGGCCCGGGGGTTGAAGACGACCGTGTCGCCGCGGCCGCCGTCCGCGAGTGTGAGACCGGGGATGGGCCCGATGACGTTCGTGAGCTGCGGCGTCTCGCCGCCGCCGACGAAGCAGACGATCTTGAGGCCGTCCCGGACCCGCCCGACGACGGTCTCATGGAGCCCGGCATGGAAGTCGGCCCGGCCGGTGCTGGTCCCTATGCCGGTCCGGTAAAAAGCGATCTCGCTCCCGGCGGGGATCTCCAGGGCCTCGTCCCGGCCCGTGGCCCAGCCCGTCGACAGAGCCTCCACATCGTATTTCCGGGCCAGCAGCTGGTCCCGGTCCGCGTCGGGAAAATCGACGAGCACCATCTTGGCCATAGAGCAACTCCTTTGTGTGTCCGCCCCATCTTCCGGCTACTCGACGTCCCCGTCAATCACCCCTAAGGGTGAACCGTGATGGGAGTTTTGCGGCCGGGCCCGGGGGAGTCGACAAGCGCACCGGCCGTGTGCTATGTTCCTGGCCGTCCTCGAGTTGCCGCCATTTCCCGAAGGAGGCCGCCATGAACCGTCCCACCCCCCGACTCGGATCCCGGCCCGGTCCCGCCGCCGCGGCGGTCCTGCCCCTGATCCTCCTCGCGCTCTCACTTTGCGCCTGCCGCCCGGCCGCCCCGCCGCCCGGCGTCACGTTCGCCGTCTCCTTCCCGGCCGAGAGGTCGAGCACTCCCCTCGACGGCCGCCTGCTCCTCCTCCTCTCGACGAGCGGGGAGGCCGAGCCGCGCTTCCAGATCAGCGACGGTCCGGCGACCCAGCTCGTCTTCGGCCTCGACGTCGAGGGGCTCGCCCCCGGCGTCCCGGCCGTCTTCGACGCGTCCGCCCTCGGCTACCCGCTGCGCAGCCTGGCCGAGGTCCCGGCCGGCGAATATCATGTCCAGGCCCTGCTCCACCGCTACGAGACCTTCCATCGCGCCGACGGCCACGTCGTCAAGCTGCCGATGGACCGGGGCGAGGGCCAGCGCTGGAACACCGCCCCCGGGAACCTCATCAGCGCGCCCCGCAAGATCTCCTTCGATCCCCGCTCCGCCGTCCCGGTGACGATCACCCTCGACCGGGAGATCCCGCCGATCCCGGCGCCCCGGGACACCAAGTCCATCCGCCACGTGAAGATCCGGAGCGAGCTCCTGAGCGAGTTCTGGGGCCGTCCGATGGAGCTCGGGGCCTGCCTCCTCCTGCCCGAAGGCTTCGACGAGCACCCCGAGGCCCGCTACCCGCTGGTCATCAACCACGGCCATTTCCCCGCCACATTCGAGGGCTTCCGGGAGACGCCGCCCGACCCCGGCCTCGAGCCCGATTACAGCGAGCGCTTCCGCCTCGCCGGCTACAACCGGATCCAGCAGGAGTACGCTCACGCCTTCTATAAAGAGTGGACGGGCAGGGACTTCCCCCGCGTCATCCTGATGGAGATCCAGCACGCCAATCCCTATTACGACGATTCCTACGCCGTCAACTCGGCCAACCTCGGCCCGTACGGCGACGCCATCGTCCGCGAACTCATCCCCTACGTCGAGAGGACCTTCCGCGGCCTCGGCCAGGGCTGGGCCCGCTTTCTCTACGGCGGCTCGACCGGCGGCTGGGAGGCCCTGGCGGCCCAGATCTTCTACCCGGACGAGTTCAACGGCTGCTACGCGGCCTGCCCCGACCCGATCGATTTCCGGGCCTACACGATCGTCAACATCTACGAGCACCGCAACGCCTATTTCGTCGACAGCCCCTGGAAGCGCACGCCCCGGCCCGGCCTGCGCAACTGGCTCGGCGAGGTCAGCGCGACCCTCGAGGAGGTGAACCTCCGCGAGGCCGTCCTCGGCACCCACGGCCGGTCGGGGGACCAGTGGGACATCTGGCAGGCCGTCTTCGGGCCCGTCGGCGCCGACGGCTACCCCAAGCCGATCTGGGACAAGCTCACCGGCGAGATCGACCGCGACGTCGCCGCCTACTGGAAGGAGAAATACGACCTCCGGGCCATCCTCGAGCGCGACTGGAAGACGCTCGGCCCCAAGCTCCGGGGCAAGATCCACATCTACGTCGGCGACATGGACAACTATTATCTGAACGATGCCGTCTATCTGGCCGAGGCCTTCCTCGAGGGCACGAAGAACCCTTACTATGACGGCGACGTCGACTACGGGGACCGGGCCGAGCACTGCTGGAACGGCGATCACGAGCGGCCAAACGCGATCTCGCGGCTGCGCTACCACCAGATGTATCTGCCGCGGATCGTCGAGCGCATCCTGGCCACGGCGCCCAAGGGCGCAGACATCACCAGCTGGCGCTACTGACCGCGGCAGCGGCCCGTCTGGGGCCCGGTCGCGGAGGGGCCGAGGAGCGACGGGGTCGGGCCCGCGGGAAGAATATCCCTTATCGGGCGTCAAAAACATGGTATCATTTCGGCCTTTAGGAGCTCACGAGAATGCCCCATGATCGCCGCCCCCGCAGACCGTGGCTGGCCGCCGCTCTCGCGCTGGCGGCCGTCGTGCCCCTGGCCGCGCAGGAGCCTCTCAAGATCCTCGACGTGAAGCCCGTCGCCCCGGCGCCGCCGAGGATCGACGGCCTGATCGACGACCCTTGCTGGAAGGACCTCCGTCCGGTCGATGACTTCTTCCAGCACGATCCCATCAACGGCGCCAAGGCGTCCGAGGAGACCTACGTCTGGGCCGCTTTCGACCAGGATTACCTGTATTTTGCCTTCCTGATGAAGGACTCCCAGCCGGGCAAGATCTGGGCCGAGCTGACCCCCCGCAACGAATACGACAACAACGACACCATCAAGCTCATCATCGACGCCTACAACGACAAGCGGACGAGCATGGCGTTCGAGGTCAATCCCAGGGGCGTCCAGAAGAACTCGATTGAAACGATCTGGAAGTCCGGGGCCGTCGTCCGCCCGGACGGCTGGAGCGCCGAGATGGCCATCCCCTTCAAGTCGCTCCGCTTCTCGGCCAAGAAGCTCGAGGTCTGGGGGATCAACGTCGAGCGCTACATCAACCGCCTCAACGAGACGGACTTCTGGACCGACGTCAAGCGCGACCTGCCCGAGCTCCTTCAGACCGGCGAGCTGCGCGGCCTGGCCGGGCTCCGGCCCGGCTACAACCTCGAGTTCTTCCCCTACGCCGGCGTCCGGACCTCGACCGAGACGGGCGAGGACCCCGACCGGAAAGCGGCCGCCGGGCTTGACGTCAAGTGGGGCATCAAGCCCAACCTCTACCTCGACGGTACGGCCAGCCCGGACTTCAGCGAGGTCGAGTCCGACCCCTTCATCCCCCAGCTCTCGCCCTACGAGAACTACCTCAGCGAGCACCGGCCGTTCTTCACCGAGGGCAGCCGCTACTTCTCGCTGGGCGGGGAGGACGACTTCCACGGCCCCGAGCTCAGCCTGTTCTACTCCCGCCGCGTCCCCAATCCGCGGTTCGCGACCAAGCTCTCCGGCAAGACGGGCGGCTTCGGCTTCGGCATCCTCGGGGCCTTCAACAAGGTCCCGGGAGACCCGGAGGACCCGAACGACCCCACTCGCACTTCCTATCACGGCGTTTTCCGCGTCCAGAAGGACATCTTCAAGAACTCCCAGATCGGCTTCTATTATGCCGGGATGCGGGACCCGAACGCGCCCGGCGGCGTTGTCGACAACCAGAATGTCGCCCTGGACTTCAACTTCAATTTCAGCGACATCTATTACCTCAGCGGGGTCGCGGCCCGCATGTTCAACGAGGGGGCCGGTTCGACCCGCAACGGCTTCTATCAGCTCGGTTTCCGGCGCGAGCCGGACGCCGGCCTCCAGGTCATGTCGGGCTTCCAGCGGATCGAGGACAACGTCGCCGTCCGGACCGGCTTCATCAACCGGATCGACTACCAGTCCTTCGACCTCACGACCGGATACGCCTGGCGGTATGACAAGGGCCTGTTCAAGCGCCTCAGCTTCGACTTCGGCGGCGCCCTGAACCAGGATTCCTACGGCAACCCCGTGGGCCACGAGGTCGAGGCGATGGTCTTCTCGGAGCTTTTCAACCGGATGGACATCCACGGCGGCTTCAACTTCGGCCGGAGCAGGCACCAGGTCCGCGACGCCGAGGGCGCTCTCGTCTGGACCCCCGAGTATATCAAGGACTACGGCTTCAACATCGACTTCGGCTGGGAACGGGGCGGCTTCCTTAAAGAGGCCAGCCTCGAGGGAGGCTGGGGCAAGCAGGGCGTCTATTCGGACCGGGAAGGGTTCGGCGCCGTCGTCCCCGGAGCCGAGACGCGCGTCGAGGGCCAGCTCGTCTTGAGGCCGCGGAGCAACTTCGAATGGTCGTTCGAAGGCGACTGGATCCGCCAGACGATCGACGCGACCGGCGAAGAGACCTACAACGCCCTGTCCTACGAGACGGCCCTCCACTACCAGATCACGCGGAGCTTCTTCCTCAACGCCCGCCTCCTCGGCGAGACGGAAGACAATCAATACAGCTTCGACTTCCTGGCCGGCTATTATTTCGGAGCCGGGAACATCGTCCAGCTCGCGTTCAAGAAGAGCCGGCGGAACGAGCTTCTCGGCGCCATCGACGGTTACTCCCTCACGCTGAAGGTCTCGTACCTGTTCCGGCTCTGACCCTCCCCGCGGGGGAGTAGGGCGGCCCCGGAAATATCACCCCCCCATCCATTCCTCCGGGGGATGGCCCGTCGCGGCCGCCCGGCCCACAATGCCGGCGAGGTCACCATGCGGCTCTTCGGACGGATCGCCCCCGCGGAACCCCCCGCTCCCGCGGCCTCGCCCGCCGCGCGAACGGGGCCGGCCGCCCCTCTGCCCGGCCCGACCGTCCGGACCGAGGCCAAGCCCTACAAGCCGCCCTACATCAACGAGCGGAAGAAATACGAGCTCATCATCGCGGCCTCGGGCCAGGTCGTCCGCGACTACGACCTGCCCTCGGGCGAGATCGTCTGGAGCGGCAGCCTCGAACAGGTCCTGGGCTATGAGCCCCAAGAGATGGGCGGCATCGCCGAATGGGCCGAGCGCATCCATCCGGAGGACCGCGACGAGGCCCTCCGTCTCCTGGACGTCGCCGAAAAGGACCGGACCACCTACGATGTCGATTACCGGTTCCGCCAGAAGAACGGGAGCTACCGCTGGCTCCACGACCGCGGCTTCTTCCTGATCGAGGAGGACCGGAACCTGCGCCGGATGATCGGGATGATGCAGGACATCCACGACCGGAAGCAGGCCGAGATCCTCCAGAACGCCGTGTACCGCATCGCCCAGGCGGCCGAAACGTCGGCGACGCTGGAGGACCTCTTCCGCTCGGTCCACAAGACCGTCAGCACGGTCATGCCGGCCGGCAACTTCTACATCGCCCTCTACGACGCCGCCGAGAACCTCATCAGCTTCCCCTACTTCGTCGACGAGGAGGATTCCCCGCCCGCGCCGGTCAAGCCCGGCAAGGGACTGACCGAATACGTCATCCGGACGGGCCGGCCCCTCCTCTGCGACGAAGCGACCGACCGGGAGCTCCGCGGCCGGGGCGAGGTCGAGGTCATCGGCGCGCCGTCGGCCATCTGGCTCGGCGTCCCGCTCATCGTCGACGGCACGGCGATCGGGGCCATGGTCGTCCAACATTACACCAACCCCACCGCCTACGGCCCGAGGGAGCTGCGGATGCTCGAGTACGTCTCGTCGCAGGTCGCCCGGTCGATCGAACGGAAGCGGTCCGAGGAGGCCCTCCGCGGGAGCGAGCAGCGCCTGTCCCTCCACATCCAGAAGACGCCCCTGGCCGTCATCGAGTTCGACACGGAGTTCCGCGTCCGCCAGTGGAACCTGGCCGCCGAACGGATCTTCGGCTGGACCGCCGAGGAGGCCGTCGGGCGGAATGTCGACTTCATCCTCCCGGACGAATTCAAGAACCGGGCCCAGGAGATCTGGACCGCGCTCATGGCTAACAAAGGCGGCGACCGGAGCGCCAACCAGAACCGCACCAAGGACGGCCGGACGATCTCCTGCGAGTGGTACAACACGCCGCTCATCGACGGCACGGGCCAGATCATCGGCGTCGCCTCGCTGGCCCAGGACGTGACCGAGCGCCGGCGGGCCGAGAGCGCCCTGCGCGACAGCGAGGAGCTCTATCGCCGCCTCGTGGCCGCCATCCCCGACATCATCATCCGGACCGACCTCGCCGGGACCATCGTCTTCGCCAACACCGTCGCCGCCCGTCTGAACGGGAACGGCGATCCCCAGGCCCTGGTCGGCCGCAACGTCTTCGACTTCGTCGCTCCCGAGGACAGGGACAGGGCCGTCGAAGCCTCCCGGCGCATGTTCGACCACAAGATCGGGGCCCAGGAGCTCCGCCTGGCCTTCGCCACCGGAAACGTCGTCCCCTTCGAGGTCGACGGGGCCGTCCTCCGCAACCCCGAGGGGGCGCCCTACGGCATCGTCTATCTCTGCCGGAACATCGCCGAGCGCAAGCGGGCCGAGACGGACCTCCGCGACGGCCTGACCAAGCTCCGCTCGACCCTGAAGGCCTCGATCGACTCGCTGGCCTCGGCCATCGAGATGCGGGACCCCTACACGGCCGGCCACCAGGAGCGCGTCACCGGCCTGGCCCGGGCCATCGCCGTCGAGATGGGCCTCGCCGCGGAGCGCATCGAGGCCATCGAGATCGCGGGCATCATCCACGACATCGGGAAGCTCTATGTCCCGGCCGAGATCCTGAGCAAGCCGACCAAGCTGACCGACCTCGAGTACGCCCTGATCAAGATGCACGCCCAGGCCGGCTACACCATCCTCAGCAAGATCGATTTCCCCTGGCCGATCGCGCGCATCGTCCACGAGCACCACGAGCTCGTCAACGGCTCGGGCTATCCCCAGGGGCTCGCCGGCAAGGACATCCTGCTCGAGGCCAGGATCCTCTGCGTCGCGGACGTCGTCGAGGCCATGTCCTCGCACCGTCCCTACCGCCCGGCCCTGGGCATCGGGGCGGCCCTGGAGGAGATCGCCCAGAAGCGCGGCATCCTCTACGACCGCGACGTCGTCGACGCCTGCCTGAAGCTCTTCCGCGAGAAGTCGTTCAAGTTCGATTGAGCGCCGGTCAGTCCCAATCCCTGAGGACGATGCCGACGCCGATCCGGCTGACCCGGTGGTCGAAGTCGAGCAGGCTCTCACCGTACCCGAAATAGGCCTGGACGATCCCGCCGATCCGGGCGAAGAGCGGGAAGGCCCAATCCGCCTGGAACGCGGCGCGGTTGAAGCGGAAGTTGAGGTTGTCCCGGAACCGGGCCCCGAACCGGTGCCCCCGATAGAAATAGAAGGCCTCGAGCTCGCCGTAACCGGCGTAGCGCGACAGGCCCGGGTTCTCGTTCTCGCCGGGCTTGAAGAAGACCCGGACCCAGCCCGTGACAAGGAGCGACAGGGGCCCGCGCTCGAGGCCGACATTGGCGATGAGCCGGTTCCAATTGCGCGACAGGGGTTTGGTCAGGCCGTTGGACTGATGGTTCACGGCGATCTGGACGAAGCGGCCGTCGAAGCCGAGGACGCGAAAGCGGGTCCGGACGCTGGCGATGATCTCGGGCTCGTGGTCGATCTCCCGGAAGGGCGCGGACTCCTCGATGTCGTAGACCTGCCAGAAGGCCCGCTGCGTGTAGCCGAGCCACAGGTCGACCCGGCCGCCGAAGGCGTCCTGCCGGAGCCTGGCCTTGAAGCTGAGCTGGAACGCGGCCTCGGACCTCATCAGGGTCCGGGGCGGCTCGACGCCCTCGAAGACGGCCCGGTTCGGCGAGCAGTTGGAGGTGAAGGGCAGGACATAGGTCGTGTGGTAGGGCGAGAAGACGGACCGGGAGGCGCGGCTCGCCTCGTCGAGCTCCCAGAGGCGGGTGAAATAGGACGGATCGGCGGCCGCGGCGACGGGCGTGTCCTTGGCGGCCGCAAGGCCCGGCGCGAGCGCGGCGAGCAGGGCCGCCCCGGCGAGGACAGTGAAGCGTCGGCTCATGGGGGTCCGTCGGTCTCCCCCATTCTAGAACGGCCGGGCCGGCCGCGCAACCGCCGCCGGGTCTTGAATTCGCCCGGCCTGTTGATCTACGATGCGGTCGAGATGACGCCGACAGCCGCATCCGTGCTGAGGACGGCCGCCGTCCTGGGCCTCGCCCTGCCCCTGCTCCTGGCCGGGCTCGCGGGGGCGAAGCCGGAAAAGCCGGCCAAGCTCGTCGACGCGCTGCTCAGGGGCCTCGGGACCGAGCGGGAGCCTGGCGCCGCCGTCATGGTGCTCAAGGAGAGCGAGGTCGTCTACGTCGGGGCCCGCGGCGTCGCCGACATGCAGGCCATGAGGCCGATCGACGGCCGCACCAATTTCCGGCTCGCGTCGGTCAGCAAGGCCTTCACGGCGGCGGCGGTCATGCTCCTCGTCCGCGACGGCAAGCTCGGCTACGACGACCGCCTGACGGACCTCCTGCCCGGCTTCCCCGATTACGGCCGGGCCATCACCGTCCGCCATCTCCTCCAACACACCTCGGGCCTGCCGGACTACGAGGACTTCATGGCCGAGCCGGACCCGAAGAAGCCCGTCGAAGAGAGCCAGATCGACGACGCCGGGGTCCTCGAGATCCTGAAGGCCCGCAAGGGCGGGTGGTTCGTGCCCGGCTCGCTCTGGCGTTACAGCAACTCGGGGTATGTGGTCCTCGGCCTCATCGTCGCCAGGGTCTCGGGCAAGTCTTTCCCCGCGTTCCTCCGCGAGCGGATCTTCCTGCCCCTCAAGATGACGGGCTCGGTCGCCCACGTCCGCGGCAAGTCGACCGTCGCCGACCGGGCCTTCGGCTACAGCAGGGAGGCCGCCCGCTGGCGCTTCTCCGACCAGAGCCCGACCTCGGCGACGCTCGGCGACGGCGGCGTCTATTCCTCCCTGACCAATCTCTCCCTCTGGGACGAGGCCCTGCGCCGTCACCTCCTGCTCACCGAAGAGGAGATGCGGCCCGCGCTCACGCCGGTGCGCGTCCCCGGCAAGGGTCCGACCGGGCCGGACGGACGGCCGGCCGACTACGGCTTCGGCTGGTTCCTCAACGCGTGGCAGGGGCATCCTCGGATGTGGCACTACGGCGAGACGTCCGGCTTCCGGACGGCCATCCACCGCTTCCCCGCGGACGGGCTGACAGTGATCGTCCTGGCCAACCGGACGGACGTCGACGCCTCGGCGCTGGCGGTGAAGATCGCGGGGTTCTATCTCGGCGGCGGGAAGTGATCAAGCCATCGTGGTCGGAATGCCGTCATTCCGGCCGTAGAGATGCCGGATCAGGGTCAGCACGGCCTGGGACGTCAGGCGCTGGAACTCGACCCCGAGCTCGTAGAGGTCCTCTCCGTTGCTGTGCGGCCGGCTCCATTTGACCTGGCCGTCGAGGTTGACGAACCGGTCGGTCCCGGCCAGGTTGAGGCGGAGGCGCACGGCCGCGCCGAGGGGATAGTTCTTCGACGTGATGATCCTGGCCCCGCCGGTGGACAGGTCGAAGGTGTGGGCGGCGATGCCGGCGCCCTGATATTTATCGGCGGCGGTCCGGATCAGGACGTCGTTCCGCTCGACGAACCGGTTTCTCTTGCGTCGTTCGAACATGTCCGGCTCCTGAGGGTCGTTTCTCGCTTCGGGCCGATTCTCGCGCCGCCGGCCGGGGGCGGCAATCCCCCCCGGGGGTGATTCGGACGGTGAATTCTCACCCCCGGGGCCGCCGCGTTGACCGGCCCGCGGCCGGGTGCTATCCTGATGCGGGGAGCATGAGAACATCCAAGACCTGGGCCCTGGTCCTCATGGGCGGCGGCGCCCGGGGGCTGGCCCACGTCGGCGTCCTCCGCGTCCTCGAGAGGAACGGGCTCGCGCCGGCGGTCGTCACCGGGACGTCGATGGGCGGCATCGTCGGCGGCTGCTACGCGGCCGGGATCTCCGCGGACCGCCTCACGGACTGGCTGGGCGGGTTGCGCATCGACGACTTCAGCCGGAAAGGGACGCCGCCGAAGCTCTTCAAGCGGCCGAAGAACCTGTTCGAATACGTCTTCCTCGAGGACTCCAAGAACCGGTTCTTCGGCAAGCTCGGCCTCGAGCGGGGCGATGCGATCGAGGCCTATTTCCGCAGCTGCGTCGGTGACGTCCGTATCGAGGATTTGCCGGTCAAGTTCGCCTGCAACGCCGTCGACCTCGTCTCGGGCCAAGAGGTGCTGTTCACCGAGGGCCCTCTTTACCGGGCCCTCAGGGCGACGATGTCCCTGCCGCTCGTGTTCGCGCCGGTCCGCGCGGGCCGGATGCTCCTTCTCGACGGCGGAGTCGTCAACAGCGCCCCGATCGAGGCGGCCCGGGACTTGGGCGCCGAGGTCGCCGTCCTCGTGGACATCCACCGGCCCCTCCGCAAGGTCGCGGCGGCCCGGATCAAGGGCACGCGCCAGGTCGTCCAGCGGACGATCGAGGTGGCTCAGGCAGCCTCCTTCGAAGAAAGGGCCCGGGCGGCCGACTTCGTCATCCGGGTCCCCGTCGACCTCGGGATCCTGGAGTTCTCCGAGGCCCGGAAGATCGCCGCAAGGGGCGAGCGGGCGGCCGCGGCCTCGCTCGCGGCGCTCAAGGAAGCTGTCGGCGCGGCGCCCTGACCGCGCCGGAGAAAGGAAGAGACCATGAAGCGGCGGGAATTCCTGAAAGCGGGCGCGGTCCTGGCGGCGGGCGGGGCGGCGGCCCGGGCGTCTCTCGAAGCGAAAACAGCCCAAGCGGGGGCTCCGGCGGGCCTGCCCGCGGTGAAGCTCGGGTCGCTCGAAGTGTCGCGCCTCATCCTGGGCTCTAATCCCTTCTGGGGCTATTCGCACAAGTCCGCGGAGCTCGACGAGGAGATGCGCCGGCACCACACCGACGAGCGGATCGTCCGGATCCTCGACGAAGCGGCCGCGTGTGGCGTCACAGCCGTGGCCAGCCCGCCCGAGGAGCGCTGGCGCAAGATCTGGACCCGGTACGTCGCCGGCGGCGGCAAGCTCAGGTTCTGGATCGCGCAGTGCCACGGCGATCCCGGCCAGATGCTCGCGGAGATCGACCGCTCCGTCGCCGCGGGCGCCGCAGCGGTGTTCATCCAGGGGGCCCGCGTCGAGGAGCAGTTCGGCAAGGGCAACTTCGACGTCCTGCGGGGCTGGATCGAGCACATCAAGGACGCCGGGCTTCCGGCGGGGGCGGCGGCCCATTGGCCGGAGGTCCACCCCGAGATCGAGCGGCGGGGCTTCCCGACCGATTTCTACTATCAGTGCATGTACAACGCCTCGAAGACAAGCGATTACAGCGCGGCGGAGCGGGAGCGGGCGGCGGCGACGATCGCCCGGCTGAAGAAACCGGTCATCGCCTACAAGATCCTGGCGGCGGGGAGGCTCAGCGCGGCCGAGGGCTTCGAGTACGCGTTCAACCACATCAAGCGCAAGGACGGCGTCTGCGTCGGCATCTACGCCGAGAACGCCATCGACCAGATTCGCCAGAACGCGACCTACACGGAAATGCTGACGAAAGACTGAAGAGGAGGACGCGGTGCAGGATCGAAAGCTCATCCATAGGATCCGGCTGATCGCCGTCCTCAGCGGGCTCCTCGTCATGACGACGGCCTGCCATCGTTCGGCCGACGAGGGAGCCCCCGAAGAATTCCAAAAAGGCGTGGCTTACACGGGCTACTGGGGGACGGCCTACGACGGCGGCGGGCCGCTCGTCGCCCTGGACCGCCTCGCCGGGACCAACGCTTCCTGGACGAGCGTCCTCGTCACCGCCTTCCAGGACAACATCGACGCGACGGCCATCGATTTCGCCGGCCCGGCGACGCCGACCGACGCCTCGCTCGAGCGGATCATCGGCCACGCCCACACGCTCGGCCTCAAGGTCATGCTCAAGCCCCACATCGACCTGGCCGACGATCCGGCCCATTACCGCGGCGAGATCGGCCCGGATTTCACCCCGGCCGACTGGGCCGCCTGGTTCGCGTCCTATCGCCCGTTCATCCTCCACTACGCCGCGATGGCGGAGCGCACGGGCTGCGAGCTCTTCTGTGTCGGCTGCGAGCTCGGGACGACCGCGGCCCACGAGACGGAGTGGCGGCAGATCGTCGCGGCCGCTCGCGGGGTTTACAGCGGGCCGCTGACCTACGCCGACAACCTGGTCGAATCGAACCCCGACGCCGTCCTCTGGTGGGACGCCGTCGACCTCATCGGCGAGGACGCCTACCCGACCCTGACCGCGGTCGTGGAGCCGACGGTCGACGACCTCCTTGACGGCTGGACCTCGTTCCGGGCCAAGCTCCAGAACCTCGCCGAGCGATGGAACAAGCCCCTCATCCTGACCGAGATCGGCTGCCGGAGCGTCCTCGGCGGGGCCCAGAACCCCTGGGACTGGCAGCGGCAGGGCCCGGTCGACCTCACCGTCCAGGCCAACTTCTATGAGGCGGCCCTGCGGGCGGTCGAAGGGCGGAGCTGGCTCCGCGGCCTGTACTGGTGGCAGTGGTCGCCGGACCCCGACGAGGGCGGCGCGGGCGATACGGGATACACGCCGCACGGCAAGCCGGCCGAGGAGGTCCTCAAGACCTGGTATGCCCGGCTCGACTGATCCGGCCGCCGAACGTCAGTACCAGTCCGCGAGGATAAAGCCGATCCCGATGCGATGGACGCGGTGGTTGTAGTCCAGCATGCTTTCGCCGTAGCCGAGATAATACTGGACATAACCGGCGATCATGGCGAACATCGGGAAGCTCCACTCGAGCTGGACCGCGCCGCGGTTCTCGTGGAAGTTCAGGTTGTCGCGGACCATGAGCCCGAGCCGGTGGTGTTTCAGGAAATAATAGCCCCAGACCTCGCCGTAGCCGAGATAGTGGGTCATGCCGGGGTTGTCGTCGTCGGCGTCACGGAGGCGGACCCAGCCTTTGAGGAGGAGCGAGAAGCTGCCGCGCTCGAGCCCGACGTTGGCCACGACCCGGTTCCAGCTCCGGGACAGGGGCTCCGACTGGCCGTTCGATTGATGGTTGAAGCCGGCCTGCAGGAAGCGCAGGTCGAGCCCCAGGATGTCGACGTGGGTGCCGAGGCTGAGCAGCAGCTCCGGCTCGTAGTTGGTGTCCCGGAAGGGCGAGCTGTCGTTGAAATTGTAGAGCTGCCAGAAGGACCTCTGCGTGTAGGCCGCCCAAAGACAGAGGTTCTTCCCCAAGATGTCCCGCCACAGCCGGGCCTTGAAGCTCAGCTGGAACGTGACTTCGGGCTTGACCAGGGTCTTCGTCGGGTCGACTTCCTGGAGCGGCGCCGGATTGGGGAACTGGTTATAGGAAAGGACGAGGGCGTAGTTGGACCGGTGATAGGTGACGCCCGGCATCGTCGGCCGCGTTTGCGGGTCGAGCTGCCAGAGCGCGGTGAAGTACGAAGGCTTGGCCTGGGCCGGAGCGCCGGCCGCGGCCTGGGGTCCGGCCAAGAGTCCGGAAGCGAACGCGGTCATGAGCACGAGTGCGACGGTCAGGCGGACGAGCGGGAGGGCGGAGATCTTTCTCACGCGGGACCGGCCTTTCACCATGCGGGCGGATGAGCGACTTGGACCCTTTATAGGGCCTGACGCGCGGCGCTGTCAAGCGGGCCCCGGAAAATCTCCGCCCCTGAGCGTCGGTGCCCTTCGTCCCGCCGGCCCGGGAAGCGCGGGGACGACGCATTGACAGCGTTCCCGGGCGGCCCTATCATTGGGACAGGGGGCCGCAAGATGCTCAAAGCCTCTCGTTTCGCCGGCTTGTCCTTCCTGGCGCTCGTAGTCCTCGCCGCCTGCGTGATCGAGAACCCGGAGCTCGAGACGGTCGCGGCGCCGACCTTCAGCCCGCTGCCCGGGACTTACGCGACGGCCCAGGACGTCGCGATCACGACGTCGACGCCCGGGGCGGCCATCCGTTTCACGACGGACGGCTCCAGCCCCTCGGCCACGAACGGGACCGTCTATGCGTCCCCGGTGCATGTCTCCGATCCCGTGTCCCTCAAGGCGATCGCCACCCGGCCGGGATGGACGGATTCCGCCGTCACGACGGGCGTTTACACGATCTCGACGGTCGTCGCGGCGCCCGTGTTCAGCCCCGGGCCCGGCACCTACACGGGCTCCCGCGATGTCGCCATCGTCTCCCTGACGGTCGGGGCCTCCATCCGCTACACGACCGACGGCTCGACGCCGACCGAGACGGCCGGGACCCCCTACGCGGGTCCGGTCGACGTCTCCGAGACGCTGACGCTCAAGGCCGTCGCCACCCTCGCCGGCGCCACGACCTCGGCCGTGACATCGGGACTCTACACGATCATCCCCCAGGTCGCGGCACCCGTGTTCGTCCCGCCGGCCGGGGCCTATGCCGACCCGCAGGACGTCGCGATCACGACCTCGACCCCGGGCGCGGCCATCCGCTACACGACGGACGGCTCGACCCCGACCGGGACCCACGGGACGGTTTATGCCGAGCCCGTGCCCATCGCGGCCTCGCTGACGCTCAAGGCCGTCGGCGTCCTCGCCGGCTGGGCGGATTCGCCCGTAACCTCGGGGGATTATCAGATCGGACTTCTTGTCGAGGCCCCCGTCTTCGCCCCGGCGCCCGGCACGTTCGGATCGGCCCAAGACGTGACCATCACCACGACGACCCCCGGAGCGACCATCCGCTATACGACCGACGGGACGGCACCGACCGAGACCGCGGGAACCGTCTACGCGGGTCCCGTCCATATCGCTGCGACCCTGACCCTCAAGGCCGTGGCCTATCGTTCGGGCTGGACGACCTCGACGGTGACCGCGGGGACTTACACGATCCAGCCGGTCTACAAGCAGTACGCGTATACGGCGAATTCCGAGTCGCACGATATTTCCGCGTTCGCGATCGACCCGGCCGCGGGGACCTTGACGGCGGTCGCGGGCTCGCCTTTTTCCGCCGGCGGAAGCTACCCGCTATCGCTAGCCGTCCATCCCTCTGGCAAATACCTTTTTGTCCTGAATCTCGCCTCCCGGGACATCTCGATCCTGAGCATCGCGCCCTCCACAGGCGCCCTGACAGAGGCGGCGTCTTCGCCCCGCTCGACGGGGGGGACATACCCCACGTGGATCGCGGCCGACCCCTCCGGGAAGTTCGTCTACGTCTCCGATCAAGTGGCCAACGCGATCGCCGGATTCTCGGTCGACGCGGCCACCGGGGCCTTGACGCCGCTCGCCGGGTCGCCCTTCCTCGCGGGGACAGCGCCGGTCTCCGTGGCCATCGATCCTACCGGGAAGTTCGTTTACGCGGCCAATTCGGGGACGCACACGATCTCCGCCTACACCCTCAACCCCGCGACGGGGGCTCTCGCGGCCGTCGCCGGGTCGCCGTTCGCGACGGGCGGGACGTCGCCGACGGTCGTCGGGATCGACCCGACGGGAAAATTCCTCTATGCGCCGAACGCGGCGTCGGCCAACATCTCCGCGTTCTCCATCGATCCGGCGACGGGGGCGCTGGCCGCCGTTCCGGGCTCGCCGTTCATGGCCGGAGGGACCGCCCCCGCGTCCGTGGCCGTGGATCCCTTGGGGCGGTTCGCTTATGTCGGGAGCGCCGGGACGACGATCTCGGGGTTCACGGTGGCGGCCGCCACCGGCGCCCTGACCGCTCTCGCCGGGTCCCCCTTCGCCGCCGAGGGCGTCTATCCGAGGATCATCGCGTTCGAGTCCTCCAGCAAGTTCGCTTATGTGGCCAACGCCTTCTCGGCGACGCTCTCCGGGCTCGCCATCGACCCGGCGACCGGGTCGCTCGCGGGCGTCGCGGGATCGCCGTTCCCGACGGGCAACGGGCCGTACGCCGTGGTCACGGCCCGGATCGCCCAGTAGCTCTTCGGTGCCAGTTCGGTGTCGATCAACGGGAAACGTGGATGACAACCCTGGCCTCATTGTCTTCGGGGGACTCACTCGGGCGATAAAAGAATCGAAGTGCCCCTGGCCTGACTCGAACAGGCGACAAACAGATTAGGAATCTGCTGCTCTATCCATACTGAGCTACAGGGGCACCCAGGGAAGAAGCGCGCTTACTATAGCCCAATCGGGACCGGTTTTCAATGTGTTATGAGGGCTTTGGACGCTTACGAGCGGCCTTCTTCCTCTGGCAGCGGGGGCAGAAATGGCTCGAGCGGCCGCCGACGCGCTTCATCCTGATCGGGGCGCCACAGACGAGGCAGGGCTCCCCCGCCCGGTCATAGACCTTGTGGTCGAATTGGAAGTCCCCGGGGTGGCCGTCCGCGTCGTGATAGCCTGCGTCGGTGAGGGTCGAGCCGCCGGCCTCAACGGCGGAAGAGAGGATCTTGCGCATGGACAGGTAGAGGCGCTCGATCGAGCCGGACCTGAGCGACGAAGCCGGCGTCTCCGGATGGATCCGGGCGTCGAAGAGGGTCTCATCGGCGTAGATGTTGCCGACGCCGGCGATCCGCGTTTGGTCGAGAAGCAGGCTCTTGATGCGGGCCCTGCGCGCTGTGAGGATGGCCCTGAACTCCGGGAGGCCGACCTCGAGCGGCTCGGGCCCGAGGCAGGCCAGCTCGCCGCAGGCCCGCTCCGGCTCGCCCTCGAGGCAGAGCAGGAAGCCGAACTTCCGGACGTCCCTGAAGCGGAGCTCGTCCCGTCCGTCCTCGAAGCGGATCACCAGTCTGACGTGTTTGTCCCGCGGCGCCCCCTCGCCCGCGAACAGGAACTGGCCGGTCATCTTGAGGTGGAAGACGAGCGTCCGCCCGCCCTCGCATTCGACGAGGAGCATCTTGCCGCGCCGCCGGACCCGGACGACCCGCCGGCCGCGCATGTCCTCGAGCCCCTTGCGGCCGCCCGTCCGGAGCAGGGGCTTATAAAGGAGATCGATCCCGGCGATCCGGCGCCCGGCGATCCGCGGCGCGAGCGACCGGGCGATCGTCTCGACTTCGGGCAGCTCGGGCATAGCGATATTCTAGCACGCCCGAAGAACGGGGACACGTACCGAGGCGGTACATGTCCCCCGCCCTCAAGAGGGGGTCAAACTTACCTTTTGCAGTAAAAGGTAGGTTTGACCCCCTCTTGATTTTCTATTATGATGCTCCGTAATGAAGATCAAAGGCATCGTCGCTCTCGTCCTGGGTTGGGCCGTGCCCGGCCTGGGCCACGCCATCCAGAAGAAGTACCTCCGGGCGGCCCTCTTCTTCGTCTCCATCTTCGCCATGACCGGCATCGGCCTGGTCATGGGCGGCAAGGTCTACCCAATGTACCTCGAGCCGCCCCACAACGTCTTCCAGGTCTTCCTCAACCTCTTCCGCAAGGAAAACCCCCTGACCATCCTGGCCTTCTTCGCCGACATCGGCAACGGCCTCTTCTACGCCCTGTCGCGCCTCTTCGCCTGGGGCGGCGGGGAGCTCGAGCGGGCCACGTTCGAGTTCGGCACCGCCTACATCGCCGGGGCGGGGCTCTTGAACTTCCTCATCGCCATCGATGCCTACGACATCGGCGCGGGGAAAAAGAAATGATCTTCGAAAGCCACCTCCTGTCGATGGTCGTCTACGCGCTCTTCGTCGCCCTCGTCATGGCCCTCATCCGCCGCGATGACACCAAGGCCCGCGTCCGCTACGGCCTGCTCCTTTTCGCCGTCATGACGGCCGGCGCGCTGGCCTTCGGGTGGTTCATGTTCTTGTTCATCAAGAAATAGGCGTGATCGAGCTTCATCACATCTGGAAGCAGTACCAGAAGCCCTACTGGGCCCTGTCCGACGTGACCCTCCAGATCGGCGACGGCGACTTCTACTTCATCACCGGCCCGAGCGGGTCGGGCAAGACGACGCTCCTCAAGACGATCTTCCGCGAGATCGTCCCGAGCGAAGGCCAGATCCTCATCAACGGCGTCAACATCCTGAAGATCCGCGACAGCCGGATCTACACCCTGCGGCGGACGATGGGCATCGTTTTCCAGGACTTCCGGCTGATGTTCCACAAGACCGTCTTCGACAACGTGGCCGTGCCCCTCCAGGTCATCGGCGTCGGGCGCAAGGAGATCCGCCGCCGCGTCTTCAACACCCTCCAGAAGGTCAACCTGCACCAGAAGATCTGGGAGATGCCGGGGCGCCTGTCCTACGGCGAGCAGCAGCGCGTGGCCATCGCCCGGGCCGTCGTCAACAACCCCGAGTTCATCCTGGCCGACGAGCCGACCGGGAACCTCGACCCCGAGCTGGCT
>CAYOYQ010000022.1:0-21756 GCA_964408215.1 uncultured Eubacteriales bacterium
CCTCGACCCGGTCGAGGTCGCCGCGGATCTCCTTGGTGAGGGCGGCCAGGTTCCTCCACTTCGAGACGGAGGACCAGCGGTCGAGGAGCGGCGTCGGGGAGGTCATGGGCGGGCCGATTCTAGCACTGGCCCGGCCCCTTTTCAAACGGGAACATCGCGGCGAAATTGAGCGTCGTCGCCTCGGCCAGGGCCTCGAGGGAGAGGCCCTTGAGACCGGCCAGGACCCGGGCCGTCTCGACGACGTAGGCGGGCTCGTTGCGGCGTCCGGAGCCCCGGTGGGGGACGGGCGCGAGGTAGGGTGAATCGGTCTCGACGAGCAGGCGGTCGAGCGGCACCCGGGCGGCGACCTCGCGCAGGTCGCCGGCCTTGGGGAAGGTCAGGATCCCGGAGAAGGAGACGAGGAAGCCCCGGTCGAGCATGGCCCGGGCTACCGTCCAGTCCTCGGTGAAGCAGTGGAGGATGCCGCCCCCGCCGAACCGCTCGCCGTCGACGGCCGCGATGATGTCCGCGCCCGAAAGGCGGCTGTGGAGGATCACGGGCAGGCGGGCCGCGGCGGCGGCGGCGAGCTGGGCCCGCAGGGCCACGCGCTGGGCCTCGACCGGCGAGAAGTCGTAATGGTAGTCGAGCCCGATCTCGCCGACGGCCCGGATGACGCCGCCCGCGGCGAGCTGGGCGATGCGGTCGAGATGGGCCGGGAGGAGGTCCTTGGCCTGGTGGGCGTGGACGCCGGCCGCGACGAGGACGGCGGGGAACTCGGCGGCCAGGCTGGCCGCCGTCGGGAGGCTCTCGGCCCGGACGAGGTCGGCCGGGCAGAGAATGGCCGCGAGGCCCGCGGCGAAGGCCCGGCGGACGACGTCGGCCCGGTCGGCGTCGAAGTCCGGCATGTCCAGGTGGGCGTGCGAGTCGACGAGGCGCATGGGAGGGAAAAAGAAAGGGGACACGTACCGCCGCGGTACGTGTCCCCGAATTCCCTTACTGGACGATCTTGGTCTTGAGGGTCCGGAGCGGGATGGCGCCGTGATCGAGGAGCTTCTGGAGGAAGTCCCTGACGTTGAAGGACTCGCCCTTGAGCTTGCGGACGTCCTTCTCCATGTCGAGGATCTCCTGATAGCCGATGTAGGCCAGGGCGCCTTCGCCGGGATTGAGGACGATCTGGCGCCAGCGCCGCTCGGCCTCGGCCTTGGTCATGAAGCCCCGGACGGTCATGTACTCGACGACCTTTTCCTTGGTCCAGGTGCCTTCGTGAACGTTGATGTCCATCTGGAAGTCGATGACCGTCTTGAGCATGAGCTTGAGCTGATTGATGCGCATGCGCAGGTCGTAGTTGCCGTAGCCGCTCTCCATGAGAGTGTCCTCGAGGAAGATCGGCCAGCCTCTGAGGAGACCCTGGTTGGGGGAGATCCGCTTGATGACGGACGGGTCCTTCCGGGTGAAGAAGGTCGGGACGAACGAACCGGGGAAGACCCTCTGAACGGTCATGAAGTCGATGTAGTAATTGTTGTGCTCTTCCATGAACGACTTGGCGTCGTCGGCCGGCCAGGCCGCCGGGACCGGGTGGACGAAAAGCGTGCAGGGCCCGCCCGCCTCGTAGGCGCCGGGGGTCATCAGGCGCGTCCAATAGCCGTCGGCGAAGTAGGCCGGCATGGCCTCGACGGCCAGGTTCTCTTCGGGCAGGTTCAGGAGGTTCTGCTGTTGGATGAAGGCTTTGATGTTGGCGGCGCCGGTCGTGATGCGATTGACGAACTCCTCGGGGGCGACGTGGTCGCCCTTGATCTTGTCGAGGACCCCCTGGATGATGATGTTCCGGGTCGCCTCCTCGCCCTTGGTCCGGCCGAGCTGCTCGGTGTCGACGTTGGGATACATGAGCTTATAGAGGGAGATGCAGGCGAGGAGCATCTCGCGCCGGATATTGTTGAAGTCGGCGAGGGAGCGCTGGACGACCTCCTCGATGATGGGCAGGTTGCCCTGGGTCAGCCGCCGCAGGGCCCGCAGGTGCGATTCCCCGGTGCGGAAGTTGCCGGTCGAGCGGCCGAGCAGCTCGCCCTTGAGGAACCGCTGGTAGTCCTCGAGGGCGGCGACGGCCTTGACCATCTCGGTCTGGAGCGCCGGGGCGCCGCCGGAGAGCTTCGGGACGTCGCCGCGGTAGAAGTCGAGGATCGCGGGCAGCTGGTCGATGGCCGCCTGCGTGTACTCCTGGGGCGGGGTCTTCAGGTTCTCTTTGGCCCGCTTCACCAGCCCCGGGATGAGCTTGGCCCGGGCCGCGGCCGAGGCGGCGCCGGCGGGGCCGTTCTTGACGAGCAGGCTGCGCAGCGACTGGACGAAGAGGTCGTTGTACAGGAGCGGATTGTAGTCCCAGGGGATGGTGTTCTGGAGCCTGATGAACTCGAGGTCCATGAAGTCCAGGAGCATCTCGTGCTCGATCTGGGCCTCGGCCGAGAGCTTGGTCTTGTCGATCTTGGTCACCAGCTCCTGGTTGAGCCCGTCGAGGATCTCGTTGAACTTGTCGAGCGTGCCCTCGCTCGGGTCCTCGAGCTTGTCGTTGTATTTCGCGTAGCCCTGGACCGTTCCGGCCGTCGGGTAGAACTTGAAGTAGGCGTCCCAGAACGTGTCCTGGAATTTCTTGAACTTGGCGTCCTCCGGGGATTGGGCCAGCAGGGCCCCGGCCCCCCAGGCCAGGACGACCAGCGCGATGAGCGCGATGGCTGTCTTTTTCATGCGTTCCTCCTCAAGAACATCTCGCAAATCCTAGCATACATCTTCCGTCCCCATCAAACCCTTTTTTGACCCTCTTTTGTATAAGTGAACGGGGATCGATTTCACCACCGGACCAGGGCCGATGCCCAGGTGTATCCGGACCCGAACGACGTCAGCGCGACGAGATCCCCCCGCTTGATCCGGCCGGCCTTGACGGCCTCGTCGAGCGCGATCGGGATGGACGCCGCCGTCGTGTTGCCGAGGCGATCGATGTTGCGGATGACCTTCTCGACGGGGATCTTCAGGCCCTTGGCGACCATGAGCGAGATGCGGTCGTTGGCCTGATGCGGGATGAGGTGGTCGATGTCCTCGACGGTCAGGCCGTTGGCCGCGAGGGCGGCCCGGACGGCCTCGGGCATGCGCTGGCAGGCGTTGACGAAGACGTTCCGGCCGTCCATCCGGGGGAAGAACCGGCCTTCGTCGAAGAAGCCCGTCTGGAAGGTCGGACGGTCCTTGGGGCTGGGCTTCTCCATCCACAGGTGGGAGGCGAAGTTGCCATCCGCGTAAAGGTGGGTCGAGAGGACGCCGCGGCCGTCGCCGTCCGGGCCCGGCTCGAGGATCGCGGCCCCGGCGCCGTCGCCGAAGAGGACCGACATGTCCCGGCCCCGGTCCGTAAAGTCGAGGTTGGACGACTGGACCTCGGCGGCGACGAGGAGGATGCGCTTGTAGGTGCCGGCCTTGATGTACTGGTCGGCCGCGGACAGGGCGTAGATGAAGCCGCTGCACTGGTTGCGGACGTCGAGGGCGCCGACCGTCCCCAGGCCGAGCTTGGCCCCGACGAGGACGCCGATGCCGGGGAAGTAGTGGTCGGGGGAAAGGGTGGCCGCGACGATGAAGTCGATCGTGGCCGGGTCGATCCCGGCGTCGGCGATGGCCCGCCGGGCCGCCTCGGCGGCCAGGTCCGATGTGCCCACCCCCGGGTCGACGTGGTGGCGCTCGAGGATGCCGCTGCGCTCGCGGATCCACTCGTCGGACGTGTCCATGAGCTTCTCGAGATCATGGTTGGTAACGACGCGGGGAGGGACGTAATGGCCGGTCCCGGTGACGACGGTTCGCTTGGTCATCTCTGTATTCATTATATCGGAAGACCTCCCAAAAATAAATAAACACCCCGTCCGGCCCCGCTCACAGGAGACCCTTGGCGAGGTACCAGGCGATCGTCTCGCCGAGCCCCTGCTCGAGCGGGACGGCGGTTTCGAACCCCAGGACGCGCCGGGCCTTGGCGACATCGGCCACCCAGCCGGCGGGCCGGGCCAGCTTGACCTTGTCGCGGTTCATCAAGCCCTTGTCCTGGCCCAGGAGCCGGCCGAGGCCTTCCGAGGCGGCCGAGACGAGATAAGCCGCCCAAAGCGGCAGGCGGACCGTCCTCGGCCGGCGGCCGAGGAGCTGGCCGGCGATGGCGCCGATCTCCTCCCAGCCGCAGGGCGCCGGGCCGGCGATGTTGAAGATCTCGCCCGCGGCGGCCTCGGCCCGGCCGGCCAGGAGGGCCGCCCGGACGACGTCGCGGACATAGGCGACGCTCAGGAGCTGGCGCCGGCCGACGAGGGGCAGGAGGCCCCGCTTGATCCAGCGGAAATACTCGAGGAAGTCCTCGTCCCTCGGGCCGTAAATGGCCCCGGGCCGGAGAACGACGACGGCGAAGCGGTCCCGGCGCTCGAGGACCGCCCGCTCGGCCTGGAGCTTGCTTTCGCCGTAGTGCGAGACGGGATGAGGCGGGTCGTCCTCGAGGACCGGCCGTCCCGGCGACGACGGACCGGCCGCGGCCAGGCTGCTGATGTGGACGAAGCGCGGCCGGCCGGACTGGCGCTCCAGGGCCCGGAGGAGATTTGTCGTGCCGTCGCGGTTTACTGTATAATACGCCTTTGTTTTGAGCGTTTTGGTCGACCCGGCCACGTGGTAGACGGCGGTAAGCCCGTCAGGCAGGGCGGGGAGGTTCTGGAGATCTCCGGCGATCAGGCGGACCCGGGTCTCGCCCTCGAGCCAACGCGGCCGGAGCGGGTCGCGGACGAGAGCGAAGACTTCGGCGCCGGGCTCGTCGAGCAGCCCCTCGACGATGTGGCTCCCGAGGAAACCCGACCCTCCCGTGACGAGGACCCGCATGGCGGGCATTTTATGAGAATCGGCCGCGAGGGTCAATGAGGAGAAAGCCGATGTCCAGACTCCCGAACGCGGGCCGGGCCGCCGGGCGGACCGCCCGCCGGGCGCTCTTCCCCATCGTTCTACTCGCCCTCGCCGCCCTGGCCGCCGAGGCCGCGACCCTGACCATGCCCCTGGCCCAGGTCAAGCCGGGGATGAAGGGCCGGGGCCGGAGCGTCTTCCAGGGCCGCGCGATCGAGGAGTTCGACGCCGAGATCCTCGGCGTCCTCGAGAACGTCCAGCCGAAACGGAACGTCATCCTGGCCCGGCTCAAGGGCCGCGGCCTCGAGTCGACGGGGGTCATCAGCGGCATGAGCGGGAGCCCCGTCTACATCGACGGCAAGCTCATCGGGGCGGTCGCCTACAGCTTCCCCTTCCAGAAAGAGGCCATCGCCGGCATTACGCCGATCGAGGAGATGCTGGCCATCACCGCGGCCCCGGCCGGGCCGAAGACGGCGCCGGCGCCTCCGGTCGTCATCCGCGAGGGCCTCAGCCTCGAGGAGCTCTCGGCCGAGTTCCGCCGGGCCCTGGCCGCGCGGGCCGCGGCGGAGCGCCCGGGCCAAGCCCTGACGCCCCTCGACCTGCCCCTGATCTTCAGCGGCTTCACGGCCGGCGTCTTCGAACGGGCCCGCGAGTTCTTCACGCCCCTCGGCTTCCGCGCGGTCCGGGCCGGGTCGTCGGGCCAGGCCGCCGCCGCCCAGGCCCCGGGAGGGCCGTCGCTCCGGGAGGGCGACGCCGTAGGCATCCAACTCGTCGGCGGGGACCTCGACATCTCCGCCATCGGGACGGCCACATACGTCGACGGCGACAAGGTCCTGGCCTTCGGCCATCCCGCCTACAACCTGGGCGGCGTCGATTACGCCATGACCCGGGCCGACGTCATCGCGGTCATGCCCGCCCTCGACAGCTCTTTCAAGCTGGCCACGGCCGGCCCGGTCATCGGCCGGTTCACCCAGGACCGGAACGCCGGGGCGGCCGGGGAGCTCGGCGCTTTGCCGCGTCTCATCCCCCTCAACGTCAGCCTGCGCACCGGGCCCGAGACGAAGAAGGACTACAAGCTCAAGCTCGTCGCCGACAAGTTCCTGACCCCGGCCCTGATCAACCTGGCCGTCTCCTCGCTGGTCACGAACGAGGAGCGCAGCCTCGGCCCGATCTCGCTCGACTTCGACGCCGACGTCTTCCTCGACAAGAACGGCCTCAGCGTCCACCTCGAGGACCTCTTCTCCGGCAGCTACGACGAGCCGCCGGTCGCGCTCTCCGGGCTCGTCGCGGCCGCCGCCCATTACCTTCTGAACAACGAGTTCAGGGACGTCGGCATCTTCCGCATCGACATCAACATCCGGGCCCTCGAGGAGAGCCGCTTCGCCTCCCTGGAGAAGGTCCTGCTCGACAAGTACGAGGTCTCGCCGGGCGAGCCCATCCAGCTCAAGGTCTTTTTCCGGACCCAGAACCAGGAGAGCCTGACCGAAGAGGTCACCGTCGCCGCGCCGGCCCTCCCGGCCGGGAGCGAGTTCCAGCTGCTCGTCGGCGACGCCGCGACGATGCAGCAGGTCGAACGGGCCCAGTACCGCATCCAGGAATTCGTGCCCCGCTCGCTCGAGCAGCTGGTCCGCCTGCTCGGCAACCTGCGCAAGAACAGCCGCATCTATTTCCGGATCATGGCCTCCAAGCCCGGCCTCTTCCTCAAGGGCGAGGAGATGCCGAACCTGCCGCCGACGCTCAAGTCGATGTTCGCCTCGGGCCGGGCCTCGGCGGCCGGCCCGACCGAGATGACCCGGTCGACCCTCAGCGAATACCAGCTCGCCGTCCCCTATGTGTTCCGGGGCGGAGCGACGATCCCCGTCCGCATCCGAAAGTAGGAGTCCCTCATGCCCAAACCGTCATCCGCCCTTGCCGCCTTCGCCGCCGTCCTGGCCTTGGCTTCGGCCGTCACGCTCGAGGCCGTCGTGCCCCAGAGATGGGAGCTGCGGACGCGCGACGACTACCTCCGGGGCAAGTTCGACGGCGTCTCGGTCGCCTACGACGGCGCCCTGGCCCTGGCCCCCAAGGAAGAAAAGCTCGACGCGCCGCAGGAGGAGTTCTATCTCTCGGTCCTCGCCACGCCGGACGGGACCGTCTTCCTGGGCACGGGCCACGGCGGCAAGATCTACCGCCTGGGCAAGGACGGCAAGGCCGAGCTCTGGTTCCAGGCGCCGGAAATGGACGTCACCGCCCTCGTCCAGGACCGCAAGGGCGTCCTTTACGCGTCGACCTCGCCGAACGGCAAGATCTACAAGATCGCCGAGAAGGGCAAGGGGGAGATGTTCTTCGACCCGGCCGAAAAGTACATCTGGGACCTTCTGTTCATGGAAGCCGGCGAGCTCTGGGCGGCCGTCGGCGAGGCCGGCGGCATCTACCGGATCTCGCCGCTCGGCGAGGGCCGGATGTTCCTGCGGGCCGCGGAGAACCACATCCTCTGCCTCGAGAGAACGCCGCGGGGCGATGTCGTCGCCGGGAGCGGCGGCAACGGCCTCGTTTACCGCATCGGCGCCGAAGGCCGGGCCGCGGCGCTTTTCGAAACGCCGTACGAGGAAGTGCGGAGCCTGGCCGTCGACGGCGCGGGCCAGATCTACGCCGCCGCGTCGGGGGCGCCGGCCCGGGCCCGCCGGGACGAGCCCGAGCCCGCCGCCGAGCCGGTCCGCGTCGGGGGCGCCGAGGTGTCGGTCACGGTGAGCGCCGCCGCGGCGGCGCCTCGCCCGGCCGCGCCGGCTTCGACCACGGCGGCCGGGGCCGGCGGCCGCGAGGGCGGGGCCCTCTACCGCATCTCCGCCGGGGGACTGGCCAAGAGCCTCTGGACCTCCGACGACGAGATGATCTATTCGCTCCTCTGGCGGGAGGACGCGAAGAAGGTCCTCTTCGGAACGGGCGCGAAGGGCCGGATCTATTCCGTCGACGCCGAGGAGCGCGTCGCCCTGCTTCTGCAGAAGAGCTCCGAACAGGTCTATTCGCTCGTCCCGCTCGATTCCAAGATCTATGTCCTGGCCAACAACCCCTGCTATTTCGGGCTCTTGCTGACGGAGCAGAGGCTGGCCGGCGAATACGTCAGCCCCGTCTTCGACGCCAAGACCCTGGCCTCGTGGGGACATCTTACTTGGGACGCGGCGGCGTCCTCGGGGGCCACGGTGCAGCTCCAGAGCCGGAGCGGCAACACCGGCGAGCCCAACGCGACCTGGAGCGATTGGTCCCCGTTCTACGGCAAGTCCGACGACCAGGTCCTCAGTCCGAAGGCCCGCTTCCTCCAGGTCAAGGTCCTGCTGCGGACCCCGACGGGCCGGTCTTCGCCGGTCTTCAACCGGCTCGGCGTTTTCTACCTGCAGTCGAACATCGCGCCGGCGATCGCCAAGCTCGATATTCTCAAGCCGAACGAGGTCTACCTCAAGCTCCCGGTCCAGGAGGACGTCATCCTGGGCGTCGAGCGGCGCGTGGCCGACACTCCGGCCAAGACCGACGATCTTCCGGTCGGCCTGGCCGCGCGAAAGTCCCAGCGCAAGGGCTTCCGGACCGTCGTCTGGGACGCGTCCGACGAGAATGGCGACACGCTCAAATACTCCCTGTCGATCCGGAAGGAGGGCGAAGCGGCTTGGCGGGTCCTCGAAACGGACTGGACGGAAACGGTCTACGCCTTCGACACGCTGTCCTATCCGGACGGGACCTATTTCCTCCGGCTCGCCGCGTCGGACGAGCCGTCGAACCCGCCCGGCCTCGAGCTCAGGTCGGACAAGACCGGGCCGCCGCTCGTCATCGACAACTCCCTGCCCGTCGTCAAGGGCTTCACCGCGGCGAAGAGCGGGGCCGGGCTCGAGGTCGCGTTCCAGGCCGAGGACGCTTACTCCTACATCGAGGAGGTTAAGGTCCTCATCCGGCCGGGGGAGTGGCGGGTCGTGTTCCCGGTCGACGGCATCGCCGATTCGCGGAGCGAGAACTTCAAGCTGACGCTGCAGCTCCCGGCCGGCGCGGAGAACCAGGTCACGGTCAGGGTCCGCGACAGCTTCGGGAATGTCGGCGTATTCCGCCAGGACTATTAAAGGCCGGGTCCAGGCCGCAGGCTAGCCCCGGGAGAGGTATTTGTCGTCCTGGGTGTCGATGCGGACGACGTCGCCTTCCTTGATGAACTCCGGCACCTGGACCGTCGCGCCCGTTTCGATCACGGCCGGTTTGTAGAGGGCCGTCTTGGTCGCGCCCTGGAGCCGGGGCTCGGTGCTTGTGACCTTGAATTCCATCGTCCGGGGCAGGTTGACGCCGACCGGCTTGCCCTCGTACATCTCCACCTCGATGACCGTGTTCGGCTTGAGGTACTTGACGGCGTCGCCGATGGCCTCGGCGCTCAAGGGGAACTGCTCGTAGTTCTCGAGGTTCATGAAGACGTAGTCGCCGTCCTGCTCGTAGAGATATTCCATCTCGATCTCGTCGAGGCGGGCCTGCTCGAGCCTCTCCTCGGAGCGGAAGCGGTGCTCGGTCTGGGAGCCGTTCAGGATGTTGCGTAGCTTGGTCTGGACCATAGCCTTCCACCGGCCCGGGGTGATGAGCTGCATCTCCATCACCCGCCAGAGGGTGCCGTCCATGATGATGATCATGCCTTTACGGATCTGGGTCGCGTCGATCATGAAGTCCTCCGGGGAAGGTCGCCCCTCGGGCGCCCATCAAGCGGCCTATTATACCACTCCCGTCAAAGGTTCACATCCGCGGTTGGCTTTCCTTGGGGTTTTCCTTAATATAAGAGGACGGACATGAAGAATATCGGCTGGGCTGTGGCCCTCGTCCTGGCCTGCGGACTTGCCGCGGGGTGCCGGACAACGCCGGAGGGGAACATGATCGACCTGATCCTGGTCAACGGCAAGGTCTGGACGGGGGACGCCGAGCGGCCCTGGGCCGAGGCGGTGGCGGTCCGCGGCGGCACCATCCTGGCCGTGGGCACGACGGCCGAGATGCGCAAGCTCTCGCCCTCCGGCCTGAAGCTCGTCGATCTCGGCGGGGCGCTCCTCCTGCCCGGCTTCATCGACAGCCACACCCATTTCCTGGCCGGCGGCTTCGCCCTGAAAAGCCTCGACCTGCGCAAGGCCCGGAGCCGTCAGCAGTTCGTCGCCCTCGTCGCCGCCAAGGCCCGCAGCCTCGGGCCGGGCCGCTGGATCCTTAACGGCGATTGGGACCACCAGCAATTCGACCCGCCGGAGCTGCCGCGCAAGGACTGGATCGACGCCGTGACCGGCGACAACCCCGTTTGCGTCAACCGCTTCGACGGGCACATGGTCCTGGCCAACAGCGCCGCGCTGAAGCTGGCCGGCGTCACCGCGGAAACGCGGACGCCGGACGGAGGCGAGATCGTCCGCGACCCGGCGACGGGCGAGCCGACGGGCATCCTCAAGGACGCGGCTATGGACCTCGTCTACGCCCAGGTCCCCGAGCCGACCTTCGCCGAGAAGCTCGAGGCCGCCGAAGCCTCCCTGCGCCACGCCGCGGAGAACGGCGTCACCTCGGTCCACGAGATAGCCGACGCGGCGAGCTTCGAGGTCTTCCAGGACCTGGCCCGGCGCGGCCGGCTGACGACGCGCGTCGCCGTCTACATCCCCGTCACCGAGGTCGAGACCCTGGCCCGGCTCAAGATGAGATCGCCGTTCGGCGGCCCCTACCTCAAGCTGGCCGGCCTGAAGGGCTTCATGGACGGCTCCCTCGGCTCGGCCACGGCCTACTTCTTCGAGCCCTACACCGATGACCCGAAGACATCGGGGCTCCTCCACGGCCAGATGTTCCCCGAGGGCATCATGGAGAAGCGCCTCCTCGAGGCCGACCGGGCCGGGCTGCAGGTGGCCGTCCACGCGATCGGCGACCGGGCCATCAGCATGCTCCTCGACATGTACGAGAAGGCCGAGGCCGCGGGCGGGCCGCGGGACAGGCGCTGGCGCGTCGAGCACGCCCAGCACATCCGGCCCGACGATATCGCCCGGTTCGGCCAGCTGGGGCTCATCGCCTCCGTCCAGCCCTATCACGCCATCGACGACGGCCGTTGGGCCGAGAAGAAGATCGGGCCCGAGCGGGTCCGCACGACCTACGCCTTCGAATCCCTGCGCCGGGCCGGGGCGCGGCTGGCCTTCGGGTCCGACTGGACCGTCGCCCCCCTGAGCCCCATCCTGGGCATCTACGCCGCGACGACCCGCCGGACGCTCGACGGGATGAACCCCGGCGGTTGGGTGCCCGAGGAGAAGGTCACCGTCGCCGAGGCCGTCCGGGCCTACACCGTCAACGGCGCCTTCGCCGAGTTCGCCGAATCGTTCAAAGGGACGATCGAGCCGGGCAAGGCCGCCGACCTCGTCGCCCTCGACCGGAATATCTTCGCCGTGTCGCCGGAAGAGATCGGCGGGGCCAGGGTCGAGATGACCATCTTCGACGGCAAGATCATCTACCGGAAGGACCGATGACGCCCGGGCTCTTTCCGGCCGAGCCCGGCCGCATCGGCTCGGACGAGTCGGGCAAGGGCGACTTCTTCGGACCCCTCGTCGTGGCCGCGTTCTTTATGCCGGAAGGCCAGGACGAGGTCCTGCGCGAGCTCGGGGTCAAGGATTCCAAGCGGATTTCCGACGGACGCTGCCGGGAGATCGCGGCCGAGCTCAAGCGCGGCTATCCCTATCATTCCGTGGTGACCATCGGGCCGGAGAAGTACAACGAGCTCTGGACGAAGCTCCGCAACCTCAACCGCCTCCTGGCCTGGGGGCACGCCCGGGCCATCGAGAACATCCTCGAGCGCGTCCCGGCTGGCAAGGCGGTCACGGACCAGTTCGGCGACGAGAAGTTCGTGCGCGGCGCCCTGCTCAAGAAAGGGCGGGAGATCGAGCTCGTCCAGATGCCCCGCGCCGAGGAGGACCCCGCGGTCGCGGCCGCCTCCATCCTGGCCCGGGCCGAGTTCCTGACCCGCCTCCACTTCCTCTCGAAGGAGGTCGGCGTCGATCTGCCCAAGGGCGCGTCGGAGCAGGTCGAGGCCGCGGCGGCCGTCCTCGTCCGCGAGAGAGGGCCGGACATCCTGTCTAAGGTGGCCAAGACCCACTTCAAGACGACCGTCCGGGTCCTGGCCGCGGCCGGCGTCCCCAAGCTCGTTTGAGGAGATGAGAATGGCCGAAACCCGGCGGTTGTATTTCGAAGATGCCTATCTCACCGAGTTCGATGCCGAGGCCGTCGAAACGCGGGAGCACGAGGGCCGGCCGGCGGTCGTCCTTGATCAGACGGCTTTCTATCCGGACTCGGGCGGCCAGCCGTGGGACCGGGGGACTCTGGGAGGAGCGGCCGTCCTCGAAGTCCTCGACCTCGACGGCGCGATCGTCCACGTCCTCGATCGGACGCTCGAACGCGGTCCGGTCCGCGGCCGCGTCGACCGGACGCGTCGCTTCGACCACATGCAGCAGCACACGGGACAGCACGTCCTGTCCCAGGCCTTCTTCGAGGTCCTCAAGGGCGAGACGCGCTCGTTCCATCTCGGGCCCGACTGCTCGACGCTCGAGATCGGCCTCGGCGCGGCGACCGAAGCCGATCTCGACCGGGTCGAAGACCGGGCCAACGCCGTCGTCTGGGAGGACCGCGAGGTCAAAACGTATTTCGTGCCCGAGGAACGGATCGGCGAGGTGCCGCTGCGGCGTCCCCCGAAGAAGTCCGGGCTGCTGCGGGTCGTCGAGGTCGACGGCTTCGACTACTCGGCCTGCGGCGGGACCCACGTCCACCGGACGGGCGAGATCGGGCTCATCCGGCTCGGGCCGGCCGAGAGGATCCGGGGTAACCTCCGCTTCGAGTTCCTGTGCGGCGCCAGGGCCCTGAGGGACTACCGGGCCAAGGACCGGGCGACGCGGGCGCTCGCCGGGACGTTCTCCTGCGCGGCGTCCGGCGTCGCGGCCCAGGTCAACCGGCTCGGGGCCGAGCATAAGGCCCTCAAGAAGCGGGCCCGCAGGCTCGAGGAAAGGCTGGCCTCGTTCGAGGCCGGCGCGATCATCCGCTCCGCCGCCGGGCGGATCATCGCCGCGGTCCTGGAGGACCGGTCGCCCGACGAGGCCCGCTTCCTGGCCCTCAACATCGTCAAGAACGGCGAATTCGCGGTGGCCTACGGCGCTCCCGGCGACGACCAGGCGCATCTCGTCGCGGCCCGGTCCGAGTCCCTCAAAGCGGACCTGAGACAGCTCATCCCGGCGGTCGCGGCGGTGGCGCCGGTCAAGGGCGGCGGAGGGCCGTCGCTCATCGAGCTCGTCACGCCGGAGAAAGCACGGCTCCGAGAGATCGTCGAGGCGGCGGCCGCGTGGCTCGAGGCGAACGCGTGAAGAGGATCCTCGTCGTCGGCAGCTCCAACACGGACCTCATCATCCGCGTCCCGCGCCTCCCCCGGCCGGGCGAGACCGTGCTCGGTGGCGAGTTCTCCACGGCCGCGGGCGGCAAGGGCGCCAACCAGGCCGTGGCCGCGGCCCGGGCCGGCGGCCGGGTGACCTTCGTAGCCAGGATCGGCGCCGACGGCTTCGGCGACCGGGCCCTGGCCAATATCGAGTCCAACGGCATCGACGCGAGGTTCGTGCTGAGGAACGAGGGTGCCCCGTCCGGGATCGCCCTGATCACGGTCGACGAACGGGGCGAGAACAGCATCTCCGTCGCCTCCGGGGCCAACGCCCTCCTCGCCGCCGCGGACATTGAACGGGCGGGTGAGGCCTTCGCGGCCGCGGACATTCTGCTCCTTCAGCTCGAATCGCCGCTCGACGCCGTCGCGGCGGCGGTCCGCGAGGCGAGGAAAAGGGGAGTGCCGGTCGTGCTCAATCCGGCCCCGGCCCGCGATCTCGACGATGACTTGCTGAGGCTCGTCGCCGTGCTGACGCCCAACGAACACGAGGCCGGGCTGCTCGCCGGGATCGCCGTGAAGGACGAGCGCAGCGCCCGGGACGCCGCCCGCCGGCTCCGCGACCGCGGCCCCGCGACCGTCGTCGTCACTTTAGGCGAGCGGGGTGTCTACGCGGTCGCGCCCGGCTTCGAAGCCCATGTCCCCGCGTTCAAGGTCGAGCCGGTGGACACGACGGCCGCGGGCGACGTCTTCAACGGCGCCCTGGCCGTGGCCCTGGCCGAGAAGCTCCCTCTGCCCGAGGCCCTCCGCTTCGCCCAGGCCGCCGCCGCGATCTCCGTCACCCGCCCCGGCGCCCAGCCTTCCGCCCCGACCCGCGCCGAGATCGAAGCGTTCGCCCGATAGGGATCCCCCCGTTCAGGCCGCTGGCTTGATGTTTGGCAGGTCCTCTCCCGCCTTCTTCCTGTATCTCCGGCCTTCCTCGTAGATGTCAAAATCCTCTCGCCTATCCAGGCGCACTTTTTTCCTCTGTCCATCGTCGGTCTGGAAAACGACAAGATAGGCGTGCCTGGACAGGGCCAAGGTCTTCTTCGCCTCGACGGTCCCCGACCATTCCTCATGGCGAGCCCTTTTCCTCTTGGGCCAGGGGAAAAAGACGAGCAGGATATCCAGGATATCAAAAATGAATGAGCTCACGGATCCCCCCTCGTGAAGAAAAGTTACTGAGTTTGGGCGGCCAGGGTTTTCGGCCGAGGAAGAAAATGGCTGATGATGAAGAGGAGGCCAACGACAACGAAGGGGGCGCCGATGACGGCGGCCCGAAGGCCCGTCGAAACCGAGTGAGACCTGGCGTAATTGAGGCTGAAAAAGTAGGTCGAAGCCGCCAGCCCGACGAGCGTGATCATGACGCCACCGGCCAGCTCGTGCCTCCAGGCGAAGATCAACAGGACGGTCAACACGAACGAGGGGATGTTGTGCAGCAGGAAGGCGAGGATCTCCTGCCCGAGGCCGGTTCCCTCCCCAAAGACATCGAGCGAGAACAAGGCGAGGAAGGCAATGGACAGAACGCAGAGGATCCTCGCCGCCCACCCGATAGCGGACGTCCGTGAGGACGGTTTGTCTTTCGGGGCTTCCATGCGAACCTCCTTATCGAGAGATAGCCGGGTCCCGATCAGACCTCGGCCCGATTGACGGCGCGTTCCTCAGGGACTTTCCGATCCGGTACCAGCGAACCCCGCCGTTAGGATCACGAGAAAAGTAAACGATCCGGGCCCTGGCTAAGACATCGTGGAGAGCGATGCTGCCCCAGTTGCGGGAATCCGCGCTGATATCCCGGTTGTCGCCGAGGACAAAGCAGCTGCCCTCCGGGACGAGAACCCTGAAGTCTTCTCTGGCCGTCCCCGCCGCATAAAAGACCGTATAGCTTCCGGAATCGCTTCTTTCGCGGACCTCGACGGTCTTCTTCCCGGTGTTCTCATCCTCCCGACCAACCGGAAGAAGCGTCCCTTGAGCAGCGCACTTGACGCCGTTGACAAAAAGCTCCATCCCCCGGAGTTCGATGACATCTCCGGGGAGCCCGACGATCCTTTTCACGACGCGCAGCTTCTTGTCCCGGGGGAGCTTGAAAACGACCACTTCCCCTCTTCTCAGGCCGCTGTTCTCCGACGAATGGTCAATCCTCTTATTCGCCAGGAGAAGATCTCCAGCGAGGATCGTCGGCGCCATGGCCCCGGTTTCCTGTCGATAGGGGACGGCCAAAAACTCGAGTTTTCGCCAACCGGAAATCAACGCGAAAACGAGGAGATTCAGGCCGACGACCAGGAGGACGTAGACCGAGAGCCTGTTATAGATCTTCAGCCTGTAGTTTCTTTCCGAGCGTTTGGCTTGCTTCCAGGCGTCGAGAGCAGCCCAGACGAATATGCCTGGATCCGCTAGGAGGGACAGAGCGAAAAGGGCGATCAGCGTCTGGTCGGGCCCCACGACGCTCAATTGGAACAAGAGGAAGGGAACGGCGAGCGAGGCCGCGAAGAAGAGGACGCCCCTTCGCGGTTTTCCGTTATAGACCTGGCCCATCCCGGTCGAGAGGAACGAAAGGGCCAGGGCAAAAAGGGGTTTCCGTTCCCGGAACTTATCCCGCATGGATCACGACCTGGACGAAGAATCTGGCGATCTTCAGGAGGCCGAACGCCGACCCGAGGCCCACGAGTATCCATTGGACGGCTTTCGAAAAAAAGACCCTTTCCCAGAGCGGAACCCGCCCACCCAGGCGCATGTCTTCTTCTTGTTGCTCGGCTTCGATCTGCCGGATGACCCTGTCGGCGAAGGCTTCGGGAACATCGGCTTCGATCGTGTTCCGGACAAGGGAATCCAGCGCCTCGAACTGAGCCTCGGTCCCGGAACAGGCCTCGCACGAAAGGACGTGTTCTCGGTCCTCCGCACTCAGCCCTCTCCCCCAGGCGATATCTTCTTGGATCGAATTGCAGGGACGCGGCAGGTCGCTCAAAGCACATTCTCCCTTTCCAGCACTTGTCTCAGGATCTTCTTGCCCCGAAAGACCCGGGATTTGACGGTCCCCACGGGGCAATCTTCGATCCGGGCGATCTCCTCGAGCGAAAGCTCATCGAAATAGGACAGGACAACCGCCGTATGCAGCTTTTCTGGAAGCCGGCTCAAGGCCTCCCGGACCCGGGCCTTCAGGTGGCGTTGTTCCAGGATCTCCTGGGGGCCTTTTTCGGTCCCTCCAGCCTCTTCATCCCTGAGGCCGCCGGCTCGCTCCTTCCGGAGGCCCGCTTTCGACCTTTCGTTGAGGGCCAGATTGCGGGCTATCGTCATGAGCCAGGTCGAGAAGGCGGCCCCCTTGTCAGGATCGAAAAGCGCCAAATTCCTATAGGCTCTCAGGAATGTCTCCTGCGCCAGGTCCTCCCGGACCTGCTCGGAAAAAGGAAAATTCTTCAGATAAAAGAAGACCATCCGCTGGTAGCGAAGGACGAGGATCTTAAAGGCGTTCGGATTTCTTTGAGCGGATCGCTCGACAAGGAACCTGTCGTCCATGGACCCGACCCTCTCCACTTCCATAACATTATACCGTTCGAGCCGGCAAAAGTTCCCTCCATGTTCTTGACACCCCCCGGGGGCCGGGTGATGTTCTGACCGCGGGGTCATTTCCGCCGCGGACTAAAAGAAGACGTTCCTGACCTGGCTGGATGATCGCTCGCTCCTGCCTCCCGAGTTCGTTAAAAAGGTTTCGGAAACCGCGGTATCCGAAGGGATCGTCACAGCCTGCTTAGGACTGGGCCTGCCGCCGGCCGAGCTCGGGAAATGGCTCAAGGCGCCGTTTGGCAGCTATTGTGACACGTCCGTGGTTGCCGGCTTTCGCCTTGGGGCCGATGACGTTGGTCAGCCCGGATCGGGGGCGTGCCGAGCGCCATCAACGCCGCCCGCCGCTGCGCCGGGAGGATCGGCTGGCGCCTTATTCGTAGCGGAGGGAAACGATCGGGTCCATGTGGGCGGCCTTCTGGGCCGGGACGATGCCGAAGAAGAGGCCGATGGCCGCCGACACGCCCAGCCCGAGCACGACCGACCACCACGAGACCGCGGCCGGGAGCGGCGTCGCCGCCTTGACCAGGAGGGCGATGCCGAAGCCGATGAGGACGCCGATGATCCCGCCGGTCCCGGTGAGGAAGATGGCCTCGATGAGGAACTGCCTGAGGATGTCGCCCGACCGGGCCCCGATGGCCTTGCGGATGCCGATCTCCCGGGTCCGCTCCTTGACCGAGACGAGCATGATGTTCATGACCCCGATGCCGCCGACGAGGAGGCCGATCGAGGAGATAACGATCATGACCAGGTAGGCCGCCCCGGTCAGCTGGTTGTAGAGGTCGACCATCGAGTCCTGGGTCATGACGGCGAAATCGTCGGGCTTGCCGTAGGGGACCTTCCGCCGCTGCCGCAGGACGCCCCGGATCTGCTCGATCGTCTCCTGGAGGTCCTCCGACCGGCGCGGAGTGGCGATGATCTCCATGCCGTCCTTTTCGTAGCGGAAATATTTCATCAGCGTGGTGATGGGCATCCCGACGAAGTTGTCGCGGCTCTGCCCGAACATCTGGCCCCTCTTGTTCAGGACGCCGACGACCGTGAACGCCTCTGCGCCGATCCGGATGTCCTTGCCGAGGGGGTTCGTCGTCGGGAAAAGGCTGTCGGCCAGCTCCGAGCCCAGGACGCAGACGCGGGCCGACCGGGCCACCTCGGCGTCGGTGATGAACCGGCCCAGCCGGGGCAGGTAGAGGGACATGACGGTCGGCCAATTCTCGTTCATGCCGATGACCATGGCCGTGTCGTTCTTGGCGCTCTGGTACTTGACCTCTTTCGCGTCGAAGGGGCTGACGTAGATGCTGACGGCGACGGCCCGCACGAGGGGCGCGCCCGCCTCGATGGCCTTGGCGTCGTCGAAGGTCAGGTCCTTGCGCGTCCGTTCCTCCTCGGACATGCGGCCCATCTGGACCGGGTCGAACTTTTGGATGTCGATCATGTCCGAGCCGGCGGACTGCAGCTCGCTGAGGAAGCTCTTGTTGAGGCCCTGGATGATCGAGACCATGCCGATGACGGTCATGACCCCGATGACGATGCCCAGGATGGTCAGGAACGAGCGGAGCTTGTGGGACCGGAGAGAGTCGACCGCCATGCGGAAGACCTCGCGGAGGATCTGGAGCCGGAACCTCACAGCTCCGACCTCAGGGCCTCGACCGGGTCGAGCTTGGCCGCCCGGTTGGCGGGGTAGATGCCGAAGAACAGGCCGATCGTCCAGGACATGACCATAGCCAAAAGGACCGAAGCCGGCTCGACGCTCGAGGGCATCGATGTCGCCGCGGAGATGATCCGGGCGACGAGGAAGCCGAGGACGATGCCGATGAAGCCGCCGAAGCCGGAGATGAGCGCCGACTCGATGAGGAACTGGTAGAGGATGTCGCGGCGGCGGGCGCCGACGGCCATGCGGATGCCGATCTCCTTCCTCCGCTCGGACACGGAAACGAACATGATGTTCATGATGACGATGCCGCCGACGACCAGGGCGATGGACGAGACGGCGAGCATGGCGAAGTAGATGCCGCGGGTGGCGGTCTTATAGAACTGGATGAAGGTCTCCGAGGTGGCGAAGGAGAAGTCGTCGGGCTCGTTGTAGGGGAGCTTCCGCCAGGACCGGAGCGCCGTCCGGACCTCTTCCTGGGCCCGGACCATCTCCTCCTGGGAATTGGTGTGGATTTTGATGCTGATCGAGCGGCGCGAGCCGTAGGCCTTGTTGAAGGTCGTGATGGGGATGCGGATGAAGTTGTCCTGGCTGAAGCCGAGGATCTTGCCCTTCTTCTTGGCCACGCCGATGACCTGGAAGTTCCGGCTGCCGGCCTTGAGCCAGCGGCCGAGCGGGTCGAGCCCGCCGAAGACCTTCTCGGCCACGTCGGCGCCGATGACGCAGACGGGCCGGGAGTTGGTCTCGTCCTGGCTCTGGAGGTGGCGGCCGCTCGTGAGCTCGACGACCGAGCCGATCTCGTGGTCGAGGTGGGTGACGCCGAGGACATCGGTGTCCTTGAGGGTCTGGCTGCCGTACTTGACCGTCGTGCCGTACGAGGCCGAGGCGCCGACGAGCTCGCAGGCCGGGCAGTTGGCCCGGATGATGTCCCGCTCGACGAGCGTCAGGTCCTTGCGCTTCATCTGCTCCCGGAACTCCTTGAGGGAGGTCCCGATCATCGAGAACTTCTGGACCGAGAAGTCGTTGGCCCCGTAGAAGGACATCTTGGTGTAGACGTAGTTGTTGAGGCCCTGGATGACCGAGACGACGGCGATGATGGTCAGGACGCCGATGATGATGCCGAGTAGCGTCAGGGCGCTCCGGAGCTTGTTGGCGCGCAGAGAGGCCAGGGCCATCGTGAACGATTCCTGGACCTGCAGCTTGGCCATAGTTCTATCCCTCTATTCTACCTTAGTAATACGCATATCTCGGGTTTTTGTTCAACTCTTGCTGAACAGGAGGGCTTGCGCCTAGCGAGGGCATCATGATCTTCGGCCTGGACCTCGGCGCCGATCGTCTTGCGTTGCAGGGAAGGCCATTCCCTGTTCGAGTTGTTGCCTTATTATGAAAACTGGTTTGACCGGTCTTGTCCTTTTGATGTGAGCCGCCGCAACGCGCTGATTAAGTTATCGGATTGAGTACACGGAAACGCAAGCCTCACTGGCATCAAGCACATAGAATCTCTTCTCGGCATCTACATCCTCGACAATTAGCCCCGTACAGGCAAACCCCCTTTTCGCCATCGGAAACCAATAATATTCCTCAAGTCTTCCGTTGTTATTTAAATAAATAATGATTAAGCGCTGGCCAGCGGTGCTGTCTATTAAATAGAGTCCTCGATTTGTTGCGCACGCCGCGTGGGCTATGTATGCATAAAACGGTTGAGATGAGGTTTGGGTTCTCTCTAAATCGTTTTGCTTGTTGTAGCTTTCCTTTCGATCAGTAATTTCGGTGCGAAAATGGTATTCAGCGAGAGAGGTTCCGTTCAATGAATATCTTCTGACGATCGGAAAGCACCTGAAGACAACCCAGAGCTCCCCGCTTGGCTTGATCGCGAGAATCGCTTGGTTCAGCCACGGGAAATCATGCGGATTTACCTCTAGGGGGCTACCGAAAGAACCCACGCGGCGACCTTTGAAATCAAGTATATCGACCAACTGCTCGTTATTAGCTGCGCCCGGCTCCTTAATCAAGAAAGGCGTCGCATAGATACGATCCTTGAAGGCCGCGAAATCGGTATACCCGCGAAATGCTTTAAAGCCGTCCAAGTACTGTCCAGTCATACTGAAGAACTGGAAACGCATGTTCCCCGCTTCGCGGACAATGATCCGGTCATTGTCGAAAGCTATTGACGCGGGTCTAAGCAAATCTCCCGGACCTTGTCCGCTCCGGCCGAATCTCCTCATGAACTTACCCGTTCTATCGAATAGATAGAGTTCATTATTGACCATATCCGAGATACATAGCTGATGGTCCGATACAGCGGTGATAGCTTCTGGTTGAGAAAGAAACGGATCGCTCTGCGCCTCAGGGAATTGGAGATCGAGCTTGAGTTCTATCGCTCCCGGCGGCAGCCCGATCACACTCATGTCAGGGATCCTATTCTGAGAGAGGAGATACGGCCCGATGATGCCGGCCTTGGCAATAAACCGGCTCGAGCCAACTAACATGACAACGAGGTATAAACCAACTCTAATCCTGTTTTTCATCGGGATCCCCATTCGCCAATTCTAAGCAGTTTCTAAGAAAATCTCCAGGAATGTCTTTCTCGCCGAGAATCTTAAGGATCTTGGTGGTTCGGTCGACTAGAAAGGCAATGCCATTAATAGAATCTCCACCAAATGAAAACACCAGTTCCTCCCACTTCTGCGCAAGCCGGTCGTCGGCGGCTTCAATTGTGAAATCGAGCCTCAGTTGGGAAGACAAATTGATGATGTCTTCTTCAGTAAAATCCGTATTGACAAGTAGGTGAACTTCGATATTCCCGCTTCCTTCTGTGTGAATTCGTTTCAACTGAGTCACGAAGGCGCCGCTTCCACATCCCTCGCATATAGTCCTAAACATCACGATAAGCTGGTAATCTCTTGGGTTAGCCCGGATCTTCAGGGCAAGGGGGCCGAACCAATCGTACTCATCTAAGATATGACCTTCAGGCGGGATGAACATCTCCGTTTTGAAGTCAATTCTATTGAGCAGTCGCCGCAGGTTATTCCTTAGTGAGCCTGAGAAGGTCGCCTGACTCGTTCCAGAGGCGACACGTCTTCCGTGCGGATCATAGACCGAAAAGAACCCGAATTTCGGGACGCCAAAGAGGTCCCTCAAGCTGCCGTTTTCATCCGGGATCATGACGATGCTATGGCCCCGTGACAATTCCGCGACGGAAGCCAGATTATCGCCAATAATGATGATGTTAATCCCGAGTTTGACGCCAAGAGGCCCATTTTAGCCCCCTCGTAAAAGCCATCGTGCT
>CAYOYQ010000023.1:0-8150 GCA_964408215.1 uncultured Eubacteriales bacterium
CGCCGGTGGCGTTCTTGTACTGATCGAGGTAATTCTCGAAGTAGGCCTTGACGTAGGTCTTGTCGAGCTTGTCGACCTCGAGGCCGGTCGCTTCGGGTGAGGCCGGAGAGTTGCGGGCCCCGGTGAGCGAATACCCGAAGCGGAGAACGAGCCAGAGGCCCGCGGGCGGCGTCCAGTCGAGGCGGCCGTTCGGGCGCATCTTGGACGTGAGATCGATGACGTCGGCCTTAGCGACGACGTCGCCGGCCGCGGCCGCGGGCGTGGCCAGGTCGTAGATGCCGTTCGCGGCATCGAATGCGGCCTTTTGCTGGAACATGTTGACGGGCGAGGCCGTATGGAGGACGAGCTCGGCCACAAGGGTCCCTGCGGGCTCGGCCGGCTGATCCTGCGGGCCCCGCGGCGGCCCGGGCTGCGGGGCCAAGGTCCGGACGGCGACGCGGAAATACCTGGCCGTGACCGGAGCGAAGGCGACGGTGCGGGCCTCGGTCGGGAGCTTGAGGACGGAACGGAAGCTCTTCCCGTCGTCGCTCGCCTGGAGCTCCGGATCGCCGTAGCGGCCGCGACGGTCGGACCTGCGGGCGAACAAGGTGAGACCGTGAACGCTCTGCGGACGGGGAAATTCGATCTGGACCCAGGCCGCGGCGTCGACGGGCGCGGCCGGCAAGAGCGTCGAGGCGGCCAGATCGCCGTCCGTGAGAGCGGCGAGGTCGAAAGCCCCGCCGCTCGAGGTCGCTTTCGCCCCGAGCTCGGCGAGCGAATGGTCGTTCTCCGGGACGCGGAAGGCCACGACGGCGCTGTCGGCATAGAACTCCGGCGCCTTATCCCGGCCGCTGGGCATGTTTTGATAGGGGCCGGTCGTCGACGGGGGCTTGGGCAGAAGGCCGCTGAACGGCTGCCCGCCCTCGAGGCGCGTCTCGCTCCAAACGTACTTCTTCATCGCTTGGGCCGGCGGCACCCAGGGCCCGCCGCTTTCGCTCCAGCCCGGCGAGCCGGCGATGGCCATCTCCAGGCCCAGCTGGTCGGCCAGTGTCGCGGTGAATCTGAAGGCGTCCTTCCAGGCGGGGGTCATGTAGACGAGGCGCTTCTCGACGATCTGGGGCGTGTCGAGGCCGGCGTCGAAGTTCTGGAAGCCGGCCACCCCGGCCCGTTTCATCCACTCGAGATCGGCCTTGATCCCCGCCTTGGTGATGTTGCCGCTCATCCAATGCCACCAGACCCGGGGCCTGGCGCCCGAGGGAGGGTCGGCGAAGCCCTTGGCCAGGGCATCATCGGGGCCCTGGGCGGGGACGGTCCCGGCGGCGAGCAGGGCCGCGAGGGCGGCGGCAAGGATGATGAAGGTCGTTCTTCCGGTCGGCTGACGCATGGTCTCCTCCCTTTTCTGCAGGATGAAGGATCGCGCCCGAAGCATAGGACGGGCCGCGACGGGTTGTCAACCGGGCCGTTTGACACCCGTCCCGGCCGGGCATATCATAGCGTCCTCAGGCAGGGTGTCAGGCATCCCTGTTCCTGGACGAGGTTGTATGAAGAACACAGGCAAGATCATCGGATTGGCCCTGGCCTCCGCCGCCCTGCTCGTTTCCTGCGAGAAGAAGAACGACGGCACGACCCCGACGACGCTCCTCGAATGGACTTGGGTCGCCGGCAACGACAAGGTCGATCAGGCCGGCACCTACGGCACGAAGGGCGCCCCGGCCACGACGAACGTCCCCGGGGCCCGCGAGGACGCCGCGTCCTGGGTCGGGGCCGACGGGCGGCTCTGGCTCTTCGGCGGCTACGCCTACGATTCGACGGGTTATCCGGGCCGGGCCAACGACCTTTGGGCTTACGATACGGCGGCCTCGACCTGGACCTGGGTCTCCGGCAGCGATCTCCGGAGCCAGCCGGGGAATTACGGCACCTTGGGGGTCGCCGACCCGGCCAACGTGCCCGGGGCGCGCAACGGCTCGGTCGCCTGGGTGGACGCGGTCGGCGGGCTCTGGCTCTTCGGCGGGCTCGGCCTCGATTCGACAGGGGAGATCGGCCAACTGAACGACCTGTGGCGGTTCGAGCCGGCGACCGGCGAGTGGACGTGGGTCTCCGGGAGCTCGATCCGCTACCAGCCGGGGGTCTACGGGACGCTGGGCGCCGCGGATCCGGCCAATATCCCCGGCGCTCGGGTCGGCGCCACGGGCTGGATCGATGGTGGCGGCGGGCTCTGGCTCTTCGGCGGTCTAGGATACGACGCGGCCGGGGGCAAGGGCCGCCTGAACGATCTCTGGAAGTATATACCATCAACCGGGCACTGGATCTGGGTCTCCGGCAGCGATACGATGGAGGTCTACGGCACATACGGCACCAAGGGCACGGCCGCCGCGGAGAACGTCCCCGGGTCACGCACGACAGCCTTGTCCTGGGCCGACGGGGACGGGCCCTTCTGGATCTTCGGCGGCAGCGGCCTGGGCAGCGTGGAAACGGAGACCGAGGGCCGTCTCAACGATCTCTGGAAGTACGATCCCTCGACCTCCGAATGGACCTGGGTCTCGGGCAGCTACCTCACCAACATCTCCGGCAACTACGGCACCCAGGCCACGAGCGCGGTCGACTACTATCCGGGGAGCCGTTACGGCGCCATCCGCTGGATCGATGCCGACGGGAACCTCTGGCTTTTCGGCGGCTATTCCATGGATACGGCGGGCAGCGAAGGCTGGCTCAACGACCTGTGGAAGTTCAACCCCTCGACCCTGGAATGGATGTGGGTCTCGGGCAGCAGCTACCATGGCCAGGGCGGCGCCTACGGCACGAAGGGCACAGCTTCGACGGCGAACGTCCCGGGGGCCCGCTACTTCGCCACGGGCTGGCTCGACTCCCAAGGCCGGCGCTGGATCTTCGGCGGCACGGGGCTGGATTCCGAAAAGGCCGGCGGCCGGCTCAACGACCTCTGGCGCTGATAGAACCTCGGTCAGAGAGGAGGAGGCCATGGCCAAGCTCCAAGCCTATTGCGGACTCAACTGCGGCGAATGCGAGGCCTATATCGCCACACAGTCGAACGACCGGGCCGGGCTCGAGGAGACGGCCCAGAAGTGGGCTAAACAGTTCGGCGGCAGCATCGGCTCCTGGGAGGCCTGTGTTTGCGACGGGTGCTCGTCGGGGAAGCGTATCAGCACGGCCCACGCCGCGACGTGCGGGATCCGGCTCTGCGCCTCCAAGCGCGGCGTCGTGACCTGCGCCCACTGCGCCGACTACGGCTGCGCGACGCTGCAGCAGTTCTTCGCTTTCGCCCCTGTCCTCAAAGAGAAGCTCGAGGCCGTCCGCAAAGGGCTCGGCAAGTAGGCCGCGGGCCGAGGCTTCGTTTCGGGCCGGGCGATGTATTTCGTCAGGACGGACGACGGCGGAAACGTCTTCCTGGCCCGGCGGGAATACGCCGTATGCTCCATGAGATAAGACCATGACGGTCACAAGAAGCACCTTCGTTCGAGGCTTGCCAGCGATCGTCCTTCTGTCGCTCGTCCTCGTCCCTGCGTCCGGCGCGGAGACGAGAAAGGCCGAGGTCACGGCGGCCGGAGGGATGGTCGCCTCGGCCCATCGGTTGGCCTCGGAGGCCGGCGCGGAGATGCTCAAGGCGGGCGGCAACGCCGTCGACGCCGCCGTGGCCGCGGCCTTCGCCGTCGGCGTCGCCGAACCGAACTCGAACGGCCTCGGCGGGGAAGGGATGATGATCATCTTCCTGGCCAAGACCCGCAAGGCGGTGGCCATCGATTACCGGTCGGCCGCGCCGGCCGGGGCCGCGATCGCCGGAAAGCTCGCCGACACCGGTCCCACTTCGGTGGCCGTTCCGGGCACGGTCGCCGGTCTGTGCCTGGCCCTCGAGAAATACGGGACCCTGCCGCTGGAGCGTGTGCTCGAGCCGGCCGTCCGCATCGCCGCCGAAGGCTTCACCGTAAGCCCGACGCTGGCCGGGATCATCCTCGACAGCTTCGAGAGGCTCTCGCAGGACGAGGGCCTGGCCCGGGTCTTCTGCCCCGACGGGCTGCCGCTCGAGGCCGGGGCGACGCTCAAGAACCAGGAGCTGGCCGCGAGCCTGCGCCGGATCGCCGCCGGCGGCCGCGATGTTTTCTACCGCGGCGAGCTGGCCGGGGCGATCGCCGCCGACATCGCCGCCCGCGGCGGGTTCCTTTCGAAAAAGGACCTGGCCGGCTATCGGGCCATCGAGCGCGAGCCGGTCCGGGGGACCTACCGGGGCTATCGCATCATCTCGGCGCCTCCGCCCGTCGGCGGCCTGGCCGTCATCGAGACGCTCCAGATCCTCGACCGTTTCGATCTCGACCGCTATGGGCCCCTCTCGCCCGAGCGCATCCACATCATGGCCGAGGCGATGAAGCGGGCCATGACGGACTGGCGCGCCTTCGTCGGGGATCCGGGATTCGGGAGCGTTCCGGTCGCCGGCCTGCTGGGCCCGGCCTACGCCAAGGCCCGGGCGGCCGAGATCCGGTCAGACCGGATGAGCGAAAAGGTCGCTCCGGGCGACCCGGCCAAGGGCCATAGCCCCAGCACGACCTCTCTCTCCGTGGTCGATCAGATCGGCAACATGGTCGCCCTGACCCAGACGATCTCGGACTTCTTCGGGTCCAAGGTCATGGCCGCCGGGACCGGCATCATCCTCAACAATGAGATGGGCAACTTCTCGGGCCAAGGCCCCAACATCCTGGCTCCGGGGAAGCGGATGAGGACGACGATCGCTCCGACGATCATCCTCCGGAAGAAGAAGCCCTTCGCCGCCGTCGGCACGCCGGGCGCGGCCCGCATCCTGACGACGATGCCGCTCCTCGTCTCCAACCTGATCGACTACGGCATGGGGATCCAGGAGGCCATCGAGGCCCCCCGCTTCTTCCCGGCCGACAAGGAGCTCCTGGTCGAGCCGCGCCTGCCCGAAGCGACGGTCGCGGCGCTCGAGAAGCTGGGCTACACCGTGACCCGCCGGGAGCCGTATGACCTCTATTTCGGCGGCGCCCAGGGCCTCATCATCGACCCGGCGACGAAGCTCAGGAGCGGTGGGGCCGACCCGCGGCGCGACGGGGCCGTCGCCGGCGTCGCCCGTCTCCCGGCGGCCTCGGCCCGGGTCAGGATCCCAAGAGCCCGGCCGGCGGTCCACGACGTCCGCCCCGGACCCGGTGTGCGGGTCACGCGGCTGTCGGACTACCTTCCCGGGCTGGCCCGGACGGCCGGCGACACGACGGTCTACGTCATCGAAGGCCGGGAACCGGGCGGGACCGTGTTCGTGGCCGGCGGCACGCACGCCGGCGAGATCTCCGGGGAGATCGCGGCCGTCGGCCTCGTCGAACGGGCGGTCGTGCGCCGCGGTCGCCTCGTCGTCGTGCCCTACGCGAACAACTCCGCGGTCACCTATCCCGACCCCAGGCGCCCCCGAAGCCCGCGGGATTTCCGCGTTCGCGGGGCCGGCGGCCTGAGGACATTTAAGATCGGCGCGCGGCTGACGAACCCCCGGCACCAGGGGGAACCGGACCCGCCGGGCGAGACCGCGCCCTCGCCGGAATACGCGGCCGACAATCTCTCCCGCAACCTCGACCGCCAATACCCCGGGGAGGCCGATGGGAGCCTGACCGAGCGGATCGCCTACGCCATAACCTCGCTCCTGAGGAAGGAGAACATCGACCTCGCCTTCGACCTGCATGAAGCGCCGCCCGGCAGCCGGCTGGCCATGATGATCGTGGCCAACCCGAAGAACGTCGACCTGGCCGCCGAGGCCGTCCTGGCGCTCGAGGCCGAGGGTCTCGCGATGAAGCTCGAGGAGTCGTCCTCGGAATTCAAGGGGCTGTCGCACCGGGAGTGGGGTGACGCGACCGCGGCCCGGGCGTTCCTGGTCGAGACGCCCAACCCGGCCTTCCTGAAGGACAGACCCGGCGATCCGGTCAAGGACGCGGAGTGGCCGCTCGAGGAGCGCGTGGCCATCCACCTCGAGACCCTGCGGGCGATCGTCGAGGCCTACAACAGCGGAGTCCCCGAGTCCCGGCGCGTGGTCATCGAAGGCCTGCCGGGCTTCGGCGAGCTCGTCAGGGACGGCTTCGCCCGCCTTTTACGCTGAGGGCTCCGACCCGGGTTGACAGCGGCGGGCGCCACGGAATATCCTCGTCCCGCAAAAGACCGACGAGGAGGTGCCCGTGAAACCGATCCGCTTCATCCTGCCCGGAGCCCTGCTCTTTCTCCTCCTGGCTATCCTGACCGCGGGCCCAGCGGTCTCGACGGCTCAGGGCCAACCCTGCCCGACCTGCGGCGCGGCCGCCGACCGAGAAGGCTGCACGGTCATCATGGTCGGCAAGGCCGCCTCGACCGACGGCTCGGTCATGACCACGCACACCTGCGACTGCGGCGAATGCGACTGGACCTGGCGCTTCATCCCCGCCGCCGACCACAAGCCCGGTGACACCCGCAAGATCTACCACATCAGCCAGTTCGGCAACTGGGCGCCCGATCAGGGCCTGAAGTGGGAGGACATCAAGCGGACAATTGTCATGGAGCTGCCCGAGCTCCCGCACACGCGGGCCTACATCCACGGCGACTTCGGCTACATGAACGACGCCCAGGTGGCCATCGGCGAGTCGACGATCGGCTGCCGGGAGAGGATGGAGAACCCGACGCCGGCGGCCAAGTTCGACATCACCATGCTGACGCTCATCGCCATGGAGCGCGCGGGGACGGCCCGCGAGGCGATCAGGATCATGGGCGAGCTCGGCGAGAAGTACGGCTACGGGTTCACCGACACCGGCGAGATGCTGGCCGTGGCCGACCCGAACGAGGTCTGGACCTTCGAGATCATGCCGGTCGGCCCGCTCTGGACGCCCCAGAGCGGCAAGCCCGGCGCGGTCTGGTGCGCCGAGCGCGTCCCCGACGACCACGTCGCCGTCACGCCGAACGAATCGCGCATCGGCGAGATCGACCTCAAGAAGCCCGATTATTTCGTGGCCTCGCCCAACGTCATCCAACTCGCCGTAGACATGAAGTTCTTCGATCCCAAGTCCGGCCGGCCGTTCAACTGGAAGAAGGCCTACAACCCGACGGACGTCAGCGCCGCGGGAACGAAAGGGGCCCGGGTCCGGCTGTGGCGCTTCCTCGACCTCGTCGCGCCGTCCCAGAAATTCAGCGCCGCGACCCGCAACGAGGACTTCCCGTTCTCGGTCAAGCCGGAGAAGAAGCTCTCCGTCCGCGACGTCATGAGGATGACCCGCGACAAGACTGAGGGCACGCCCTACTGGCCGGCCCGCGGCATCCAGGGCGGCCCGTTCCAGAACCCGAACTACCTGCCCTACGGCTTCGAGCTCGACGGCAAGCGCTACAGCACGCCGCGGGTCATCGGCGTCAACCGGGCCGAGTACGTCACCGTGACCCAGAGCCGGGGCTGGCTGCCGCACCCGGTCGGCGGAATCGTCTGGCTGGCGTGGGGCGCCCAGGACACCTCCTGCTTCATGCCCCTTTACGCGGCGGCCCTGGACCGGATCCCGCGCTCGTTCGAGATCGGCGACCACTGGAACTTCGACCGCGACTCGGCTCGCTGGGCCTTCGACTATGTGGATTTCCACACCCAGGTCGCCTACAACCTGGCCATCGAGGACGTCCGGGCCGCGCAGAAGCTCTACGAGGACCCGGCCGTCGAACGGACGGAGGCGATCGACAAAGCGGCGCTCGATCTCTATAAGAAGGACCCGGCCCTGGCTGCGAAGTTCCTGACCGAATACTGCCTGGCGAACGTCGACCACGTCCTGGCCGCCTGGTGGCAGCTCGGCGACGACCTGCTGGTCAAGTACAACCACATGTGGGTCTACGACAAGGCCACCCGCAAGCGCGGCCCGCTCAAATTCCCCGACTGGTGGCTCAAGCTCTTGGTCGAGTACAACCATCTGACGCCGGAGCCGGCCGCAAAAAGATAAGCCAATCAACCTTTCGGCGGCGCCGGGCGTAGGTTATGGTAAGATGCCCGGAAAGGGTGTGCCCACCATGCTCGAGATCAAGAACCTGACCAAGTCCTATGGCGACGTCCTGGCCCTCGACCGCTTCTCCCTGGACCTCAAGAAAGGGGAAGTGCTCGGGCTCCTCGGCCCGAACGGCGCCGGCAAGACGACGCTCATCTCCATCCTGTCCGGGACGCTCGGCGATTTCAC
>CAYOYQ010000023.1:8250-21358 GCA_964408215.1 uncultured Eubacteriales bacterium
GCGCCGGCAAGACGACGCTCATCTCCATCCTGTCCGGGACGCTCGGCGATTTCACGGGGACGGTCAGCTTCCTGGGCCGGAACCTCTTCGCCGACCGCTCGCTCAAGAACCGGCTCGGCATCGTGCCCCAGGACATGGCCTTCTACGACGAGATCAGCGCCATGGACAACCTGCTCTTCTGGGGCGGCCTCTACGACGTCCCGCGGGCCGACCTGAAGAAACGGGCCGTCGAGCTCCTCGAGCTCGTCGAGCTCTCCGCCCGGGCCAAGGAGCCGGTCAAGAACTTCTCCGGCGGCATGAAGCGCCGCCTCAACACCGCCATCGGCCTGCTCCACAGGCCCGATTTGCTGCTCCTCGACGAGCCGACGGTCGGCATCGACGTCCAGGCCAAGGTCAGCATCCTCGACATCATCCGCGGCGTCGGCGCGGCCGGCACGGCGGTCATCTTCACCACTCACCAGCTGGCCGAAGTCGAGACGACCTGCTCGCGCGTCGCCATCATGGACAAAGGCCGCATCCTGGCCCAGGGGACGCTCGAGGAGCTCGTTCGCATCGTCGGCGAGCGCGACATCGTCGAGATCGCCGGGGAATTCGCCGCGGCCGCCTTCTCCGAGGCCGTCCAGGACCTGGCCGGGGCGCGGATCGAGCTCCTGTCGGCGGCCGACGGCCTGGCCTCGCTGGCCGTGGCCGACACGGAGGAGATCCCCAAGATCATGGATCAGCTCTTCCGCCGCAAGCTCGCCGTGTCCGACCTCAAGATCAAATCCCCCAGCCTCGAGACGGTCTTCCTGAAGCTCACCGGCCGGAGCCTGAGGGACTAGGGCGCGGACATGCGACGGCTGCTCCTCATCCTCGGGAACGACATTCGCCGGCACCTCAAGTCGCCGATGGCCGTCGTGATCTTCCTGGCCATTCCCTTGTTCATGACCGGGCTGATCGGCCTCATCTTCGCGCCCGGCGAGGAAGAAAGCACGCTGCCCCGCATCGCCGTCGTGCTCGTCGACCGCGACCAGAGCATCGCCTCGAAGCTCCTGATGGGGATGTTCGACGCCGACCAGCTGAAGAAGATGTTCGAAGTGACGGTGACGGACGAGGCCGAGGGCCGCCGGCGGATGACCAAGGGCCGGGCCACGGCCATGATCATCGTCCCGGAGAAGTTCACGGTCGACCTGCTCGACGCCAAGACGACGACCCTGACCGTGGTCAAGAACCCGGCCGAGCAGTTCCTGCCCGACGTCGTCGAGGAGTTCGTCAACACGATCGCCGTGATGCTCTCCGGGGCCATCCAGGCGTTCTCGGAGGAGGCCCGGGGGATCCGGGCCATGCTCGACCAGCCCGTCGAGAGCTTCCCCTGGGACAAGCTCGGCCCGGAGCTCGGGAAAGCCCAGAAAAAGGTGGTCGCCGCTCAGGCGTATCTCAACCCGCTCCTCGTCGGGATCGAGGCCGAAGAGATCAAGCCCGCCAGCGCCAAGCCGAAGTTCACCCGGACGGACCTCTTCTCCATCATGCTCCCGGGCATGGCCATCATGTTCCTCCTGTTCATCGTCCAGACGCTCATGCGGGACATCATCTCCGACCGCGAGGACGGCAAGCTCCGCCGCATGATGACGACGCCGCTCCGGCCGATGGAGCTCATCGGCGCCCGGCTCGTCGGCGGCTGGGCCATGGGCCTCATCGTGCTCCTCGTCCTGGTCGCCGCCGGCACGCTGATCTTCCGGGCCTACTGGGGGAACCTCGGGTCTTTCCTGGTCCTCGGCGCGGCCGCCTCCTTCTGGACGGCCGCGTTCTTCGGCTTGTTCCACGCCCTCGTCAGGAACCGCAACCAGTCCGGCGCCATCAGCGCCCCGATCATCCTGGTCTTCAGCCTGTTCGGGGGGTCGATGATGAACCCCGAAGCCATGCCCAAGGCCTTCAAGGCGATCGGCGTCGCGACCCCGAACCGCTGGTTCATCGACGGGGCCAAGCTCGTCCGGGAAGGGCACTTTCCGCTGGTGCCGCTGGCCGTCCTCTTCGGGAGCGGGGTCCTCCTCGCGGCCCTGGCCGTGCCGGCCCTGCGCCGCAAGACCCCGGTGTGACCATGAGAAGACTGCGGCGCATTCTCCACGTGGCCTGGAACGACCTCCGGATCATGGTCAGCGACAAGGTCTTCTTCTTCTGGTCGCTCGTCTTCCCGATGCTCTTCATCGTCCTCTTCGGGCTGGTCTTCAAGTCTTCCGACAGCGCCCCCGCGGTCGCCGAGCTGACCGTGGTCAACCTCGACGAGGGCCGGTGGGGGGCCTATTTCCTGGACAAGATCGAGGCCCCGGGGATCGATCTCAAGATCGTCGAGGCCGAGCCGGCCGAATACAACCGGCTCATCATCCTGCCCCGGGATTTCTCGGCCGGGATCGAGGCCAAACGCGCTCAGAAGCTGGCCTTCAAGAAGCGCGAAGACGCTTCGGTCAAGGCGGCCGCCCGGGTCGAGACGCGCCTCTACCAAGCCATCGCCCGGATGCTCGGCGAGCTCGTCCTCTACGGCGACGGGGACCTCACGAAGTTCCTCGACGGCCACGCCGAGTTCCGCGACATCGTCCAGGTGAAGACCCGGTTCCCGGAGAACACCGTGACCGTCGTGCCCAGCGGCTTCGACCACTCCATCCCCGGGACGACCATCCAGTTCATCATGATGATGGTCATCATCTACGGCGGCATCACCGTCATGGAAGACCGCAAGAAGGGGGTCCTCGCGCGGATGCTCTTCTCGCCGCTCTCCAAGGGCGAGGTCTTCCAGGCCAAGCTCCTGGGCCGCTGGGGCATGGGCCTCGTCCAGGCCCTCATCCTCTTCATCGTCGGCAAGATCTTCTTCAAGCTCGACCTGGGGAGCGTCCCCCTGGCGCTCCTCGTCATCGCCGTCTTCGCCCTGGCCATGGCCGCGCTCAGCGTCTTCATCGGCTCCCTCTGCCGCAAGGAGGACCTGATCATCGGCCTGGCCGTGCTCCTGGCCAACATCTTCGCCGGGTTGGGGGGCTGCTGGTGGCCGAGCGAGATCGTCCCGCGGGGCGTTCGCACTGTGGCCATGATCTCGCCCGCCTACTGGGCCATGGACGCCCTGCACAAGCTCCGTTTCTTCCAGGGGGGATTCGGGGACATCCTGCCGGACCTGGGGATCCTCGCGGCCCTGGCGGTCGTCCTGGGCGTCGTCGCCGCGCGGGTCTTCAAGATCCGGGACTGAACCTGGATCTCTCGCCTAGAACTGGCGGGTGCCGGTGAGGGGCAGGACGATCCGGAAGGTCGTGCCCTGGCCGGGCTCGCTCTCGACCTCGATCGCCCCGCCGTGCATCTTGGCCACCGACATGGCGATGGACAGACCCAGCCCCGTGCCCCCGTCGGAGGCGGTCCGGGCCTTGTCGACGCGGTAGAACCGGTCGAAGATGAACGGCAGGTGCTCGGCCGGGATGCCGATGCCGGTGTCGGTGATCGAGGCGACGGCGCTGCTGTCACGGCGGGCGAGCGAGGCCGCGATGGTGCCCCCGCTCGGAGTGTAGCGCACGGCGTTGTCCAGGATGTTCAGGAAGAGCTGCTTCAGCTTGACCGGGTCGCCGCGGACCTTGAGCTCCTCCATCGGCCCGAGCTCGAGCTTCAGGCCTTTGTCCTGGACGAGCAGGTCCAGGTCCTGCGCCAGCTCCTTCAGGAGCGGCTTGAGCTTGACGTCCTCGAAGTCGATCGTCTCCGAGCCCGAGTCGCTCCGGGCGAGCAAGAGCATCTTGCCGACGATCTCTGACATGAAGTCCACTTCTTGGGACACGACCTCGAGCGAGCGCTGGTATTCGTCCTGGTTCCGGGACTTTTCCAGGGCCAGCGACGATTCCGCCTGGATGATGGCCAAGGGGGTGCGCAGCTCGTGGGAGGCGTCGGCCACGAACTGGCGCTCCTTCTTGAAGGCCTGTTCAAGGCGGCCGATCATCCCGTTGAGCGTTGAGGCCAGCCGGCCCAGCTCGTCGTCGGTCTGGATGTCGATGCGGCGGCTCAGGTCGCTCTCGCCGATGCCCCGGGCCGTCTCGGCGATCTGGTCGACGGGCTCGAGCGCCCGGTCGGCCAGGAACATGCCGCCCACTCCGGCCAGGATGAGGACGAGAAGGGACGAGTACCGGATGGCCATCAGGAAGCTCGCCAGAACGTTGGAGATATCGTTGGTCGTCCGGCCGACGACGAGGGCGAAGCGGATCTGGGGCCCCGTTCCATTCGCCGCGGCGTTGTAGGGGCCGGCGAAAAGGCCCATGGCCGGGCCCTCGGCCCGCTTGACCGTCTTGAAGTTCTTTTCGCCGCCGATGGCCGAACCGACGATCCGGCTGATATCGGCCTGGATCGTCGGGCCCAGCTTCTGCCTCAGGGCGCCGTCAACGTCATAGAACATGACCAGCTCGCCGACGGTCTCGTTGAAGACGAACCGCTCGCCGTCGTATTTGGTCGAGCTCGTCAGCTCGATGAAACGGTCCTGGAGCGAATTCTCGAGGTTCCGGTAAAGACCGTGCTTCAGCCGGTAATATGCGAACCAGCCGAAAACGGCCAAGATGACCACGATCACCGCCATGAACCAAAGCGTCAGGCGGAACTTGATGGTCTTGAGGAATTTCATGGCACGCGCAGGCGGTAGCCCGATCCCCTCACGGTCTGGATGAGGCTCTCGTCGCCGTCCCGGTCGATCTTCTTGCGCAGGCGGCGCACGTAGACGTCGATGATGTTCGACAGGCCGTCGAACTCGTAGTCCCAGACGTTCTCGCCGAGCATGGTCCGGGTGACCACGGCGTTCGGGCGGCGCATGAAGTACTCGAGGATGGAATATTCCTTCGGGGTCAGGTCGACGCGCCGGCCGTCGCGCCAGACCTCGCGGCTCTGCGGATCGAGGGTCAGGTCGCCGACCTGGTACTTCTGGATCTTGGGCAGGACCTCGCGCCGGAGCAGGGCCCGGAGGCGGGCCAGGAGCTCGGCGAAGGCGAAGGGCTTGACGAGGTAATCGTCGGCGCCGGAGTCGAGCCCGGTCACTTTGTCCTCGACGCTGTCCTTGGCCGTGAGCATGAGGATGGGCGTGTTGACGGCCTTGGCCCGGAGGTCGCGGCAGACGGCCAGGCCGTCCTTTTTGGGCAGCATGATGTCCAGGACGATCAGGTCGAAGGGGGTCGTCTCGGCCATGTACTGGGCTTCCTCGCCGTCGTAGGCGCTGTCGACGGTGTAGCCTTCCTCGATCAGCCCTCTTTTGATGATGCCGGCCAGGCGCCTGGAGTCTTCGACGACGAGGATCCTCACATCAATCTCTCCCGAGCACGGTCAATAGACACAGCCAGCATACAACATTCAAGATGAATATATTATGAAAATAAAATGAATTCATCAAACCATATTTTAATCTAAAATTAATCTGTTTTTAACATTGATTTCATCTTTGGCTGATACTTTGGCCTCGCATGCGGAGCATAAATCGACTTTGGAGAAGGCCATGAATCCGATCCTGATGAAACACAACTCGCTCATGGAGCGCATCGTCAGGGAGTACGGCGCCATGATCCGGAGCGCCGTCGAGAAATCGGTCCATGGCCTGACCTGCGCCGACGACGTCATCGGCGAGATCCATTTCGCCGTTTTCATGACCCTGCGCAAGCTCGGCGAAGGCTGGACGCCGCCGCGGTCGTTCGTCTCGACGGTCGTCAAGAACAAAGTCAACGAGCTGCTGTGGCAGAAGCAGTGGGACGCGAACGACCTGGCCAAGGTCAAGAAGCACCGGGCCGAGCAGACGATCCGCCGCGAGGAAGCGATGGCCCACATCCACACGCTCACCCAGGGCGAGTTCAAGGTTTTCCGTCTTCTCGGGCTCGGCTTGACGAACCAGGAGATCGCGGAAAGCCTCTTCATTTCGCCGCTCACGGTCCGGACCCACGTCAAGCGGATCCATTCGAAGTGCGGCATCCAGGGCCGGGCCAAGCTGGCCCTGGCCGCCTACCAGGCCTGCTACCACGAGAGCGGCGAGCCGCTCGAGGCCGGCACCGGCCTGGCCGCCCACGAGCCCGGCGGCTACCTCAAGCCGAGCCTGATCGCCCAGCACGCCAACTGATCGTTTCGGCCGGGCTCCGCCTTACTCCCACTCGTAATAGCGGACGTAGTCGATGAGGTAGGTCAAAGGGAAGATGCCGTCGTCGATGCCCTGCGTCCCGCCCCAATTCCCGCCGACGGCCAAATTGAGGAGCACGTAGAACGGCCGGTCGAAGCGCCAGTAGTCGGGATACCGCGCGTCCTTCTTGTAGGTGAAATACTTCTCGCCGTCGCAGAAGAAGTCCAGCCGGTCGGCCCGCCACTCGACGGCGTAGACATGGAAGCCGGCGAAGGGAGCGGCGACGGTGATCTGGCCGCCCTTGTCGACCTTTCCCGGGTTGTGGACCGAGCCGGGCGTGTGGACCGTCGCGTAGATCGTGTCGGGCTCGTAGCCGACGTTCTCCATGATGTCGATCTCGCCGCACTCCGGCCAGCCGGCCTGGGGGATGTTCGTGCCCATCATCCAGATAGCCGGCCAGGAGCCGCGCCCCGTCGGGATCCTGGCCCGGACCTCGATCCGGCCCCGGAAGAACTCCCTTTTCCCAAGGGTGTTGATGCTGCCCGAAGTGTAATGGGCGCCGGAGTAATCCTCCTTGCGGGCCTCGATGACCAGGTTGCCGCCCTCGACCCGGACGTTCTCGAGGCGCCCCTCCGTGTAATACTGGGCCTCCTGGTTCCGGATCAGGCCGACCTCGTAGCCCCAGGCCGCGGGGTCGGGCGCGCCATCGATGCCGAACTCCTCGGCCCAGACGAGGACGAGCTTCTGGGGCTCCTCGGATGAGCCGCAAGCCGCGGCCAGCGCGGCGACGGCGACAAGGAGAACCGCGAACAGCCCTAGGGTAGGGGATAGGGTGGGCATCTTCATGTTGGCCTCTCTTGCGTCCTATCTTTCCAGAGGCCGGCCCCGGATGCAAGCCTTTCGGACAAAACGGCGTTGTCGCCGCCATTGACACCGCTCCGGAGAGGGCTTAGCATCCGGGCGGAGAGGAATCCGGCCGGCCGGGAGGACGGAAATGAACGGTCGTCAACGGATCCGAGCGGCGCTTGAAGGGCGGCGTCCCGACCGGGTCCCGGTCATGCTCCACAATTTCCTGATGGCCGCCAGGGAGGCGGGCTTCACCCAGCGCCGGTTCCGTGAGGACCCGGCCGCGATCGCCGCGAGCTTCGTTCGGGCGGTCGAGACCTACGATTACGACGGCGTTCTCGTCGACGTCGACACGGTGACGTTGGCCGAGTCCCTCGGCGTCAAGGTCGACCATCCCGAGGACCAGCCGGCCCGCTGGGCCGGGCCGCGGATCGCGCGGCTGGCCGAGGTCCGGGACCTGCCGCCGCCGGACGTCGGCCGGCACCCGCGGGTCCGGGTCTGGCTCGAGGCGGTCCGCCTGCTCAAAGCCCACTTCGGCGACGAGGTCTTTCTCCGCGGCAACTGCGACCAGGCCGGCTTCTCGCTGGCCGGGATGCTTCGCGGACCGGCCGAGTGGATGATGGACCTCGTCGACCCGGCCAACCGCGAAGACGCCCACGCGCTCATCGCCTATTGCACGGAGGCGACGGCCGGGTTCATCCGGCTCATGGCCGCGACCGGCGCCGACATGGTCTCGAACGGCGACAGCCCGGCCGGCCCGGACCTCATTTCGCCGGCCATGTACGCCGAGTTCGCCCGACCCTACGAGCGGCGGCTCGTCGAGGCGGCCCATCGCCTCGGGTTGCCCTACGCGCTGCACATCTGCGGCAATACCACCCGGATCCTCGAGGGCATGCTGGCGACGGGGGCCGATGCCCTCGAGCTCGACTACAAGACCGACGCCCGCACGGCGCGGGACGAGATGCGGGGGAGGGCGGTCTTCATCGGCAACATCGACCCGAGCGGCGTTCTGGCCCTCGGCACACCCGGGCTTGTCGAGGCCAAAACGCGGGAGCTTCTCCAGGTCTTCGCCGGGACACCGGGATTCATCCTCAACGCCGGCTGCGCCATCCCGGCCGAGACGCCGCCCGGGAATCTTCGGGCGATGATCGCCGCCGCCCGCAGCTGAAGACCGGCGTCCTTTGGGGGGACAAGCTTAAGAGGGTGGCTTGACTTCTTCGGCATAATTGGTCATACTATGGTCATAACAGGTATGACCATGAATGAGAAACGGCGGGCCAGGACGGTCAAGTTCTCCATCAGCGTGCCGGGCTCGGACTTCAAGGCTATCGAAGCCGCCCGCAAGGAGGCCGGAAAAACGCGGAGCCGGTTCATCCGGGATGCCGCGCTTGGAGACCGTGCCCAGGGGGGCGCCGGCGAAGCCCGGACCCGCTTCGTCCGGGAGGAGCGGGGCGCCTATGGCCCGTCGAACGCGGCTATCATGCAGGACCCGGCCGAGCTGCGGCGCCGGGCCGTCGCGGCCGCGGGAGTGTTCGCCTCCGGTCTTCCGGATCTCTCGATCGGCCACGACAGGTATCTCTCCGAGAACGGACCGGACCCGGAGCGCCCGAGGCCCGGACGGGAGAGCGAAGGCGAGAAGAAGCCGTGAACGTCTTCGTCGACACCAGCGCTTTCCTGGCCGTGCTCGACCGGAGCGACGTGCGCCACGACGCGGCCCGCCGGGCCTGGGAGAATCTGCTCGACGGGACCCACGTTCTCGTGAGCCACAATTATGTCCTGGTGGAAACGTCGGCCGTGCTGGCCCGCCGGCTCGGGATCGACGCGGTCCGGGTCTTTGAACGCGACGTCCGCCCTGTGCTGCGCCTGGTCTGGGTGACGCCGGAGATCCACGAGGCCGCCGTCGGCGCCCACCTCGCCGCGGGCCGCCGGGCCTTGAGCCTCGTCGATTGCGTCAGCTTCGAGGTCATGCGAAGGACGGGCCTTCGCTCGGCCTTCGCCTTCGATCCGCACTTCCGGGAATCCGGCTACGAAGCCTTCGAATAGGAGGGCCGGCTCGGGGCCGCGGCGATCGCGCCTAGTGCCGGACGTCCGGGGTCATGGCGGCTTCCGCCGCGATGTAGCCGAACGAGGCCCAGCCCGGGCCCTCTCCAGGTCGCCCTTGAGATAATAGGCCAGACCGACTTATTCCCAGAGCCCTTGGAGGAGGGGGTACTGCGTCTTGAAGCCGAGGATGGCCAGATAGAGCCCGTACTCGGGGTAGTTCCGCCTGAGCTCCCGGAGGTTCTCCATCGGGTCGTAGGGCGTCCCCTCGGGGATCTCGTGGCCGACGCACTCGGAGAGAAGGTGGAGCTTCTTCGACATCCAGGCGTCGAGAGTGACCGGCAGGCCGAAGGGCCTGAGCGCCTCGAGCCGGTCGTCGCGGCCGAGGATCGGCTGGGTGATGATGAACTTCGCCCCGGCGCCGGCCTTGCGCCTCATCTTTTCGAGCTCGGCGTCCTGCGGCTCGTAGGGATTGAAGGCGACGCCGCAGTGGAACTGGCCGGGATATTCGCGGTCGATGTAGCGGAGCAGCTCGACCGAGGTCACGGTCTGGCAGTCGATCGCGACCTCGGCCGGCTCGAGCCGGTGGAGCTTCTGGCTGCCGTCGCCCGAGACGATCAGGAGATGCGTGCCCCCCGCGGCCTGGAAGGCGCCGAGGATCTCGTCGAGCTCCTTGCGCGGGTGGAACGTGTTGAGATGGACCATGAGCTGTTCGGGCCGGACCGGCAGGCCCAGGAGCTCGATCGTCTCCATAGCCCCGTAGCTCAAAAGGCCCATGGGATTGTCGGTAATGCAGACGATCCAGCCGGCCTCGAGGACCTTGCGGTATTTATCCTCGAAGGTCTGGAGGTCCTTCTCGATGTCCTCGGAAGAGCGCTTGGGGGTTTGGAGCTCGACGTGCAGAACCTTGTCACCCATAGAATTCCCTCAGCCGCATCAAGGTGTCGACGCCTTCGAGCTTGAGAATGTCCTCGAGGCAGGCCAGGGCCGGATGGCCGGCCGGGAGGATCTCGTACCTGCGCACGGTCGAGCCGATGATGGTGTCCAGGCCGAGCGGCATGGCCAGGGTCAGGAAAGCGCTCTCGAGCGGCCCCTTGACCGGCTCCCCGCCTTTCGTCTTCGACGGCAGCATGACGGTGAAGTTGCTCAGCCCGACGGACATGTGGACGCCGGCGAAAAAGGGGTCGTCGTGGATGAGGGCCAGCGACTCGAGGACGCGCTTGAGCTGGCCCTCGCAATCCGTGCCGACCGGGGCGATGCCCGGATCGACGATGGCCTGGTCGTTGGTGAAGCCGGGGACGCGCCGTTTCGCCTCCTGGAGGAGGGCCCGGGCCGTCTCGCGCGTCTCCTCGGCCGTCCGGTTGGCCTTGCCGCAGCCCTCGGCCGGCTCATAGCGCTCCGAGGACATCAGGATGGGCAGGAACGGCTGGATAGGGTAGAGGTCGAACATCCCCGATCGGAGCGACGAGACCGAGTTCAGGATGGGCCGGCGGCCGCCGGCGCGCCCCAGGTCGTAGGCCCGGAGCGCGGCCTCGGCGATCGCCGGGTCGGGCGTGTCGATCGATAGGGGCTTCGCCGTGACCGACTGGATGCGGCGGACGAGGTCGGCCATGAATTCCGGCGGGCGGAGGCCGACGTTGACGTCGATCCAGGCCGCGCCCTTCTCGTCCTGGCTCCGGGCGAGCTCGAGCAGCCCGGGGAGGTCGTTCTCGTCGAAGAGCTTCTTCGTCGAGGGCACGGAATCGTTGATCGACTCGCCGATGATAGTCAGTCCGGGGACGGCCATGGGGATATCTCCTGACGGCAGGAAGATATCCCCCGGGGCGGGTCTTGTCAATGACCGGGTCCGGCTCCGGACGCCGTCGAAGGACTTGACGAAAGACTTGACTTTGCGCCCGGAGGCTTTTTGTGCTAGTATATCCGGCGTAATTCCCCCTAATTCGGGGGCGCGGGTCGGATAAAGGCACGGAGATCGAGGCCCGAACAGCCGTCATGCTCCTCTCCTTTATTGCGATCGAATCTTTTTGCAGGAGTCGAGCATGAATATCTACTGCGGCAACCTGTCCTTCTCCGTGACGGAAGAGGACCTCCGCACCGCCTTCCAGGCCTTCGGGACCGTCGAGAAAGCCGCCGTCATCACCGACAAGATGAGCGGGCAGTCTCGCGGCTTCGGCTTTGTCGAGATGCCGAACAAGGACGAGGCCATCAAGGCCATCGAAGGACTCAACGGCAAGGACCTCAAGGGCCGGAACCTGAAGGTCAACGAAGCCCAGCCCCGTCCCCAGGGCGGCGGCGGCGGCAGAGGCGGGTTCGGCGGCGGCCGCGGCCGTTACTGATACCCGTCGGAAAGAGGGGCTATCCCCGGACGGGGGACGGTCCCATCTGAGTCGGTTGTTCGGGCGGACGGCCCGGGGAAGGGGCGTCCGCCCTTTTTCTTTTTGGCTCCGCCTATGAACCGGAAGCTCGTCGAAGCGACCCCGTTCGGGCCGGTGGCCCTCATCTGGTCCGATCTCGACGGGGCTCCGACGGTCTTTCGCGTCCTCCTTCCGAGGCCCGGCGAATCGGCCGCCGCGCAGGCCCTGCGGCTCTACCCGGACGCGCGCCGCGCGTCCTGCGCCGCGATGGACGCCCTGGCCGGCCGCATCGAAGCGTTCCTGGCGGGTGAGGCCGTCGTCTTTCCCCTCGCTCTCGCCGCCCTGAAAACGCGCCCCGCGTTCCAGCAGTCGGTCCTCCGGGCCGAGCATGCCATCCCGCGGGGACGCGTCAGCACCTACGGTCTCATCGCCGCCCGTCTCCGCAAGCCCGGGGCCGGCCGGGCGGTCGGTCAAGCGCTGGCGACGAACCCGTTCCCTCTCATCGTCCCCTGCCACCGGGCGGTCCGCGCCGACGGCGGCCTCGGCGGCTTCCAGGGCGGGCCGGCGATGAAGAGGGCCCTGCTCGAAAGGGAAGGGCTCGCTTTCGACCGGGCCGGCCGGATCATCGCGCCCCGCTTTCACTATTCCTGAGCGAAAGACGTCTTGACACCGGCCCGGCGCCTGCCGAGATTGAATGCGGGGAGGCAGCAGAACCATGAGAGTCCCGGGTTTAGGGGCCGTCGTCTTTCTTGCGGCGGCCGCCCTCGCGGGCAGCGCGGACGGCTTCGCCGCCGACCAGATCAAGGACGCCGGCCACACCGTCCAGGTCTTCACGGCGGTCCGCATCGTCTTCAAGGACGAGAAGCTCGTCGGCGTGCGGACCTGGCCCAGGATGGAAAGCTCCTCGGTCTCGGGCGGGAGCAGGCTCATCCGCTAGGCCTCGCCTCCTCGGGGGCGGCTAATCGTCCGGGGGGACGGGCGTCCGCGTTCGGTCACCCTTCGGATACCCGCGGCGGGCTATGGACGGCCGGCCGGGCCCGGTCCATTCTGTCCTTCCTGGATCCCAGGGAACGCTTTCTGAGGTGGAGAGAATGTCCCGCGGCCGGCTCGTCATCGTCCTTTTGGTCGGCCATTTTCTCTTTTTCGCCGGCTGCGTCGCGACCGGCGACGCCCCCGTCCGGCCGATCGTCGAGGACCCGGTCTTCGATCCCGCCCCGGGGCTCGCGCTCACGGCCCGGGCGATCGCCATCACCACGCTGACCCCGGGCGCTTCGGTCCGTTACACGACCGACGGCTCGACGCCGAGCCCGACGGACGGAACGCTCTACACGGGACCGGTCACCGTCCTGGCCTCGACGACGCTCAAGGCGGTCGCCTACAGGGACGGCTGGGCGCCTTCCGAAGTAGCGGCGGGCGATTTCGGCCGCGTCGGCATCGCCAGCGCGGACCATACGGTCGCGGTCAGGAGCGACGGGACGGTCTGGTCGTGGGGACACAATTACCGCGGCCAGCTCGGCGACGGGACGACCGGCGACCGGGCCGCGCCGGCCCGGGTCCCGGGACTCGCCGGTTTCGCCGCGGTCGCCGTCGGAACGGACTTCACGATCGCCTTGAGGGGCGACGGGACGGTTTGGTCCTGGGGAGGGAACGCGGGCGGCCAGCTCGGCGACGGAACGACGGAAAGCCGCTCCGTCCCGGCCCGCGTCCCCGGCCTCTCCGGCGTCATCGCCATCGCTTCGGGGGCCGCCCATGCCCTCGCGGTCAAGGGCGACGGCACGGTCTGGGC
>CAYOYQ010000024.1:0-21249 GCA_964408215.1 uncultured Eubacteriales bacterium
TCGCCGGCCCGCGAGCCGGCGAGGACCAGGCCGCCCTTCTCGAGCAGCGAGACCGCCACGTCCTGGGACTTGAAGAAGTCGAGCAGCGACGTCCACGAGTTCGGGGCGTAGCCGATCCTGAGGGTCTGGATGGTCTCGTCCGACAGGCCCCGGCCCTTCAGGTACTCGAGGGCCTTCTTTCCCTCCTGGGTCCCGAACAGGTTCTTCTTGAAGAAGCCGAGGGCCAGCTCGTTGATCTTGAAAAGCTTCTCCTCGAGCTTGAGGACCTCGGGCCGGACCCGCTGGTGGGCCGGCAGGGGGACGTGATAACGCTCGGCCAGGCTCCTGAGCGCCTCGGGAAAGGTCAGGGTCTCCCGTTCCATGACCAGGGAAAAGACGTCCCCGCCGACGCCGCAGCCGAAGCAGTGGTAGAGCTGTTTCTCCTCGTCCACCGTGAACGAGGGCGTCTTTTCGGTGTGGAACGGGCAGAGACCGACCCATTTCCGCCCCCGCCGTTTCAAGGTGGTGTACTGGGAGGCGATCTCGACGATGGACGAGGCCTGTCTGACCTGGTCTACGATCTCCATGAAGCCCGTTTCTGACCGCGCGTTCTCATAGAATATAGGGGCTGGGGGGCACCTTGTCAACCTGACTTGGCATTAAAACGCCCGGTTTTCCTTCATTTCGCTGGGCAGGGCGTTCTTGCCTTATTCTTTCGGACGATGCCCGCCCGAGTCTTGACGCTAAAGATGGTTGATCAGGCTGGCCAGGTAGGCGGCCCCGAAACCGTTGTCGATGTTGACGACGGCAACCCCGCCCGGACAGGAATTGAGCATGGCCAGGAGGGCGGCCAGGCCCTTGAAGCTGGCCCCGTAACCGATGCTCGTCGGCACGGCGACGACGGGGACCTTGACCAGGCCGGCGACGACGCTCGGCAGGGCCCCCTCCATGCCCGCGACCGTGATGACGACCCGGGCCCGCCGGATGCGGTCGATCTCCCCGAAAAGGCGGTGGATGCCGGCGACGCCGACGTCGTAGATCCGCTCGGTCTGGTTGCCGAGGATCTCCGAGGTCACGGCCGCTTCCTCGGCGACCGGGATATCGGAGGTCCCGGCGGTCAGGACGACGACCAGGCCGGCGCCCTTGGGCGGAGGGGTCTGGACCCGGCTCACCGTCCGGGCCGCTTCATTGTAGACGGCGCCCCTGAGGGCCGGTCGGATCTCGGACCAGACCTCGGGTCCGACGCGGGTGATGAGCAGGTTCGAGCCCTTCTTGAGGATCTCCCGGGCGATCCGCCGGATCTGGGCCGGGGTCTTCCCCAACCCGAAGATGATCTCCGGCGCGCCCTTGACGACCTCGCGGTGGTGGTCGACCTTGGCGAAGTCGAGATCGCAGTAGGGGTAGTCTTTGAGACGGTCGAGGGCCTCGGCCGGGCTCAAGGTCCCGGCCTGGACCTGCTTGAGGATCTCTTCCAGCCGCTTTTTCATCCCGACCATTTTACCATAATTGCCAAGCCCTTGTATGAGGGATCCCCGAGTCCCCGCGGCGGCCGCGCGGAGGGGCGCATAGGGCCTTGTCAATGAGCGGCAACTCGTGTAAAATAAGCGCACTTCATCCGTCGTCGAGAGGAAACCACGTGCGCGAACAACGATCGAAGAAGGACGAGTATCAGAAAGCCCTGGCGGCCTACGGCCTGGCCGTGAAGGAGTTCCAGAAAGGCGAGTTCGAGAAGGCCATCGAATCGTTCAAGGGCTTCATCGAGAAGTTCCCCGGCGAGCGCGAGATCGTCGACCGGGCCAAGGCCTACCTGGCCATCGCCCAGAAGCGGCCCAAGAAGGAAACGGTGTCGTTGAAGACCTTCGCCGACCACACCCATGCCGCCGTCGCCAAGATCAACCAGCGCGACTTCGCCGGCGCGGTCAAGGTCCTGGAGAAGGCCCTGGAGTTCAAGGAGAACGAGGGGCTCGTCTATTACCTGATGGCCGACGCCCATACCATGATGGGCGACGTCGAAACCTCGTTCGATCTCCTCAAGAAGGCCGTGCAAAAGCACAAGTCGTTCGCCGTCCTAGCCCAGAACGAGCCCGATTTCGAGGCCGTCTGGGAGGACAAGAAATTCAAGCTCATCACCAAACTGGCATGACGCGCAAGACGGTCGTCCTCTTTCTCGGGGGGGAAGAGCGCGCCGACTTCACGCCGGTCCTGGGGCGTCCGCTCGGCGCCTATGCGTTGGAGTCCGTTTGCGGGATCGGCCCCGAGGCCGTTCTGGTCCTTCCGGCGCCCGGTCCGACGGATCTTTGGGACAGCCTGATCGCCTCGGTCGGGACGGAGATCCCGGTCTTCGTGCTCGAGGGCGGACGGCGGAGGGCCGCGCCGGGGCAAGCGGTCTTCGAGGCCCTTTCGACGGCCCGGTCGGTCCTCCGGAAATACCCGGCGGGCGACGTCCTGGTCGTCCCTTCCTCGTTCCCGCTCGTGCGCGGCCGGACCCTGAAGGTTGTGCTGCGGGCCCACGCGGCCCGGGCGAACTCCCTGACCTTCCTCAGCGCCGGCGGCGAAGAGGGGGGGCTCACGGGCATCCTCGCCTTTCGTTCCGCGGACGTCTTTCCCCTGCTTCCGGGCCAGGTCCGGGCCAAGAGCCGGTCCGGGTTCGAGGGGATCGCCCGCCGGCTCGCCGAGGCGGGGAAGCGCGTCGGGTTCGTCGCCGCGGCGGACCTCGACGAGGTCCTGCCGGCCCGAGGCGCGATGGGCGTTTCCCGGGCGGCCCGGCTCCTCCGGGACCGGAAGAACGAGAGCCTGGCCCGCCGCGGCGTCGTCCTCCTCGACCCGGACACGGCCTGGATCGATTGGGCGGCGGCGGTGGGGCCGCGGACGGTGATCCACCCCTTCGTCGTCGTCGAAGGCGCCTCGCGGATCGGGCCGGACGCCCGGATCTTCCCCCACGTCCATATCGCCGGCTCGACGCTCGGCGCCCGGGTCAAGGTCCTGACTTCCACCGTCATGGAGGACACGGTCCTCGAGGACGACGTCCAGGTCGGGCCGTTCTCCCGTTTCCGGCCCAAGACGCGCGTCTGCGCCGGGGCCAAGGTGGGCAACTTCGTCGAGATGAAGAACACCCTTTTCGGTCCGCGCTCCAAGGCCCAGCACCTCAGCTACGTCGGCGACAGCCAGGTCGGCGAAGACGTCAACGTCGGCGCGGGGACGATCACCTGCAACTACGACGGCGTCTCGAAGAACCCGACCCGGATCGAGGCCGGGGCGTTCATCGGCTCGGGGACCGAGCTCGTCGCCCCGGTCACGGTCGGGCGTGGCGCGTACGTCGCGGCCGGCTCGACGATCACCAAGGACGTCGCGGCCGGGGCCCTGGCCATCGCCCGGGCCCGCCAGGTCGAGAAGCCCGGCTGGGTCCTGGAGAGGGTCAGGGCGCGGAAAAAGAGAGGGGGGGGTGACAGGCCATGAAGCGCAGCGACATCCGGACCTATTTCAAGAACGGGCGGGCCGTCGTCTCGCCCGAGACCTTCGCGATCGTCAAAACGAGGCGGGCCCTGGCCGGCTCGCTGGCGGTCATCAAGGATGACCGGGAGACGACCTGCATCATCGATGAAGCCCGGCTCGGGGTCCAGAAGTTCCTGGGCTTCGAAGGCGATTGGCGGATGATCACCTTCGACATGGTCCTGCCGCTCAGCCTGGTCGGATTCTTCGCCGCCGTCTCGGGCGCGCTGGCCGACGCCGGCGTCAATCTCTTCACGATATCCGCCTACACGACCGATCACGTCTTCGTCAAAGACCAGAAGCTCGAAACGGCCATCAAGGCGCTCGAAAAGCTGGGCCTGACCATCCGCCGGCCCTGAGCCGGCCCGGCCCGGCGCCCGGGCGGAGGAGTTCCCATGCCCGTCGTCGTCCCCCTCGCAGAGATCAAGCGGGCCTTGGAGGCGATCGACCCCCTGCCGCTCATCGAGGCCGGATTCGCCGCCTATTCCCGGGGCGAGGCCGTCGTGCCGCCCGTCGGCGAGCTCGTGTTCGACGACCCGCCGGGCGACGTCCACATCAAGTACGGCTACATCAAGGGCGGCGACGTCTACGTCATCAAGATCGCCTCAGGCTTCTACGACAATCCCAAGCGGGGCCTGCCCTCGGGCGACGGTCTCATGCTCGTCTTCGACCAGGCGACCGGGGTCCTCCGGGCGCTCCTTCTCGACGAGGGGTATCTGACCAACCTCAGGACCGCCGTCGCCGGCGCCGTTGTCGCGAAATACCTGGCTCCGCGCCGGGTCGCCGCGGTGGGCATCCTCGGCGCGGGCGTCCAGGGCCGGATGCAGCTCGAATGGCTCGGCCGGGTGCGCGCGTTCGACCGGGCGGTCGTCTGGGGCGTCAACGAGGACGAGCTCGCCGCCTACAAGCGGGACATGGAACGGCCGGGCCTCCGCGTCCTGACGACGCTCCGGGCCGAGGAAGTGGCCGCGGCGGCGAACCTCATCGTCACGTGCACGCCGTCGACGAAGCCGTTGCTCGAAGCCGGCTGGATCCGGCCGGGGACGCACATCACGGCCGTCGGGTCGGACACGGCCGTGAAACAGGAGCTCGACCCGGCCATCCTCGGCCGGGCCGACCGGGTCGTCGTCGACAGCCTCAGCCAGTCGGAGCTTCGCGGCGAGGTCTTTCGGGCGGTCGGCGCCGGCGCCCTCGGCCGGGACCGGCTGGTCGAGCTCGGCCGCGTCGTCACGGACCCGCGGCTCGGCCGGTCGTCGGAGGATGAAGTCACGGTCGCCGACCTCACCGGCGTCGCCGTCCAGGACATCCAGATCAGCAAGGCCGTCTGGCAGGCTATCTCCGGCCGCTGACCCCCATCTCGTCGAGGAGGAAGCCGGCCCCGGCGAACCTCTCGGTCACCCACAGGACATAGCGGATGTCGACCCCGATCGATCGCGAGTACTCGGCGCTCCAAGCGTAGTCATTGATGGTCGCCTCGTAAGTTCGGTCGAAGTTGACGGCCACGAGCTCGCCCCGGGCGTTGAGCACGGGGCTGCCCGAGTTCCCGCCGGTCGTGTCGGCGTCGTAGAGGACGCAGGCGGGCACGCTGGCGAACCCCTCGGGCTTGAACCGCCCGTAGTCGCCTGCCGCCCTCAAGTCGAAGAGCTTCCGCGGCGTGTCGAAGGGCACCCGTCCGGTCGATTTCTCCAGGACGCCGTCGAGGGTCGTGAAGGGGCGGTAGACGACCGCGTCGCGCGGGGCGTAGCCCTTGACCCGGCCGAAGGTCAAGCGCAGGGTGCTGTTGGCGTCGGGGATGAAGTCCTGGGCCTGGAACGCGGACTTGACCTCGAGGAGCGGGGGATAGAGGGCGTCGAGCGTGCCGTTCCAGGTCTCCTCCCGTTTCCGCAGCCTCTTCGCCTCGGGAGCGAGGGCCGCGGCCAGCTCGATGAGGGGATCGCCCCAGGCTTCGATCTCGGCGGCCGGCGCGTCCAGCGCGGCCAGGGCGAAGGCCTTGTCGCCGAGCCGCGTCCGCCGGTAGAGGTCGTCGACGAAGGCTTCGGCGGCCCGGACCGGATCAGCCGCGGCGACGACCGGGGCGAGCGCGGCGAGGGCCTTGGCCTCGGGCCGGCGGGCCAGCCGGACGAGAAGCTCCCGGAAGACGGCCCGGTCGGTCGGCTCGTAATAGTTGTCGAAGGTTAGAGCGACCCGCCGTTTCGTCTGCGCGAAGCTCCGGTCCATGTAGGCGGATTCGCGCTCGAGGTCTTTCTTGGGCCGCTCGACCGAGGCCTCGCGGATGGTCGAGGCGAAGTTGAGGAGATTGACATTGGACCGGAGATAACCCAGCAGCAGCCGGTATTCGGCGTCGGCCCGCATCTCGTCGTAAACGGCGGCGAAGCTGGCCAGCAGCCCGGCGTGCCTGGCCCGCCGGGCCGGGTCCGCGGCGAAGAAGGCCTCGAGGCGGCGCTCCTCCTCCCGTTTCCGCTCGACGATCGCGACGCGCTCCATGCCCTGGAGCTTGCCGCGGTAGTTCTTCATCGTGTTGGCCAGGCCTTTGATCCGGGCGGCGTGCTTGAGGGCCACGGCCCGGTCGCCCTCGCCCATCTTCTCCATCAGGGCGATCTGCCAGGCGTACCAGTCCGCGACGTAGGGCATGCGGACCTCCTGCTCGTAGGCCAGGAAGGACGAGACCGCATGGCGGTAGGTCCGGCCCGGGTAGCCGAGGAGGAAGACGAAATCGTTCTCCCGGACGCCCTCCGGCGCGACCTTGAGGAAGCGCTTGGGCCTGTAGGCGACGTTGGCCGGCGCGAAGTCGGCCGGGCCGCCGTCGGGCCCGACGTAGGCGCGCAGGAACGAGAAGTCGCCCGTGTGCCGCGGCCACATCCAATTGTCCTCCTCGCCGCCGAATTCGCCGATCGAGCGGGGCGGGACGTAGACGAGGCGGATGTCCTTCAGGATGGCGTAGAGGAACAGGACGTAGGTCTTTCCGGCGAACATCTCGGAGACCTCGGCCCGGCGGCCCGGGCTGGCCTTTTCGGCCGCGGCCACGATCTCCTTGATCCTCTGCTCGACGGCCTTGGTCCGGGCGGCCGGGTCCAGGGACGGCTTGACGGCGGCCAGGACCTCGGTCGAGACGTCGCGGAAGGTCTCGGTGATCCGGGCGGTCATGCCCTTGGCCTCGATCTCCCGGTCGCGCGTCCGGGCCAGGAAGCCGTCGCGGATGTAATCGTTCTCGCGCGTGCTGGCCGCCTGGGCCGCGCCGAAGGCGACATGGTGGTTGGTCAGGATGAGCCCGTCCGGCGAGACGAACGATCCGGTGGCCCCGACCTGGACGATGCCGTAGACGAGGCCGATCCGCTCGGGGCTGAAGATCTCCTCCGGCGCGATCTCGAGGCCCTTGGCCCGGAGATCGAGCTTGGGGATCTCGCTGACGGGGTACATGCCCTCCTCGGGCCCGGACGGGGCCAGGGCCAGGAGGAGGGCCGGCATGAGGACGAGGGCGGCGGTGCCCGGCCAACGGCGTGTCCAGGATCTCTTCATGGATTCCTCCTTGATCTGCTTCATCGGGCTAGTCGGACGTTTCGGCCCGAACCTGAGCCCTCCGGGCCAGCTTCAGGCCCGCGGCCTCGAGCGTCACCAGATACTCGCCCGGCGGGACGAGGCGGGGCCGGCCGTACCGGCCCCCGGGAACGGCCTCGCCGCCGCCGGCCGCCGCGGCCGGAGGTTGGCGCATGTCCCAAACGATCGTGTGAAGGCCGGCTGTCGCCGGCCCTTCGAGGACGGACAGGACCTGGTCTTCGAGGTCGGTGATCCGCAGGGTGACCTTGTCCGCGCCGGCCAGCCCGGCTTTAAGATGATAACGAATGACGACGCCGGCCGGCTCGTTGGGGGCGCGGAATATCCGATCGCCGTCGGATCCTTCGAGCTTGGCCCGGCGCACGGTCCGCTGGACCTTGGGCTTGATCCCGAAGAGATGGACAGGCTCGTCGTCGAAGCCGCCGGTCATCTCCTGGAGGGGTGAGATGTCGATGACGAAGAGGCCGCGGCCATGGGTGGCCACGACGAGGTCGTTCGCCCGCGGATGGATGAGGAGGTCGTGGACGAGCGCGTTCGGGGGCAGCCCGAGGCCGAACGCACGCCAGGACCGGCCGCCGTCGAGCGTGGCGAACACGCCCGCCTCCGTGCCGGCGAAGAGCAGGCCAGGATGGCGCCGGTCCTCGGCGAGCGAGTAAACGGTGCCTTCGGGGAGGTCGGAGGTGATGTCGGTCCAGGTCTCGCCGAAGTCCTCCGTCCTGAAGACGAAGGGCCGATAGACGTCCCGGTGCCAGCCGGCCTTGGCGGCGTAGGCCCGGCCGGCCCGGTGGGCCGAGGCGACGACGCGGGTGACGTAATAGTCCGCGGGCGCGCCGGCCGCGGCCAGCTTGGCCGTGACGTTGTGCCAGGCGCCGCCGCCGTTCCGTGTGACCTGGACCTGGCCGTCGTCCGAGCCCGTCCAGATGAGGCCCGGCTCGAGCGGCGACTCGGCGAACGTGCTCAAGGTGCAGAACTCGATGTTGCCCTTGAGCTTGACCGGGTCGTTGGTCGTCAGGTCGGGCGAGATCTCACGCCACGTGTCGCCCCGGTTGACGGACCGGAGAAGGACCTGGGCGCCGATCATGACGGTCTGGCCGTTGTGCGGCGAGACGGCCATCGGCGCGGTCCAGTTGAAGCGGTAGGCCGGCTGGCCGGCGGCGGGGCGGGGCCGGATCGACCGGGAGGTCCCCGTCTTCTGGTCGACGCGCTGGATGGCCCCGTTCTGGGAGGCGTTGTAGAGCCAGCGGCTGTCGGTCGGGTCGACGACGTTGACCATGCCGTCGCCGCCGCCGACCGAGGTCCAGTCGTCGCGGGTGATCGCCCCCGACGGGCCGTTGGAGGGGATCTTGACCGAGCCGTTGTCCTGGAGCCCGCCGTAGATGTTGTAGGGCTCGTCCATGTCGACGCCGACGGCGTAGTACTGGGCCAGCGGCAGGGAATCGAAGGCGTCCCAGGTCTTGCCGAAATCGTACGAGACGGCCAGGCCGCCGTCATGGCCGAGGATGATGTGCCGCGAGTCGGCCGGGTCGATCCAGACGGCGTGGTGGTCGACGTGGACGGAACCGGCCAGGTTCTCGGGGCCCTTGGCGCCCCAGGTCCGGCCGCCGTCGAGGGAGCGGGTGAGCGGCGTGTTGGGCACATAGACGACCTGGTCGTCGTTCGGGTCGACGTAGATCTGGCCGTACCACTTGCCGCCGCCGATCGGCTCCTTGTCCGCGTTCATCTTCCGCCAGGTCTCGCCGCCGTCCTCGGACCGGTAGACCTCGCCGCCGACGCGGGGCGGGGCGGCGGCCCTCTGCGCCGGCGCGGCGGTCCGGGCGGCCGCCTTGGCCTCGGCCTCGGTCCGGGGCCGCTCGTTGGCGTTATCGATCGTGGCGTACATGATGTCCGGGTCCTTGGGGTAGACGGCCAGGCCGACGCGGCCGAGGTTCCCCGTGGGGAGGCCGCCGGCGAGCTTGCGCCAGGTCTTGCCCGCGTCGGTCGACTTGTAGATCGCCGTCCCCGGGCCGAAGTCGTCGAAGTTCCAGGGGACGCGGGTCTTGCCGTAAGACGCGGCGAAGACGACGGCCGGATCGTCCGGCCGCAGGACGACCTCGACGACGCCGATCTTGGGGCCGAGGTCGAGCACCTTGGCCCAGGTCCGGCCGCCGTCCTCGGTCTTGTAGAGGCCGCGTTCGGGATTGGCGCTGAAGTGGTAGCCCAGGGCGGCCACGTAGACGATGTCGGGGTTGGACGGATGGATGGCGATGCGGCCGATGTGGCGCGTCTTCTCCAGACCCATCGAGGACCAGGTCGCCCCGCCGTCGACCGACTTGAGGACGCCGAAGCCGCGGAGCGGGATGCGGCCGGAGGCCGGATCCCCGGTCCCCACCCAGATCGTCTTGGGGTCCGAGGGGGCGATGGCGAAATGCCCGACCGGGACGTTGCTGGCCTCGGGAAGGATCGGCTCGAAGGTCGTGCCGTTGTTCCGCGTCCGCCACAGGCCGCCCGTGCCCGGCGAGACGTAGAAGGTGAAGCGGTCGGCGGGGTCGGCGGCGACGTGGAGGACGCGGCCGCACTGGCGGGCCGGGCCGAGGGCCCGGTAGGTGAAGGCCTGGGCCAGGCCGTTGTCAAGCGGCCGGGAGACGGTCGCCTGCGCCTGGGCCAGGGCCGCAGCGGCAGCGGCGAGGAAGACGGCAGAAAGGGCGAGTCGGGCGAAGCGGCGGACGTCCATAGGCACCTCCTGAAGGGGGCAGTGTAATCGGAAATCAGGGAGAATTAAAGATACTTGCGGATGACGGCGTCCATGTCGGGCATCCGCTTCTCCATTTCGGCGACCATCTTGAACTGCGTCCGGGCTCGGTCGAGGTTGTGGCCCTCGCGGTGGATCTTGAAGTAGACGTCGCCCTTGAGGTGGTCGGTGAGGAAGCGGATGCCGCATTCGAGCGTCAGCAGCTTGGCCGAGAAGGCCAGGCCCTCGATCTCCGCGGGGACGAGGAAGTCCCGGGCCGCGTCGAGATAGCCGGCGGCCAGGCGGTCGAACATGCCCAGGTCGAAGCCGACCATGGAGAGGTCGCGCTCGTCCTCGGCCGCCGTGGCCGCGCCCAGCCGGACGGAATCGCCGAAATCGTAGAGCACCGATCCCGGCATGACGGTGTCGAGGTCGATGACGCAGATGCCGTCGCCGGTCCTGTCGTCGATCATGACGTTGTTGAGCTTGGTGTCGTTGTGGGTGACCCGCTCGGGGATGCGGCCGGTCCGCATCGCGTCGATGACAACCGAGGTCTCCTTTTCGCGGGCGAGGACGAAGTCGATCTCCGGCCGGACCGCCGCGGCCCGATGGACGGGATCGTGCTCGAGGGCGGCCCGGAAGGCGTCGAAGCGCTTCCGGGTGTGATGGAAGTCGGGGATGGTCTCGTGGAGCCGGCCGCCGGGGAGCTCGGCCAGCATCTTCTGGAAGTTGCCGAAGGCCTTGGAGGCCGCGTAGACATGGCGCAGGTCCTCGACCCGGTCGTAGGTCCGGGCCCCGCCGATGAAGCGGAACATCCGCCAGTACGTCCCCTCGGCGGTCCGGTGGAACGTCCGGCCGTCGTGCGTCGGGACGATGGTCAGCGTCTCCCGGTCCGGGTCGCCGCCGGCGGCGAGGATCTTTTCCCGGGCGAAGCGCGTCACCCGCTCGATGTTCTCCATGAGCTGCTCGGGCTCGCGGAAGACGAGGTGGTTGATGCGCTGGTTGACGTATTGGACCGTCGCGCCGTTCGCCTCGAACTTGGAGCAGTACGTGTCGTTGATGTGCCCCGAGGGGATCGGGCACGACGAGACCCATCGGCCGTCGATGGCGAACGCGGCGCAGATCGATTCCAGGTCGGGTGCGGGCTTCTTTTCCATGAACAACCTCGGCTGCGGCGATCCCGGGCCCCCCGGGTCAGGCGCTCATTCTAACGGAGGCCCCGAGGCCTGTCAATGCGGCCGCTGCCGCCCGTCGCGGCCGCCTCCGCGGCCGCTGCCGCCGCGGGGGCCGCCGCCCGGCCGCCCGGAGGACCGGCCCCCCCCGCCGCCGCGCCGCCTCGAAGGCCGCCGCTCGAGGTTCTGGCCGGCCAGCCGCTCGAGACTCATGTCCCGCGCGTACATGTCGCTCGTCACGGCGAGGACCGGGATCTTCTGGCCGATGAACTTCTCGATGGCCTCGATGTGGTCGGCCGTCTTCTCGCTGGCCAGGGTGATGGCCAGGCCCGTCGCGCCGGCCCGGGCCGTCCGGCCGATGCGGTGGACGTAGTTCTCGCAGTCCTGGGGGACGTCGTAGTTGACGACCATCTCCAGGTCGTCGATATGGAGGCCGCGCGAAGCGACGTCGGTGGCCACGAGGACCGGGAAGCGCCCGGCCATGAAGTCCTCGATAATCTTGAGCCGCTCGCTCTGGGCCAGGTCGCCGCTGAGGAACCGGGCCTCGTGGCCGTTGGCCTGGAGCTGCTTGGCCAGGAGGAAGGCCGTGTGCTTCATGTTGGTGAAGATGAGGACGTTGCGGGGCGTGCGCCGCTGCAGCAGGCCCAGAAGGAGATTGAGCTTGATGTGGCTGCCGACGTGGTAGAGCTCCTGGGAGATCGTGTCCACGGTCATCTCGCCGGGCGTCACCTCGATGAAGGCCGGCTGGTTGAGGTAGGCCTCGGCCACCCGGCGCGCCAGCTTGTTCAGCGTGGCGCTGAAGAGCATCGTCTGGCGATGGGTGCGCTCGGGCATCTGGCGGACGATGTCCCGCAGGTCCGGCAGGAAGCCCATGTCGAAGAGCCGGTCGGCCTCGTCGATGACCAGGAAGCCGCATTCCTTGAAGTTGAGGCGCTTCTTTTCGGCGAGATCGAGGAGGCGGCCGGGTGTCCCGATGATGACGTCCGGACCCGCCTTGATCTGGTTCAGCTGGACGGTGTAGCCGACGCCGCCGTAGAAACAGCCGATCTGAAGGCCGATCGAGCGGTTGAGGAGCAGGGCCTCGCCTTCGATCTGGACGGCCAGCTCGCGGGTGGGGACGATGATCAGGGCCTTGCGACGGGAGCTTTTCGGGTGCTTGAGCAGGTGGGAAAAGAGGGTGATCAGGAAGGCGGCCGTCTTGCCCGTCCCGGTCTGGGACTGGACGGCCACGTCCTGGCCCTCGAGGGACTTGTCCAGGGTCAGCTCCTGGACGTGGGTCAGCTCCGTGTAACCCCTGTCCGCGATGGATTGCTGCAGCCTGGGGTCGAGGGGGAGTTCGGTGAAGAGCATGGTTTTTCCTTTTCGAATCAAAGACTTATCTTAGCATATCCGCCGCTCCGGCTCAAGCCGCCGGGAAGACCAGAGTCTTGACAACCGCGCCGGCCTGCCGTATTTTCTCTTTTTCGCGGGGCGAACATGAGCGGCAGGACCATCAGAGCGCTTGTCCGGAGCTGGGAAACGGTCCGCTTCGAGCTGCTGAAAACCCCCATCTCGAGCCTCCATCTGGCCGTCGAGGGATCGCCCGTCGAGAGGTATGTCCGCCGCCTGCGCCGGGAGATGGAGGCCAAGAGATTCCGCTTCAAGCCCGAGATCTACCTGACGGACGAGTGGGGGTGCCCCGACCGGACCCCGGTCATCGGCATCCCGTTCTACCTGGCCGATGCCCGCCTGGTCCGGCTCGAGGAGGAGCAGACCGGGGAGGTCGAGGACGGCCGCAAGATCATGATGCTCCTGCGCCACGAAGCCGGGCACGCGGTGAACTACGCCTACCGCCTCTGGCGGCGCCCCAGCTGGACAGAGCTCTTCGGGCCTTTCACCAAGCCCTACCGGGATTCGTTCCGGCCCGACCGGGCCAGCCGCCACTACGTCCGCCATATCACCGCCACCCCCTACGGGCGGACCTACGCCCAGAAGCACCCCGACGAGGATTTCGCCGAGACCTTCGCCGTCTGGCTGACCCCCCGGTCGGGCTGGCGCCGGCGCTACCGCGGCTGGCCGGTCCTGCGCAAGCTGCTTTACGTCGACCGGCTGATGAAGGACGTCCGGCGGGAGGCCCCGATGAGCCGCCGGTCGAGGCACCTGGCCCCGGCCGAGCGGATGACCTGGACGCTGGCCGAGCACTACGGCAAGAAGGCCGAGCGCTTCCGCCGGGACGCCCGCGGCTATGTCGACGACAGTCTTCAAGACGCTTTCCCGCCCTCGCGGGGGAAAGTGCTCCGACCGGCCTCCGCCCTCTTCCGGCGCTACCGGGACCGGCTGGTCGAGAGGGTCACGCACTGGTCCGTGCTCACGCCGGCCGAAGCGGAAGCGCTCATCCGCAAGCTCGAGGCCCGGGCGGCGGCCCTCCGCCTGGACTACCGGCCGGGCGCGGAAGGGGAGAGGCTGATGGACGTCGTGTCGCTGGTCATCGCCCTGGCCCTCGATTATGCCTACACCGGCCGCCTCACCGGCTGACCTATTCACCAAACGCCCCCTTTTTCTCCATCTCACTTTTTTAGGGCTTTTTTTCCCTCCGGGCGAACCGATCCGGCCCCATCTTGGCTCGGGCCTCGCATCTGAGGGCCGCCTCGATTCGTGAACAGGACAGCCTAACGGCCTTTGGCGGCGTTCGCGTTGGGGGTGAAGATCGGCAGCTGCAGGTCGTAGGGCGGCCCCTCGAAGGCAGCCTTGACGATCGCCTGGAGGAGCTGCGGATAGCGGAGGCTGGCCACTTCGGCCGACCGGGCCAGACCCATGCCGCTGTCGAGGCAGGGATTGCAGTTGACCTCGAGGATGACGGGCTGGCCGTCCTCGTCGAGGCGGATGTCGACCCGGCCGTAGCCCCAGCCGCCGACGGCCCGGAAGGCCTTGACCGAGAGCTTGCTGATGAGCCCGGCCATCTCGGCGTCGACGCGGGCCGGGCAGATGACATCGGTCCGCTGGTACTCGATCGACGTCTCGACCCACTTGGCCGCGTAGGACATGATCGGCGGGATCTTGCGGGGCAGGCGCGAGTAATCGACCTCGGCGAGCGGCAGCACCTGGACCTTGCGGCCGCCGATGAGGCCGACGTTGAACTCGCGGCCCTTGAGGAAGTGCTGGACGAGAGCGGGCTGCTTGTACGTGCGGAGGATCTCGCGCGCCTTCTCCTTGAGGGCCGTCTTGGTCTCGACGACGGAATCGCGGGCCAGGCCGATCCCGGCGTGCTCCTGGGCCGCGTGGACGATCAGGGGGAAGGCCCACTTGTGCTCGTCGATATCGGACAGCCTCTCGACGAGGGCGGTCGAAGGCGGGATGGGCAGGCCGGCGCCCTTGAGCAGGCTCAGGGACATGGACTTGTAGCGGCTCAGCCCCAGGGCCAAGGCGGGGGAGCCGGTCATCGGGTAGCCGAGCATGCGGATGAAGGCCGCGACGCGCATCTCGTAGAGGGCGCCGTGGACGACGTCGTCGTACTGGTTGAAGACGACGTCGGGCTCGAGGCGGCTGAGCTTGCGCTGGAGCACCGAGAGGTCCCCGGCGAGGGGCAGGACGACGACATCGTGACGCAGGCGCCGCAGGCCCCGGGCGATGCCGCGGATCATCTGGCGCAGGTCGTGGAGGCCGCCGGTGTCGGACTTGTCATCGGGCGGGACGTCCGTGTAGGCGTTGTAGATGAGCGCGATATGGAGCTTCTTCATGCGGCGGCCGGCCAGCCTATGCCTCATCTTAAGTCAAGTCCCGGGCCCGCTTCAAGCGCGGCGTGCGCGCGGGCGCGGGCCGTCCCTATGTTATAATCGGGCCGGTCACGGTCAGCCGGTCATGCCGAAAAAGTCTCTCGTCGCTCCGCTCGCCGTCGGCGCCGCAGTTCTCGCCGTGAGCCTGTTCGGCCTCGTCAACCTGGCCGGCCGGCCGGGGATCCGCAGCGAGCATCTCGCCCGGCCGATCATCGGACTCGACGGGACCGGGATCCGGCGGCCCGACGACGTGATGTTCGTCCTGGCCCAGAAGCGGATCGGCGACCCGGTCGAGATCCGTTTCGGGCCGGACGGCGGGCCGGCGGCCGTTCGCGACACGATCGTCCCTTACTACTCGCAGGCGGCCTTCCCGCTGCCCTTCGCCCTTCTCGGCGGCTTCAGCTTCCTCGCCGGATTCGGTGTCCTCCTGCTCAAGCCGGCCGACCGGCGCGGCCGCATCTTCTACTGGCTGTGCATCGCCTTCGGCGCCGCCGTGACCATCGGCTGGGCGACGGCCGGCGTCCAGGGCCGCACGCTGAATCTCCTGCCCGGGACCGTGGTCAACTTCGCCTACCCTCTGACCCTGGCCCTCCTGCTTTGGTTCGCCCGGAGCTACGCTCCGCACCGGCGGCTGGCCCGGCCGTCCCTGTTCTGGGTCGTCCCCCTGGCCTGGGGGGTCTTCCTCGGCGTAACGTTCCTCGTCTCCCAGATCGGGCCTTCGATCGCCGCCTTCCGCCTTCGGCAGCAGGGCCTCAACGTCTTCCGGCTTTATATCGTCGCCATGGGCGTCCTTGCGCTCGTCGAGTTCGCCCGGGCTTTTCGCAGATCCCCGTCCGCGGAGGACCGGGCCGAGATCAAATGGTATTTCATCGGCCTGGCCGTCGGGCTGGGGCCCTTCCTCATGCTCAATCAGCTGCCCCAGGCCTTGGCCCTCAAGCCTTGGCTCTCCGACGATTTCGTCAGCGCGTTCTTTTTCCTGCTGCCGATCTTCATGGCCACCGTGATCCTTCAGTTCCGGCTTCTCCGGGTCAACGTCGTCTTCCACCGCGGGCTCGTTTACGCGATCCTGACGGTCTTCACGATCTGCGCCTATCTCTTCTCGGTCGACGCCCTGCGGCTGGTCTTCCCACGCGCGACCGCCACCGGCCGGAACCTGATCTATATCGGGACGGCGGTGGCCGTCGCCCTTTTCCTCAGCCCCGGCCGGAAGGCCATCCGGGACTTTGTCGACCGGCTCTTCTTCCGGCAGGCTTTCGACTATCGACAGGCCCTACAGAGGTTCAAGGAGAAAGCGCCCGCGGTCATCGAGGCCGACGGGCTCCTCGAGCTCTTTTCCGAGACCCTGAGCTCGGTCTTGGCCGTCTCGGGGATCGGCGTTCTGCTCCGCGAAGGAGGAAGCGGCGAAGGACGGACCTGGGCCCGGGGGCTGGACGCGGCGGCCGCGGCCGGGCTGGCCGCTCTCCCGACGGGCGAGGACAGGCTCTGGGTCCGGGCCGAAAGGGTCCGGGGCCTCGGCGACGGCGATGCGACCCGGGAGAACGACCTCGCGGCCGCCGGGGCCGTCGTCGCCCTGACCCTGCCGCGCGGCGCCGGGACGCTTCGGGGCCTCCTCCTCTTCGGCCCGAAGAGCTCGGGGCACCGGTTCACGGGCGAGGACATCGACCTCCTCCGGACCCTGGCGGGGGATCTGGCGGTCAACTTGGGCCGGATCCGCATCCAGGAGGAGATGATCTATGAACGGGCCTCACGGGAGAAATCCGAGGAGCTCGTCCGGATGAAAACGGAGTTCATCTCCACTCTGTCCCATGAGCTGAGGACGCCGATGACCTCCCTCAGCGGGCTGTCCGGGCTTCTCCGGTCCGGCAAGATCGAGGACCCGGCCCGGCGCGAGAGGCTCCTCGGACTCATGGCCGGCGAATGCGGGCGGCTGGCGCGCTTCCTCACCAATGTCCTCGACTACGGCAGGATCGAGGCCGACGCCAAGTCCTACGCGTTCCGGGACGTCGATCTCGGTCCGCTCGCGAGGGACGTCGTCGACCTCGTCCGCGGCAGCTTGGAGGAAGAGGGGCCGGCGATCGAGGTCGACGACGCCGGGGCGCCGCTCGTCGTCCGGGCGGACCCCGATGCCGTGCGCCAGGCCCTCCTGAACCTCCTCGACAACGCGGTGAAATATAGCCCGGAACGCGATCGGATCTCGGTCACTTTGACCGGGGGCCTCGAAGAGGCGGTCATCTCCGTCAAAGACCGGGGCCTCGGGATCGCGCCGGCGGAGCGTGACAAGATCTTCGACGCCTTCTATCGGTCCCCGCGGGCCGTCGAGCATTTCCCGACCGGCGTCGGCCTGGGCCTGAGGATCGTCCGCCACATCATGGCCGCCCACGGCGGCCGGGTGGACGTCGTGAGCGAACCGGGCCGGGGCAGCGTCTTCAGCCTCGTCTTTCCCTTTCTTAGATCCAATGGAGGACGGGGATGAAGAGGACGAGCGAGGCGATCACAACGGCCCAGATCGTCCCGACGACGGTGAGCTTCCCTTTCATCGTCTTCATGTCGTGGACCCAGAAAGCGACGACGAAGAAGGTCAGGTAGCCGAAGAGGAAGATGAGCCAGGGGGCCCGCCGGCTCCACCAGCTGTAATCCCAGGTCAAGGCCCCGACGCCGTTGAGCAGGTATTCGACGAAGACGCAGAAGGCGGCCCCGGCGATGGCGACGAACCAGCGGTTGGGCAGGCCGAGGACCTTGGTCCGGCGGTCGGGGAGGAGCATCTTCGACCAGATGATGCCGGCCACGGCGAACATGAACATGATCTCGATGTTCAACCCGATCAGGATGAGATAGGCGGTCTTTCCGGGGGCGCCCCAGATCGGAGCGGTGCCCGTGAAGTGGAAGACGAGGCCGTTCGCGATCTCGTTGATCCAGTCCATGCCCCAGAAGGCGAGCCCGGCCAGGACGAGGCTCCAGGCCTTCTTCTGGACTTCTGTGGTGTAGATGTAGAAGGCGAAGGCCAGAAGAGGGATGACGTACCACTGGAACTGGCTTCCGTCGCGCAGGATGGACAGGGCTTGAGAGGCGGATTCGGTCATACGGACCTCCTTCGTTCGAAGAGGCTCGGAGATTATCTGTTGAGGGGGATTCTATAGAAGAAGACGGAGAGGGTCAAACCCGAAAGGGGAGGGGCAGACAGAGCGTCCGCCCCTCCCTCGCGATAGTTCTCGTTATCTATCTCTATTTGTCCGCGATAGTGAAGACCGTCAAGAAGCCGTGCTGGCTGATCTTGGCGATGAGCTCGCCGCTGACCTTCTCGACGCTGTCGCTCGGCTGGTGGTAATCCGAGGTCATGGCCGCCATGTAATAGACGAAGGGGACCTTGACCGAGGCGAACGACGAGTGGTCGGAGCCGCCGCTCCCTTGGCCCAGCGCGTTGAAGGTGAAGGCCAGGTCGAGCCCGACGTAGCTGTTCATCTCCCGGGCGATCGCGGCGAAGGGCGTGCCCTCGGTCAGGCTGACCGTGACGAACCAGGGGGCGCGGACCTTCTTGACCAGCTCCTCGGCGCCGGGGACGCCGTAGCGCCGCATCGTGCGGTCGATCGTCGCGGCGTCGTAGGGCCGGCTGATCATGTCGTAATTGAGGTAGCCGACGGTCTTCTCGATCGGGTAGATGGGGTTCAGGGCGTAGTAGCGGGACCCGAGCAGGCCCTTCTCCTCGCCGGTCCACAGGGCGAAGACGATGGACCGCTTGGGCTTGACCGGGCTCGCGGCGATGGCCTTGGCGATGTTCAGGACGCCGACCGACCCGGAACCGTTGTCGTCCGCGCCGTTGTAGATATAGCCGTCCCACGCGCCCAGGTGGTCATAGTGGCCGCCGACGACGAAGTACTCGTCCTTGAGCTTGGGATCGGAGCCCTCGATGATGCCGAGGACGTTCTTGCCCCGGACGAGCGCCGTCTTCGAGGTCGTGGCGATGGTCATCTTGGCGCCGGGGAGGTCCATCGAGACCGGCTTGAAGGTCGTCTCGATCTTCTTCTTGAGGTCGTCGATCGTCTGGCCGGTGCCCTCGAGCAGCATGTTGGCCATCTCGCGGGTGATCGCCGTGGCGGCGGCGCCGCCCCGGCCCATCTCCATGCCGCCGGCGACGCCGGCGAGCGAGAGCCGCTTGCGAGGCTGGTTGATGATCGGCCGCTCGTCGCTGGGCTTGCGGACGACGGAGAGGGCGTTGAAGATGTCGCTGTCCTTGCCCGTGTTGGCCACCTGAACGATGGCCGCCGGCCCGAGCTTGGCGATCTCGGCGATCTTGTTGAAGCGCTGCGGCCCGCCGCCGCGCGCCATCATGGCCATCATGTCGCCCTGAGGCGCGGCCGGGAAGTACTTGTCCTTGAGCTCCTTGGTCTTCTGGAGCGGCGACTGGGGGTTGTCCCGGCCCGGCGCGTCGCTGAGCAGGAGGACGACCTTGCCCTTGAGGTTGAGACCCTTGAGCTCGTCGAAGCCGGCGGACGGCTCGGAGATGCCGTAGCCGACGAAGACGACGGGCGCGCTGACGGTGCCTTCGGCCCCGCCGCCCATGCCGCCGAACCCGCCGCCGAAATCGAGCCCGCCCTTGAAGGTCCGGGTCTTGACCGCTCCGGCCTTCGCGACCTCGATGCTGATGTCGGTCTGCGAGTCGGAGACCTCCTTCATGGCGAATTCCTGGAAATAGGTCCGTTCGCGGGGGGCCTGGGGCGCCTGGCCCCGGCCGCCGCCCATGCGGAACCCGCCCATGGCCATGGGCATGTCACCGGCCGGCTTGACCCCCCACATCTTGAAAAGGGACGCGGCATACTCGGCGGCGAGATCGTACCCGCGCGAGCCGGTGTCGCGGCCCTCCAGGAGGTCGGACGCGATGTAGGCCAGCATCGCGATCGAGTCATTGGCGGTGATGGCCTCGAGGCCGGCCTTGTACTTGTCGGGCGCCGGCTGGGCCTTGTCGACCAGGCTCAGCGCCTTCTGGACGTCCTCGAGCTTCATCTGCTGCTGGGGCGGGGGGCCTTGGGCCCGCAGGCCGATGAGCAGGGCGAAGACGAGGACCACGGCGAACAGGTGCTTTTTCATAAATACCTCCACCTAGAATTCACAACCATCCTTTTTGACGCGGCCAGGCGGGATTTCTTCCAGATGGGGTCAACAAGATAGGGTCAGGTCTGCCCGGCGAGCCGAGAATTTCAAGATGGGGTCAGATCTACCTTTTACCCTTTTCGGGGCCTTGGGGAGGGTAAAAGGTAGATCTGACCCCTTCTCAAGAAGCTCGCCGGGCAGACTTGACCCCATCCGGAGGTTGGACGCCGGGCCGGCGTTTCGGCTATCATAGATGTTCGATACCATCCCGCCCAGGAGGTCCCGCCGCATGAACACCAAGAACCTGCTTGTCCTGGCCGTCGTCTGCCTCGGCCTGGTCGCTTCGACCGCGGCCTGCCGGAAAAAGGAACCTGTTCCAGCGCCGGCCGCGGCCGCGCCGGAGTTCCAGTGGCAGATCGACCAGTTCGCCGACCTGCGCATCCTGCGCTATCAGGTGCCCGGCTTCGAGTCCCTCACGCCGCGCCAGAAGGAGCTCGTCTACGACCTCAGCGAGGCGGCGGTCTGCGGCCGGGACATCATCTTCGACCAGAACTACAAGCATAACTTGGTCATCCGCCGCACCCTGGACGCCGTCGTCCGGGGGTACGAGGGCGACCGCAACGACCCCCGCTGGGCCGAATTCATGACCTACGTCAAGCGGGTCTGGTTCTCCAACGGCATCCACCATCATTATTCAAACGACAAGTTCGTCCCCGGCTTCGACGCCGACTATTTCGCCGCCCTGGTCAAGGGCACGGAAGGCGAGGCGTTCCCGCTCGCCCCGGGCCAGTCGGTCGACGCCTTCCTGGCCTTCCTGAGGCCCATCCTCTTCGATCCCGCTGGCGACGCTAAAAAGGTCTCGCTGGACTCGACCAGGGACCTGGTCGCGAGCTCCGCGGTCAACTTCTATGACGGCGTGACCCAAGCCGAGGTCGAGAGCTACTACAAGGGGATCGTCGATCCCCGGGACGAGACGCCCATCTCCTACGGCCTGAACTCCCGGCTGGTCAAAAAGGAGGGCCAGATCGTCGAGGAGGTGTACTCGCTCGACGGCCTCTATGGGCCGGCCATCGCCAAGATCGTCTTCTGGCTCGAAAAGGCCGCCGCCGCGGCCGAGAACGACCAGCAGAAAAAGGTCATCGAGGCCCTGATCGCCTACTACCGGTCGGGCAGCCTCGAGCGGTTCGACGAATACAACATCCTCTGGGTCAAGGACCTGGCCTCGCTCATCGACTTCGTCAACGGCTTCATCGAGGTCTACAACGACCCGATGGGCTTGAAGGCCACCTGGGAGTCGGTCGTCAACTTCAAGGACCTGGCCGCGACCAAGCGCGCCGACATCATCTCGGCCAACGCCCAGTGGTTCGAGGACCATTCGCCGGTCGATCCCCGCTTCAAGAAGAAGGAGGTCAAGGGCGTCTCGGCCAAGGTCATCACAGCGGCCATGCTGGGCGGCGACTGCTACCCGTCGACGCCGATCGGCATCAACCTGCCCAACGCCAACTGGATCCGC
>CAYOYQ010000025.1:0-21242 GCA_964408215.1 uncultured Eubacteriales bacterium
TCGGTCGTGGTCGGGAAGGAGTACCAGGCCTTCCAGATGGGCGAGCCCATGAAGCAGGTGACGACGGAACAGCCCATGGCCCGGGCGGCCTTGGCGGCGGCTTTCGTCTCCTCGATTGCCCACTTGCGCAGGGCCTCGGGCTTGCCTTTGACCTTGGCCGGGGCGAAGGCGTCGAGGCGCGGGTCGTACTCGTCGCCGACGCACTGGCCGGCGAGATGGGCGCCGAGGGCCCAGCACTTGAGGCCGTGCTTGGCCAGAACGCGTTTCTTCTCTTTGACGTAGGCCGGGTCGGACGCGGCCTTGCGGACGTCCATGTGGTCGCCCCAGCAGGCGATCTCGAGGCCGTCGTAGCCCCAGGCCTTCGCCTTCTTGCAGACCTCTTCGAACGGCAGGTCGGCCCACTGGCCGGTGAAAAGCGTAACGGGTCGGGACATGGTTGCCTCCTTCTTAATGGGGGACACGAACCCTGCTCATGTCCCCATCTCAATCCAAATTGCGCCCTTGGCCGAGCTCTCGACGCACCGTTCGATGTAGCGGACGCCGCGGACGCCGTCATCGACGCCGGGAAAGTCGAGGTCGTCGCCGGCCGGCGGCTCGCCGCGGAGCTTCTTGGCTAGGGCGCTGATGAAGGTCGAGTAGACGTTGGCGAAGCACTCGAAGTAGCCCTCGGGATGGCCCGACGGGAGCCGCGAGAGCGACTGGGCCCGGGCCGACATGGGGTCGCGGCCGCGCGAGATCGTCCCGGTCGGGCGGTCGAGGTACGAGACGCGGGCCGTGTTGGGCGTCTCCTGGAACCACTCGACCGCGCCCTTGGTTCCGTAAATGCGCAGGCGTAGGGCGTTGTCGTGGCCGGCCGCGATCTGGGAGCTCCAGTAAACGCCGCGGGCGCCGCCCTTGTAATTGACCATGATCGTGGCGTTGTCGTCGAGGGGACGGTCCGGGCCGAAGCGATCGAGGCGGGCGCAAAGCGAATCGATCTCGAGGCCGGTCATGTAGGCGGCCATGAACTCGATGTGGCTGCCGATGTCGCCGACGCAGTTGGAGGCGCCGGCGAACTTCGGGTCGGTGCGCCAGGCCGCCTGCTTCTGGCCCGTCGCCTCGAGCTTGGTCGCCAGCCACTCCTGCGGATACTCGCCGTTGACGAAGCGGACCCCGCCGATCTCGCCGGCGCGGATGATGTCGCGAAGGTGCTTGACGATGGGATAGCCCGAGTAGGCGTAGGCGACGCAGAAGAGGAGGCCCGACTCGCGGACGAGACAGGCCAGGTCGAGTGCCTCGGAAAGGCTTGTCGCCAGGGGTTTTTCGCAGATGACGGAGAAGCCGTTCTCGAGGGCCCGCTTGGAAGCCGGGTAGTGCGTGCTGTTGGGGGTGACGACACTGATGAAGTCGGGCTTGTCGGGCCGGACGGACTCGGCCGCGATCATCTCGTCGAAGGTCCGGTAGAGGCGGTCCTTCGGGAGCCCGAGCGATTCGCCCGTGGCCAGGGTGTTCTCATATTTCTGCGAGAACACGCCGCAGACGAGCTCGGCCCGGCCGTCCATGGCGACCGCCTTGCGGTGGACGTCGCCGATGAAGGCGCCCGGCCCGCCTCCGACCATGCCGTACCGGAGCTTGGGGGACTTCCCTCCCCCCGCCTGTCCTTCGATCATCTTATCCTCCCAAGAGAGGGTCAAACCCTCTCTTTGCCTATTTCAGGGCGTTCCGGATGCGGTCGGAGGCGAGCTTGGCCTCTTTGGCGACCTCGGGGTCCGCCAGAAGAGACTCGGCCGTCTTGAGCGAGGTGACGCAGGGGAACCGCACGAGCGCCGCCAGAACGAGCCTCTTCTCTTCCGGCCGGGGCGACAGGGCCAGGATCTTGAGTAGATCGGCGGCCGCCCCTTCGGGCGCCCGGTACGGCTCGAGCCCGATCATGCGTACGTAGGCCCGCGCGGCCAGGACGCGGTGGTTGAGTACGACCGACTTCCGGGCGACCTCGAAGACATCGTCGCGGGCGGAATCCGTCGGCCACTCCGCCAGGGCCCGCACGGCGGCGTCGACGATCTTCGCGTCCGGGTCGGACAGGGCCGCCCGCACCTGGGCCAGGGACGAGTCGTCGCCGATCTTGCCCAGGACGCGCAGCAGGTCCGCCCGCTTCCCCGGGTCCTTTTCACCGGCGAGGCGGCTCCTGACCTCGCCCGCGCGGGCCAGCTCCCGCGGGTTCGTCCGGGCCGCCGCGGCGACCGTGTCCTGCATGGCCTCGCGGGCCGCTTCGTCCTCGAGCCCGCCGAGAAGATCGAGAAGGGCCGGGATTTCGCCCTGATCGGCGAGCGTCCGCAGCGCGGCCGCGGCCTGGGCCTTGAGCCCGGCCGATCCGGTCTTGATCAGGGCCAGGAGCGCGGGCTTGGCCGCGGCGATGCGCCGGTCGCTCGCCGCCCGGACGAGCTCGGCCTTGACCGCGTCGTCCGACGCTTTGGCCAGGTGATCGAGAACGGCCGCGTCGACGTCGAGGCCCTTGAGGCGGGCCAGGGCGTCCCTGGCCGCATCCTGTTCGGCCCCGGCCGTCCGGGCCGCCTTGGTCGCCAGGAAGATGACCGACTTGCCGTCCCCGGCCTTGGCGATGGACCGGAGCGCAGCCAGCCTGACATCCGAAGAGGTGTCTTCCGCCGCCGAAAGGAGATAGGGCCGGGCCGTCTCGGCGGGATAGCCGGCCAGAAGTGCCGTGAGTTGGACCTTGGCGCTTTCGGGGAGCCGGCCCATGAGCTCGGCGACAGGGCCGATCTCACCGGCCCCGAAATGGGCCGGCACCGCGGCCAGCGCAGGCGCGTAGAGCTCCGCGTCTTTGCCCGTCAACGTCTTGAGGACGAGCGCCTTCGGATCGGCGGCGACCGCGATCCGGCCCTTGAACGCGGCTTGACGCAGGACCGCGGGCAGGCCGGCCGCGAAGATCCTGTCATAGACCGCCGCCGCGCCGGGTCTATCGTTGTCCTTCATCAGGCCCTCGGCCGCGAAAAGCAGGGCCGACGCGGCTTCCGCCTTCAGCGCCGGGGCCGACTTGCCGAGAGCCCCGCTCAGCGCTTTGATCGCTTCGGCGCCGCCGATCTTGCCCAGGGCCTTGATCGCGTCGGCGGCCAGCGCGGCGTCCTTCGCCGCCGCCAGCTTCGACAGGGCCGCGACCGCGGCGTCGGTCTTCCTTGCGCCGAGCGAGAAAACGATGCCCCGCTTGACGTCGCCGCCGCTCTTGCCGAGGGCCGCGACGAGGGCCTCGTCGGCCGCCGGGCCGGGGATCCGCTCGAGCGCGTACCGGGCCGGGTCGGTCGTCTCCGGCTTGAGAACGAGGGCCGCCAGCACGGGTACGGCGTCGGCGCCGCCGATGAGGCTGAGGGCCCGGCAGGCGGCCATCAACCCGGCCGGCGCGGGCGAGCCCTGGACGAACTTCAGGAGCGCCGCCTCGGCCTCCTTGCGGGCCTGGGCGTTGTCCTTGTTCGAGAAGATGTAGGCCCGCAGGTGCATGGCCGGGCCGACGTCGGAGGTGTCGTAGGTCTGGAGGTCCTTGAGGATCGCCTCGAGGGACGCGTAGGTCAGGCCCATGCCCTGCCGGGTCTGCTCATCCATTTGGCCGCCGGCGATAAAGGCTGCGGGCGTGAGCGACGCGAGGATAAGAAGGGCCGCGACGATGACGATCGGACGTGTCTTGTTCATCTTCGCCCTCCTCACTCCGGCAGCTGCCACGGCTTGCGGTAGGAGTGGCCGAGCAGCCACTCCGCCTCCGGGTCGCCGATGATCGTCTCGGTCGCCGGGTCCCATTTGATCTTCCGGCCGACCTCCATGGCGATGACGCCGAGATGCCCGACGCTCGCGGAGCGGTGGGCCGTCTCGGCCGGGGTGATCGTCTTTCCCCGGCTGCGGACGCAGTCGAGGAAGTTCTGCTGGTGATCGCGGCTCTTGGCGAGGCGGATCTCCTCGGGCCTGACCGTCTCGTTCTTGAGGCCGGCCGGCTCGGTCTCGAACTGGCCGCGGTCGACCCAGATCCAGCCGTACTCGCCGATCCACTTCGTCCCGCCCCAGATCTCGTCATGGCCGCCGGCGAGGATCATCGGCGTCCCGTCGGCGTACTTGGCCTGGACGTAGTAGCGGGTCGGGCTGTTGTAGATGCCCGACGTCGGGTACTCGCCCTTCGCTTCGATCTCGACCGGGCCGGTCTCGTCCCAGCCCATGCCCCAGTGGGCGATGTCGAGGTGATGGCCGATCCAGTCCATGTACTGGCCTCCGCCGAAATCCATGTTCCAACGCCAGTTCATGTGGACCCGGGCCTTGCAGTACGGCCACCACGGCGCCGGGCCGACCCAGAACTCGTAGTCGAGGTTCTTCGGCGGCGGGACGAGGGCCTCCTGGCCGAAGGTCCCGGCGAAGTCGTAATGGCCCTGCGGCAGGCCGACCTCGATCCGCTTGATCCTGCCGATGCGGCCGTTGCGGACGAGCTCCGCGGCCTGGTGGAAGTTCTCGACCGAGCGCTGCCACGAGCCGGTCTGCCACACCCGGCCGTAACGCTTGACGGCGTCGCAGAGGGCCCGGCCCTCGCGGAGGTTGTGGGTCAGGGGCTTCTCGCCGTAGACGTCGAAGCCGGACCGGAGCGCCGCGATGCTGAGGATGGCGTGCCAGTGGTCGGGCACCGCGATCGACACGGCGTCGAGGTCCTTGCGCAGGTAGAGCTCGCGGAAATCGTGGTAGGTCGCGCAGGCCTTGTTGCCGTACTTCTTGTCGACCATGGCCTTGGCCCGGGCCAGGGGCTCGGTGTCGAGGTCGCAGACGGCCACCCACTGGACCTCGGGCTTCTCGAGGAAATTGGCCATGTTCGAGGGGCCCTGCATGCCGAAGCCGATGCCGGCCATGACGATGCGGTCCGAAGCCGCGACGGCCCCGTCCTTGCCCAGGGCCGAGGCCCTGACGATGGTCGGGAAACCGGCCACCGCCGCGCCGCCGGCGACCGCGACGGTCTTGAGGAAGTGTCGACGTTTCATCTGACTCATGGGTCCTCCACTTTTCAGGGATGCCATTTCCAGCCGCCGCCGACGTAGAGGAGCTGAGCGGTCAGCCAGCGGGCCTCGTCCGAGGCCAGGAAGACGACGACATCGGCGATGTCCTCCGGCCGGCCGATCCGGCCGAGCGGGGTCTTCCCGGCGATCGCGGTCTCTTCGTCGGGACCGAGCCACCCCGTTTGAACGGGGCCCGGCGCGACGACGTTGACGGTGATGCCGTACTTGCCGAGCTCGTGCGCGGCCGAGCGGCTGTAGGATTCGAGGGCGTGCTTCGACGCGGCGTAGCTCACGGCGCCCGCGTGGGCATCGGCCGCGTCGGTGCTGACGTTGACGATCCGGCCCCACGCCGCGCCGCGGGCGAGGTGCCGCCGGACGTACTCGGCCATCAACAGCGCCGGGGCCCGGGCGTTGACCGCGTAGTGGGCGTCCATAGTGGCCGCGTCGGCCAGCTTCATTCCATAGCCTTGGCCGGTCACGTGCGCCGGGTCGAACGTCTCCGGCTCCCAGTGGGCGTGGTTGTTGACCAGGACGTCGACCGGTCCAAGCTCCTTCTCGCAGGTCTCGAGGAGGATAGGGGCGGAGGCCGGATCGGCCAAGTCCGCCTCGAGCGAGGCGGCCCGGCCGCCGGCGGACCGGATGGCGTTGACGATGGCCTCGGGCGGCTCCTGCCCCATCGCCTCATAGAATGCGGGTCCGCCGGTCCCTGCGCGCCGGGCCCGCTCCATCTCCGCCGGGCTCAGCGTTGGCGGATGCCGAAACGAGGTGATGAAGACGGCCGCGCCTTCCGCCGCGAGCGCCCGGGTGATCGCGGCCCCGATGCCCATCGGGTTGTTGACCCCCGTGACCAGGGCGACGCGGCCCGTCAGCCGTCCTCTGTTCATCAAGACTCCTTCCGTCGTCCGCGGCCCGGACCGCTTCCTAAACGAGCGGCGTCACGCCCGGCACGGCCACCGGGTCGACCGGGTGCGGGCCGAACGCGAGCTTTTCGGGGAAGAGGTTGAGCTTCGAGGCGTTCATGGCCCAGTCCCAGGAGATGGCCCGGCCGGTGTAGGCGCTCATGCGGCCCATGATGGCGCACAGGGTGCTCTCGGCGACGCGCTTGCCCTCGTTGAGCGGCTTGCCGTCGCGGATGCTGGCGATGAGGTCGGCGTGCTCGATGACGTACGGATTGGGCTCGTCACCTTCGAACTTCCAGGCGTTCGGGCCGCCGACCTCGCCGTAGCCGAAAGCGTAGCCCTTGGTCCCGACGATCTTCTCCTCGACCCGGTCGGCGCAGCCCTTGATCTGGCGGCACTGGCTGGCCACCCGGACGCCGCCGGGGTACTCGAACTCGACGGCGAAGTGGTCGAAGATATTGCCGTACTCGGGGGCCGTCCGGACCTCGCGGCCGCCCATGGCCATGACCTTGACCGGGGTCGCGCCGAAGGCCCAGTTCATGACGTCGATGTTGTGGACGTGCTGCTCGACGATGTGGTCGCCCGAGGTCCAGGAGAAGTAGAGCCAGTTGCGGCACTGCCACTCCAGGTCGCTCATCTCGGGCGTCTGCTTGATGACCCAGAGGTCGCCCTGGTTCCAATAGCACTGCCCGCCGACGAGCTCGCCGATGGCCCCGTCGTGGACGCGCTTCAGCGTCTCGAGGTACTTCTGCTGGTGGCGGCGCTGGGTCCCGGCGACGATGGCCAGGCCCTTCTTCGCGGCCAGCTCCGAGCTGGCGATGACCGAGCGCACGCCGGTCGGGTCGACGGCCACGGGCTTCTCCATGAAGACGTTCTTGCCGGCCTTGATGGCCGCGTCGAGGTGGAGAGGCCGGAAGCCGGGCGGGGCGGCCGTGACGATGTAGTTGATCTTCCTGATGGCCAGGAGCTTCTTGTAGCCGTCGAGGCCGGTGAAGCAGGTCTCGGGCGTGACCTTGACCGCGGCCGGGACCTTCTCCTTGAGCTGCTTCAGGCAGCCGTCGATGCGGTCCTGGAATGGGTCGTAAAGGGCCACGATCTCGACGCCCGGCGAGGAGGTTACGGCGTCGATCGTGGCGCCCGTGCCCCGCCCGCCGCACCCGATGACGCCGATGCGAATGACGTCGGTCCCCGCGGCGCATCGCCCGCCCGAGCCGGCGACGGCGGCCACGAGCGTCGCCATGGAAGCGGTGGATGCGGTCTTGAGGAAGTCCCTGCGAGTCAGTTCGTTGTCGCTCATCTCTTTTCCTTTCAAGATGGGGTCAAACCTACTTTTTTTCGAAAAAAGTTGGTTTGACCCTCTCTCCTTTAAAAATTGTCGGCGTCACGGTAGGCGGCGAGGAGGGCCTTCTCGCCCTCGAGCCCCTTGCCGCTCAGGCCGTGCTCGAGGCAGAGGACGCCCGTGTAGCCCTTGCCGTGGATGTGCTTGAAGATGTTGCGGTAGTTCATCTCGCCCGTGCCCGGCTCCCTGCGGCCCGGCGAGTCGCCGACGTGGAACGCCGCGAGCTCGTCCCAGCAGGCGTCGATGTTGGGGATGATGTTGCCCTCGGTGATCTGCTGGTGATACATGTCGTCGAGGATCTTGACCGAGGGGCTGTTGACGGCCTTCGAGATCTCGTAGGCTTGGGCCATCTTGGTCAGGAAAAGGCCCGGATGGTCCTTGGGGTTGAGCGGCTCGAGGACGATGATGAGTCCCGCGGGCTCGCACTGCCCGGCGAACCGCTTGAGGTTCTCGATGACGTTGGCCGTCTGGTAGCCCCAATCGAGCCTTTGGTTGTAGCGGCCGGGGACGGCCAGCGTCCACTTGCAGCCCGTCCGCTTGCTCGTCTCGATCGCGGTCTTGAAGCGCCCGGCCAGCATCTCGTTGATGGCCGCGTCCCTGATGACGAAGGATTCGACCGCGAAATCCGCGTAGACGACGAACGGACCGATCGCGAGGCCGAGGCGCGCCGATTCCTTGGCCAGGGCCTCCTGCTCGGCGGCGGGCCGGCCCATCAGGCCATTGTCGAACCAGGCCGTGAAGCCCTGGTCGGCCATGAACTTGAGCTGATCGGCCGGCTTCTTCCCCGCGTGGGCCTCGAACATGCCCAGCCCCGGGGCATATTTGAGCTTGAACTTGCCGCCGGGCGCGGCCGTCGCCGCGGCCCGTTCATGGGCCCGGCCCGGCAACGGCGCCAGGGCGGCCGCCGCCCCCGCCGCCGCGGCCTTGAGGAAATCCCGCCTCGTCGGTCGGATGGTGCGCTTCCCCATAGGGCCCTCCTTTTCCCGGTCAAGGGCGCTCGAGGACGGACTCCGAGGGCCGGCTCAGGCGAAATGGAAGGAACAGAGGGAGGGACGAACGGCCGACGGCTCGCGTACGCTTCTCGTGTCGCCCACGACACCGGGATTCTATGCGAAAGGGGAGGGGCATTTCAACCCGGCCCGCTCCGGCCCATTTGACCCGGCCCGGTCCGTCGCCTAAACTGGAGGCGGAGAAAGGAAGGGTCCGACAATGAAGCTCGCTCTCATCCTGCTCGTCTTTGCCGCGGCCGGCGCGACGGCCGCCCCCGCCGCCGAGACGAAGCCGCTCGAGGTCGTCGCCCACGTCGACCTCGAGCGATACCTCGGCACCTGGTACGAGATCGCCACCATTCCCCAGCGCTTCCAGAAAGGACTGGTCGGGGTCTCGGCTCACTACTCGCTCCGGCCCGACGGCAAGATCGACGTCATCAACGCCGGCCGCAAGGAGACCCTCGACGGCAAGGTCAAGAGCGTCCGGGGCAAGGCCTGGATCGTCGACAAGACGACCAACGCCAAGCTCAAGGTCAGCTTCTTCTGGCCTTTCGCCGGGGACTACTGGATCATCGACCTCGACCCGGACTACCAGTGGGCGGTCGTCGGCCACCCCGCCCGGACCTACCTCTGGGTCCTCGGCCGGACCCCCCAGATGGACGGGCCCCTCTACGAGGAGCTCCTCTGCCGGATCGCCGCCAAGGGCTACGACTTGGCCAAGATCAAGAAGACGCTCCAGCCCGGCGCCTGACCCCGGCCGAATCCCTACTTGATAAGTAGGATTTGAGGACAGACCGTCCTCCCGGACGGACATCCCTCGGTCTGGCTCCCCTGGGAAAACAGGCCCCCCGTTTCCCCGGCCTCTTGGCACGCGGCTTGCATTTCTCCTTGTCGGCCTGAGGAATTCGGGCCAGAAAGGAGACAACGATGAAACTCTCGAAGATCGCTATGGCCGTCCTCATCCTGGCGGCCGCCGCCTATCCCCAGACCAAGGACCTGGGACTCGGCGCCTTTTCCAGCCAAAGCGGCCCCATCCTGATGGCCGTCGACGCCTCTCTCGTCAACCAGAACCTCAACAGCCCCTACGTTATGTTCGTCGCCTTCATGGCCGCCGCGGGCGACCAGGCCTACACCGTCGCGGCCAAGGACGTGGTCATGATCTACAAGGGACAGGAGTACCGCATGCCCTCCGTCGGCGAGCTGCGCGACGAGTACCGGGGCACGATCCGGGACCTCGATTTCTACCGGCGCCTCGGCAAGGAAGGCCTCAACGCCTCCTGGATCCGGTTCTACGAGTTCCCTGAGCGGTCCAACTTCTTCCCCCCGCTGACCCTGTCCGCTCCCCTGGCCGCCTCGGAAGGGCACATGGCCGGGAAGCTCGGCTTCCTGACCCCGCTCTACTTCAAGAACCCCGGCTTCGCCAAGGGCGACAAGCTGACGATCAAGGTCCACGACGTGAAGAACGCGGCCATCACCGGCGAGTGCGACATCGTCCTGAAATAAGGCTCAGGTCCGCGCCGCGAACGTCCGTCCCCGGGGGATCCGGCCGGGACCCCCGGGGCTTATTTTTTCCGGCCGATGTGCCGGTCGATGAACTCGAACGTGCGCTCGTAGGCCTCCATGCGGTTCCGATGGAGCCTGAACTCGTGCGGCTCGTCGGGGGCGATCATCAGCTCGATCTCGACGCCGCCCTTGGCCCTGAGGCGCTGGACGAGGTCGGTCGTCTGCTGGAAGGCGACGTTGCGGTCGTCATCGCCGTGGATGAACAGGACCGGCGACGTCCATGTGTCCACCGCGGCGACGGGCGACGCTTCCCGGGCCGTCTTGCGCCGGGCCTCGTCGAGCCGCCCCCAGCGCATCTGCGACCAGTCGTGGACCCCGGCCAGGTCGACGCCGACCTTGAAGATGTCGGAGTTGCGGGCCAGCGACAGGGCCGTCAGAAGGCCGCCGTACGACAGCCCCCACGCCCCGACCCGCTCCGGGTCGACCTCGGGCCGCGACCGGAGATAGGCGACCCCGGCCAGGACGTCCTGGTATTCGGCCGCGCCCTCCAGGCCGCAGTTCGGGGCCTCGCGGAAGGACCGGCCGTACCCGATGCCGCTGCGGTAGTTGATCGAGATGACGACGTAGCCGCGGCCGGCGAAGAGCTGGTTGATGCCGTAAGCCTCGGAGTAGAACTCCATGTAGTGCCAGCCGAGGAGCATCTGCCGGATGGGCCCGCCGTGGGTGAAGACGACCGCCGGCCGCTTGTCGCCGGCCTTGGCCCCCCTGGGCAGGAAGAGCTGGCAGGGGACCTCGAGGCCGTCGGCGGCCTTGACGATGACGAGCTCGGGCGTCACGAGCTCCTTGACCGGGAACGCGGCCGGCAGCTCGCGCGGCGCGACAAGCTCGATCTTCCCGCCGCCCGAGGGGACCGTCGCGACGGACGTCGGCCGGACCGCGGTGGCGTGGAGGAAAGCCGCGCCGCGGCCCGAGGCCAGCGCGACCGGAAGCGTCCCGATCGTCTCCTTCGGGGTGAGCGCCGTGGCCTGGCCGCCCGCCGTCGCCACCTTCCAGATGCGCCGGCCGTGGAGATCGCCCTGATTGCTCGAGAAGTAGAGGGTCGCGCCGTCCGGGGAAAGCCCGACGTGCTCAACGAAGCCGTCGCCCGGGGTGATGTCGGCGGGCTCGCCGCCGTCGAGCGGCAGGGCGAAGACATGGGCCCACTCCTCGCGCTCGGCCGTGAACAGGATCCGGCCGTTCGCCGCGAGCTCGAGGCCGCGGAGCGTGTAAAAGCGAGGCGCGACTTTGGGCGTCCGCCACAGCTCCCGGGCCTGGCCGGTCGCGGCGTCGGCCACCCAGATGGCCAGGTCGGCCGGACCGCGGCTTCGGGATTCGCCGCCGGCAGCGGCGTCGAACATGAGCCCGGCCCGGCGGATGAACACGATCCGCTTCCCGTCGGCCGACCAGCGGGGCTCGGAATCGCGGTCGACGCTCGGCGCGATCCACGTGATCCTGCGGCCGGCCAGGTCGAAGACGCCGATGAGGCTGTGGTCCTGGCGGTCGCTGACGAACGCGACCCGCCCGCCGTCGGGGGAGAAGCGGGGCGAGCCGTTCGTCCCGGCCGCCCGGAAGAGGAGCTCCGGCGCGGGGACCTGGGCCGGGTCCGAGCGCGGCTCGAGCGGCACGCGGTAGATCAACCCGTCCTTGACCAGGAGCGCCGAGAGCCCGTCCGGGGCGAGGACCGGCGCGTTGCCCGCGGCCACCCGCCAGGGCCGGCCGCCGTCCGTCCGGACGGCCCAGACGGCTTGCTCCCTTCCGTCGGGGTCGCTGTCGGAGTTCGTGACCCAGCCGGCCGCGTTGGGCGAGCCCTCTTTGACGAAAACGGCCGTGAGCCCGTCGCCCGTCAGCAGCACCTCGGGGATGTCGAAGACCTCGTCCCGGGCGAAGCCGGTCAGGTTGACCGGCTTGAAATCGGGCCCGGCCGCGGTCCAGACGTTCCGCGCGCCGCGGTCGTTCATGATCCAGGCGATGCGGTCGGCCTTCGCCGCCGCCGTGAGATCGGACGGATAGGGGGCCGAAAGGACGTCGGCCAGCGTGAAAGGCCTGTCCGCGGCGCCGCCGCCCGGCGTCCCGCCGATGAAAAGGGCGGCCGCGGCGACGACAACGATCGAGATGATGCGGGAAGGCCTCCTCATTTCCCCTCCTTGCGGCCGTGCTCGACGAGCAGCAACGAGCCGTCCCTGACCAAACCGATGCCGGGCGCGTAGATCTTGGTGTCGCGGGCCAGGGGCTCGAGCGGCGACGTCTCGACGAACTCGAGGCAACCCTTGAACTCCCCGGCCGGCGTCCGGATCAAGGTTTCGAGGGACACGATCCGGGCCCTGTCCATGGCCACACCGGGTGCGATCTCCTGATAGAACCGGTCCCCCACTTCGGGCCGGCCCGGCACCATCAGCCCGAAGCGGGCCCCGTCCTTGCCGGATTCCCAAGCGCCTTCGTGGCGGACGACCCGGCCTTTCTTATAGATGTCGACCTCTTCGCCGAAATAGTAGACGCCGCGGTCGGCGGCGTTGAAGGCGAAGAAATTCCGCGAGACCTCGACGAGTTCGCCGCCCTTCGTTTCCCGTTCCTCGACGACACGGGTCACGACGCCGTCGACGAGGCGCGTCTCATCGAGGACCGCGATGACCAGGCGCTCTTTCCCTTTCTCGAGGATGAGGAAGGCGCCTGGCTCGAGGCGGAAGAAGTCGTTCGCGCCGACCGAGGCGAAAGCCCCCTTGTCGACGTCGAAGCGGTCGACCCAGCCGCTCTTGGCGGGCGCCTGGGCCGAAGCTAAAAGCCCGCCGCCGACAACCAGACTGATCATGGCCAAGCTGGTCGTGACTCTCATGCCTGCCTCCCAATATGAATAAGTCCCCTTTCGAGGTCGGCGAGGGAATTCAATATCTATTTCGCCGGGACAAGGACGACCTTCTCCAGGTTCATGGCGTGGTTATTGGTGACGCTGGTGATCCGGACCCGGAGCTTATGTTCGCCTGCCTCGAGCGCGACCTTGCCGACGGAGAAGGTCTTGGGGAAGTAGACGCTCGGCGACGGTTCCGTCTTGGCCGCGATCTTCCGGCCGTCGACCTCGACCTCATAGCCGGCCTGGCCGCCCCACATGCTGGCGTAAGAGGCCCGGACCTCGTAGGCCCCGGGCTTGTCGGTCGTGAAGACCCACTCCGGGTAGTCGTTGACGTTCTGCCAGTTCGTGAGCATCGTCGTTTTGTAGAAATGGTCGACGTAGGCGCGCTGACCCATCTCCGATTGGACGTCGGCGAGGAAGATCGGCAGCTCGACGCGTCCGTCCTTCTCCGGGACGATCTTGAAGGGCTCGACGACGGGCGGCCCCTGGAGCTCGACGACGACGACCGTCGCGGCCGGGTCGCGCTCGCGCTCCGGAAGTGTCACAAGAACATCCTTGCCTGCCCGTCGGAACGTCAGCGGCCGGCCGGGCCCCGTCAGGAGATAGGCCTTCTTCACCTCGGTCTTGAGCCCCGGCAGCCGGATGGTCTTGTCCAGCGGCCAACCCATGACGTGAATATAGAGCGTCTGGCCCTTGACCGTGCATCGGCCGAAGAAGGGCAGGCGCTCGAAGACGCTGGCCGTCGTGCCGTAGATCGCTTCGCCGTTGGTCTTGAGCCAGGAGCCGATCTCGCGGAGGCGGGCGGCGAAATCGTCCTGGATCTTGCCGTCCGGCCGCGGCCCGACGTTGAGCAGGAGGTTGCCGCCCTTGCTGACGATCTCGATGAGCTGGCGGATGAGCTGGGGCGAGCTGTGGAACTCGGTCTCGTAGCGGTTGTAGCCCCAGCCGTTCCAGTTCATGGTGGTGCAGGCTTCCCAAAGGCGCGGTGAGCCGTCGGGGTTGCGGATACCCGTCGCCGGGACGAAGTTCTCCGGCGTCCCGAAGTCGCCATAGCCGGGCTCGCGCTTGTAGAGCCGGTCGTTGATGAGGAGCGTCGGCTTCATGGCCATCAGCATCTTGCCGATGGCGAAAGCCCGCTGCTCCTCGTTCGAATGCTCCCACTCGCCGTCGAACCAAAGCACGGCCGGGTCGTACTTGGCCACGAGCTCCTTGAGCTGGTTCGTGGCGAAGTCCATGTAGCGGTTGAAATCGGCGCCTTTGGTCGTCCGGTCGGTCTCCCAGCCGCGGCGCGGCAGGTAATCCGGGTGATGCCAGTCCATGATCGAGTAGTAGAAGCCGAGGGGGATCCCGGCCTTTTTCATCGACACCGAGAGCGGGCCGAGGATGTCCCGGCCATACTTGGCGTGCATCACGTCGTAGTCGGTGTAGGCGCTGTCGAAGATGGCGAAGCCGTCGTGGTGCTTCGAGGTGATGATGACGTACTTCACGCCGGCCTCCTTGGCCAGGGCCGCCCACGCATCCGGGTCGAAGTCGACCGGATTGAAGTTGTCGGCGTAGTACTGATAGTCCTTGAGCGGGATCTGGAGGAGCTGGCGGGCCCATTCCTCGCGGCCGATCATCGAGTAAACGCCCCAGTGGATGAACAGGCCGAATTTGGCCTCGCGGAACCACTGCAGCCGGTCGGCGGCCGGGGCCTGGGCCGGGTCGGCCGGTCCGGGGGCGGGCGCGGCGACCGCCGCGGCGGCGCCCATGAGCGCGAGAAGCGGGACGACGATCAGGGCCTTGGGGATTCTCATCGGTGACCTCTCCTCCTCGACGGATGGCCCCAAGGTTATCCCCGGCGCCCGAGGGTGTCAATGGCGCGGCGCCGATAGGGCTTGATTGGGCGGGGCCTTTTCCCCATGATAGGGGAAGCGCCGACACGCCGGAGGACACATGAAGATCGAATATTTCCACGCCTCGAAGTATGGGAACGGAGCCAAGGTCGCCGAGGAGTTCAAGGCGCTGATGGCCGCCAAGGGGATCACGGTCAACGTCCATCACGTCCGGGATGCGACGCCGAAGGAGATGCCGCCGGCCGACCTCTATCTTTTCAGCTCGCCGGGGCGCATCGGCAAGCCGATCGGGCGCGCCCGCCGCTTCCTGAAGAAGGTCGCGCTCCCCGCGGGAACGAAATACGCCCTGCTGACCACGGAAGGCGCGCCCCGGCCCGATAAAAAGACCGGGCGGATGCCGACCGAGGAAGAGATCGCCAAGTGGGAGCGGGTGCGTCCCATCATGAACGGGATCCTGGAGGCCAAGGGCCTGGTCAAAGTCGCCGAGGGCAAGGTCTATGTGACCGGCATGAGGGGGCCGCTCGAAGAGGGCTGGCAGAAGAAGGTCGAGGCGTTCGCCGCCGGTATCTCGGTCCAGCCCTGAGTTCGCGGCCGTCCCGGCCCCGCTTCCTGGACCCTCAGCTCAACGCTAGCAGCACGATCCCGCCGAGGCCGAGAAGGATGCCGAGGTAGCCCAGGGGCTTCGTCTTTTCCTTAAAGAACAGGACCGAGAGCAGGACCGCGCCGATCACGGGGCCCGCGAGCGAGACCGGGAAGACGACCGGCTCGGGGAGCTTGCCGAGCGCCTGCAGCGTGAACATGTTGCCGGCGACGCTGGCCAGACCGGCGAGCCCGCCGTAAAGGAAGATGTGGCCGCGCGGCGCGATCCGCCGGATGTAAAGGAACGACCAGAGCGCGAGCGACCCCGAGAGGAAGGTCAGGAAGAGGAAGTACCACAGGTTGATGGCCCCGAGCCGGGCCGCCGCGGCTTGGGCGACCTGGGGGATGCCGGTCAGGAGGAAGGCTATCCCCAGCAGAATGAGCCACTTCAGCCAGGCGGCCTTGGCCTCTCCCTGGCCGCCCGAAGCCGAGCTCGAGATCAGGGCCACCCCGGCCACGATGAGGGCGATCCCGGCCCCGGCCGCCGAATTCAGGGGCCGGTCCCAGACGATCATGGAGAACACGACCGGGATGAGGAAGGCCATGGTGTAGATCGAGATGGTCAGGGCGTAGGGCCCCATTTTGAGCGCGCTCAGGAAAAAGAAATAGGCGATGGCCCCTCCGACCCCGCCGCCGACCGCGAGAAGCACGACGGGGCCCGAGCTCGAGAGCGGCTGGCCCGAGAAGAGGACGACAGCCAGACAGAAGAGCGTCGCGGCCGAAAAGAGCGAGGCCGTCAGCGCCGGCGACGAATGGCCCTTGAGGCTGCCGAGCTTCATGACGAAGTTCATGGCCGTGAAGCCGGTGACGACGAGCCCGAGATAGATCCAACCCATGGCGACTCCTCTCGACCCGGTTTCGCGCCGGGCGCTCCGTCAGAGCCCGCCTAGCGCCTTTCGCGTTTCCCGCAGGAACGCGCGCTCGACGCCGGGCTCGAACGGGAAGACCTGGTAGAACATCGGCGCGCAGTAACAGGCGTAATCGGCGGCGTCGCGGAAGTCTTTGTCGAGCGGGATATAGCCGATATCCCCGTTGGCGTAGCCGATCGGCATGAGCGGCCCTTCGGTCCGGCCGAGCTTGAGCCCGATCTCCGCGAAGAGCTCGCCCGGCAGGGCGGCGATCCTGAGTTTGCCGACGGCCAGGGCCTGCACGGGGACGTTCGGAACGAACGGGGCCTTGCGCATGGCCGGGGCGGCGAGGAGGGCCCGCTCCTTCCACTCCACGGCGAACCGCTCTGCGCCGGGGAACCGCTTGTAGGTCTTGGCGAACGTCGCGGCCCGGCGCTCGATCGTCCGCTTGTCCCAGACGGCGAGCGGGACCGCGATCCGGTGCTCGGCCGCGGCCAGGCGCGAGTCCGGCTCGGCCGTGGCGTATCGCTCGGCCTTCCGCAGCCGCCGCAGGACGAGATCGGCGATGTCGGCGAGATCGCTCGCCGTCCCTTCGCCCCAGCGGTTCATCTGCAGCACCGGGTCGATGTCGCCGCAAAAGCCCTGGAAGAAGACGGCCCGGTCGCCCGGGGCCTCGACCGCCCGGACAAGCGCCCCGGGCCAGTCGGCGGAGACATGGGACTTGCGGCCGAAGACGACGGCGTGACAGGCGTAGTTGAGGAGATAGATCCTCCGCTCGGCGGTCCGGAAGATGGCCGCCTTGAGGACCGGGTCGACGCCGCAGAAGCTCATTTTGCGGCGGTTGAAGCCCAGGGGCTCGATGGCCTCGAGGGCATAGGAGAATTCAGCCGGAACCGGCTCGGCCGCGGCCTTTTCCGCCGCGTCGACGATGAGCGTCCGGAGCCGGCCCATGTAAGCGGCGTCGACATCGCCGAGCCCGGGCAGGGGCATGGTCGCGGGCCCGCAGTGGGTGTGCGTCGCGGCGAGGAGGATGTCGCGCCGCGGCACGCCGATCGCGGCGGCGATCTCGGCCCGGATATCGTCGGCCTCGTCGACCGTGAAGCCGATGATGTCGCAGCTCATGAGGAGGAGCGTCCGGTCGCCCGACCGGAGCAGGACGGCCCGGGCCTTGAGGTCGTCGAGGACCGATTCGGCCCGCCGGCCGAGATAGAAGCCGTAGCCGCTGAGGTCGAGGCCGAGAGGCGGGGTGATGACCGTTTCGCCGTAGCCGACGCGGAGTTCGCTCACGAACGCCTCCTTGGGGCAGCTAGGGCCTGTGTTTGAGATAGACCTTCGGGTCGAGGCCCGCGTCCTTCGGCATCCGCCACATGAAATCCGGGTCGATCCGGGGCTCGTCGTCCCGGTGCTTTTCCATCAGGGCGACCTTCCTTTTTATGAGCTCGGGGAGATTCCGGCCGTACATGTTGAACGTTTCGCCCGTCGGATCCACGGGCATGAACCGCGTTTTCGACGTCTCGAAGAGAGCGGCCAGGTCGCGGGCATTCCGGATCTCGTCGTCGACCATGGCCCGCACGGCCTCCCGTCGTCTCGCCTTCTCCGCCGGGTCCTTGGCGTCGATGTACCCGTGGACGCCGGCCACCCAGGCCGCGGTATTGCGCAGGGTCCGGAAGTAGCAGCGCAGGGCCCGGAGCCGGTCGAGCTGGTCGGTGAACGCGGCCCGGGCGTTCCCTTCCGTATCCCCGATGGCTTCGCGGAGGGCGCCGATCGCTTCGTCGAGCGGCTTCCACGCCGCCACGTCGGCCTGGGCCACGGCCGCGTCGGCCTGCTCCGTCGTCATGAGCGTCCAGAGGATGTCGGTGCCGAGGTCGACGAGATTGGGGTTGTTGAAGGTCACGGTCATGTACTTCTCGTAATAAGCCCGGTCCGCCTCGGGGATCTTCTCGATGTCCGGGGCGCACGGCCGGACGAGGAGACGGTACCAGGGGAAGCCCCAATTGTTGTCGCCGTAGAGCATGATCGAAGGGAAGCCGCGAACGGCCGTATCCGTGAGGCGCCAGGCCCGGACGAGGGCCGGGGCGGCCCTCTTCCCGACCGCGCGCACGGCCGCGGCCATGACCACCGAATCAACATTGGCCTCGGGGTCGAAATTGAGGGCCCTGAGGACCTCGCGGTTGACGTCGAGCGGCGCGAGCGGCTGGGGGTCGACCGTGACCTGGGCCTTGTCGAAGCCGGCACTGCTGAGGGCCCGGACTTCTTCGGCGGCGAGCCAGGGCGAGGGGATGCCCAGGAGATAATTGTTCTGCAGGCGCGTCGTCGTGAAGATCTCGCTCCCTTTCGCGGGCAGGGCCTTGAGCCGCCGGCCGCGCGGCGAGTCGTCGAGCTCCTTCGGCGCGACCCAGAGGTCGAAGCCCGCCGTGAGGCCGTCGAGGATGAACGACTCCTCGTTCGAGAAGGAGAAGAGATTGAAGAGCAGCCGGAAGTCGGGCCGGGTCTCGGCCGCCGCGTCGCGCAGCGTCCGGAAGTAGCGCAGGACGTTCTCGGCCGCGGCCTTGGCGATGGCCTCGTGCGACTTCCATTCGCGGACGAGGTAGGCCCCGCCGTTCCGGCCCGCGTAGAGGCTGGCCGTGTACTCGAAGCCCGAGCCGCTGTCGTTCGTCCAGAGGTAGATGTAGCCGAGCTCCGGGACTTCTTTCATGAGGCGGCGCATGAGCTCGGCGTAGTGCCAGCGGACGGCCGGGTGCGAGAGCGTCAGGGTGAAGCGGGGCCGGTAGCTGCGGAAGGGATGATCGACCCGCGCCCCGCGGAGGTAGGGGTACTTCTCGAGGACCGAGTCGGGGACCGAACGGGGCGAGCTGATGTTGAGGCCGGGCGTCAGGCCGTACTTGACGGCCAGGCGGGCGTTCTCCTTGAGCAGGGCGAGATTGGCCCCGAGGTATTCGGGCGAATAGGCCCCGGCGTTGAGCGGCGTCTCGACGAACTGGTCGAGGTCGGGGCTGAAATAATAAAAGCGGTAGTAGATCTCCCCGGGCGGGCCCTCCTCGGCCGGCATGTCCTTGGCCAGGCCGTTCACGGGGACGTGGCTGAACCCGAGCCGGGCCAGCTCGCGGACCGAGGCCTCGGCGTCGTAGCCCGCCGCGACCCGCTTGGGATTGGCCAGGTAGTTGTCGCCGCCCTCGAGCCGGGTGAAGGCGGGGACGACAAACCTGCCCTTTTCGAGCGCCGTCGCGTCGAGCCCGGACCAGTCGTCGGCGAGCAGACGATAGAGGGCGTAGAGGAGGTGCGAGGCGGAGGTCGTAAGCTCGCCCGAGCCGTCGGGAGCGAGGCGGAGATACATCCAGCCTTTCCCCGGCTCCCGCCGGAGCGCATCGGCCGAGGGGCCGGGGGCGAGATTTTCGTCCGCGACGGCGATCCGGAAAACACCCAGGCTCGCCGCCTCCCCGGGCTTGACGCCCCGGACCTCGGCCTGAGGCGCCAGGTCGCGACGGAGCTCTTCAGCCACGGTCCGGTCGACGGGACGACCCGACGCTGGAATGGCCAGGACCCGCGTTCTCTTCAAGGCGTCGGCGACCGTGGGCTTCTCACCGGAAGCGAAGCTCGCGCCGCAAATAAACAGGACTCCCAGGAGAGCTGTGATCTTGGTCATGGGCGCCTCCCCGGCCCATTCTAGGAGATTCCCGATAAAAGACGCAAGAATGAGAAAAACGAGGGGGGTCGAGCGTCGTTAGAGTGAGGCCGGGGATCCCGTCGCCCGGCGGAGGGACTATGGACCAACGTTTCATCGCCCGCATCGCCGAGCTCGTCCTCGACGAGGTCGCCGCGGACCGGGCCCTTTTTCGCGTCCTCGGCGGGGCAGGCGATCGGGCCTTCGAAGCTTTTCGCGGGCTCGACGGCGGGCCGGGAGGTGCACCGGGCCCGCTGCCTGACGCCGATGAAGCGATCGCCGGCCGGGCCCTCGAGATCGGCCGGCCCGTCGTCGTTCCGGACGTCGCCCGGGAGCCGCTCTTCGCCGACCTCGAGCTCGGCGCGAACGGGCACACGCGGAGCGTCCTGGCCTACCCCTGGAGCCTCGGCGGCCGGCCGGCGGTCCTCGTCTATCTCGCCCGCAACGGCCACGGGCGGCCTTTCGAAAGAGGCGACCTCGAGTTCCTGACCTTGAGCCTCGCGCCTCTCCTTTTCCGTCTTCGGGCCAACGGGAACGCAAACGGCGGCGGGAACGGCCGCGAGCCGGAAGCCGCCCCGGCCGCGGGGCGGGCGGCATCCGTTTTCCTGGGCGAGGCGCTTTCGGTCCGGCGCGTCCGGGCGCTCCTCGAAAAGGTCCGCGACACCGACGCCCCGGTCTTCATCGCCGGCGAAAGCGGCACCGGCAAGGAGCTGGCCGCGAAGACCCTGCACGAGACCGGAAAACGCCGGAACGGGCCGTTCGTCGCGGTCAACTGCGCGGCCATCCCCGAGCCGCTGCTCGAGTCGGAGCTCTTCGGCCACGCCCGCGGCTCGTTCACCGGGGCGGTCCGGGACAAGGCGGGCCTGGTCGAAGAGGCCTCGGGCGGGACCTTCTTTCTCGACGAGATCGGCGATCTGCCGCTCGCGCTCCAGTCCAAGCTCCTCCGCGTCCTCGAGGAGAAGAAGATCCGCCGCATCGGGGAGACACGGCCGCGGTCCGTCGACGTCCGCTTCGTCAGCGCCACGAACAAGGACCTCGATCACGAGGTCGAGCGCGGCCGCTTCCGCCAGGACCTCTATTACCGGCTGAAGATCATCGCCGTCGAGCTGCCGGCCCTCCGCGAGCGCCCGGACGACGTCCTGCTCCTCCTCAACCATTTCCTCGACGAGTTCGCCCGGTCGATGGGCCGGCCGCGGCCCTTCGTCTCGCCCGTCGCTTTGGAGATGCTCCTCCGCTACCCCTGGCCGGGCAACGTCCGCGAGCTCCAGAACGAGGTCCAACGCGCCCTGGTCATGGCCGACGGCGCCCCGCTCATCCTCGAGGACTACCTTTCGCCCAAGATCAACCCGGCGGGGGAGACCTATTCGACGGCCACCCACCGCTTCGCCGAGGCCAAGGCCGATTTCGAGCGGAGGTTCCTCCGCGAGGCCTTGGTCCGCTGCCGATACCACCGGACCCGGACCGCGGCCGAAGTGGGATTGACGCGTCAGGGCTTATTCAAGCTGTTGAAGAAACACGGGATCGAGACGCCGCGGCCAGGCCCGTGATGGCCCCTGCGGCCCCCGGCATTTCCGGGACTCCCTCTCGCGGCGGCGAGGGAATTTGCCTCGACGATCCCCGTTGCTGGAGGAGG
>CAYOYQ010000026.1:0-21030 GCA_964408215.1 uncultured Eubacteriales bacterium
TCATTTCTTGCCTTAATTAAGATACAATTTTAAAATAGATTTCCGGGAAATTCCACAAGGGAATTTCCAAGCGGCCGAGGAGGCCGGCAGGTGACGACGAACACAACAAAGCGGTCTTAATGGCCCTTTGAACAGGACGCAGGGATTCGACATGAGCGCTCCGCCCCTCGTCGGCCGCAGGGCCAACCGGCTCGCCGGCTACGTCTGTTCCCGCAAAGGGGCCTGGCCGGAGCTGCCCGCCGAGCTGGCCGCGTGGGACCGACCATGACCGGATCACGGAGGACCGACATGTCCAAGCTGAGCCGCCGGATCCGGTTGATCGTGCTCGCGGCCATCGCGCTCCAAAGCTGCGACAGGTCGTCCCACGCGCCGGCGTCGGGCGATCCCTCCTCGCGTTATTCTTCTCAGAACCTCCAGGGATCGGCCCGGGCCGAAGATCGGCTATCGCCCTCCGCGTTCGCCGATCCGCCGGTCGAAGCCCGGCCCGGGTGCTTCTGGGCTTGGCTCAACGGGTCGATCACCAGGGAGCAGATCACCCGCGACCTGGAGGCGATGGCCCGTGGCGGCCTGCGCGGCGGGGAGATCTGGGACGTGGCGGCGGCCGCCGACCCCGACGGACGCGTGCCTGCCGGTCCCGCGTTCCTCGGCCCGGAATCCGCGCGTCTGATCGCCCATGCGATCCGCGAAGCGGACCGGCTCGGGCTGAAGATCGGGCTCGTGGCTTCGAGCGGCTGGAACGCGGGCGGGAGCTGGATCCCTCCCGAACAGGCCGGGAAAGGCCTCTACCACTCCGCGACCACCGTTACGGGTCCAAAGCGATTCGAGGTGGGATTGCCCCTGCCCGCGTTGCCGGAGCAGTGTCCGCGAGATGAGCAAGGGCGGCCCCTCTTTCTGCAGGAAGTGGCGGTCCTGGCCGTGCCGCAGGACGGATCGACGACCATCGCCGGTGTGGACCGGGTCGTCGACCTCTCGGACCGGGTCGACGCCGGCGGCCGGCTGCGGTGGGACGTCCCCGCGGGGGAATGGACGATCCTCCGTTTCGTCTGCGCCAATCACGGGCAGCGGCTGATCGTGCCCAGTCCGAACTCGGGCGGCCTGATGATCGACTTCTTCGATCCCCGGGCCACCGAGTTCCATCTACGTCACATCGTCACCGCCATCCTGAAGGAGCTGGGCCGGGACTCGTTCGAGGGAACCGGCTTCCGAACGATGGAGTTCGACAGCATGGAGCTCGACGGGTTCACGCCCTGGAACGAATTCATGGCCGGCGAATTCGAGCGCCGGACAGGCTATTCCGCGGTCCGGTTCCTGCCGCTCCTCGCGGGCTGGAGGCTCGCCGATGAAGAGGCCCAGGAACGGTTCCTCTACGATTGGCGGAAGACGGTGAGCGACCGGCTGATCGAATCGCATTACCTGACCGGCCGGAAGTTCCTGAACGCTTATGGGGTGGATCTCATCGCCGAGGCCGGCGGGCCGGGGCCTCCGATCTGGGATTCCAATCCGGTGGACGGGATCACGGCGCTCGGGGCCGTCGATATCCCCCGCGGCGAGTTCTGGATCCGGCACCGGGGCATCTTCCTGGTCAAGGAGATCGCTTCGGCCGCGCACGTCTACGACAAGCGTTTGGTCGACGCGGAGTCCTTCACCACCTGGCGCCGCTGGGTCGACGGGCCCCTGAATCATAAGGAGATCGCCGACCGGGCGCTGTGCGAGGGCCTGAATTGTTTTTCCCTGCACACCTTGGCGAGTTCCCCGCCCGAGGCGGGACTTCCGGGCTGGGCCTATCACGCGGGCACGGATATCAATCCCTCGGCGACCTGGTGGCCGATGGCCCGCGGCCTGATGGATTACCTGGCGCGGTGTTCCTACGTGCTGCGTCAGGGCTGGTCCGTCGCCGACGTGTGCCATTTCTACGGCGATCAGGCGCCGAACTTCTATCCGCCTCTGTGCGACGTGCCCGAAAAACCGTTATTGGCGGGCCTCGATCCGTCGAACGACTATGACGTGTGTTCGTCGGAGGTGATCCTCCGGCGGATGCGGGTCGAAGAGGGGCGGATCGTGCTGCCGGACGGGACGAGCTATGCGGTCCTTACGCTTCCGGAGCAGGACCACGTCCCCTTGGAGGTCTTGAAGAAGATCCGGGCGCTGGTCGTCGACGGGGCCACGGTCATCGGGCACCGGAGGCCGACCCGCTCGCCTGGTCTTCTTGGCCGGGAAGTGAACGACCGGGAGGTCAAGCGATTGGCCGACGAGCTTTGGGGCGGAGGCGAGGCGCCGGACCGGCCGGACGGCTCGCGGGTCCGGATCCGGCCCGTCGGCCGGGGCCGCTTCATCGTCGCCAGCGAAAGAAGCGCGGCGCTCAGGGCCATCGGCGTCGATCCCGACCTTGAGATCGCCGGGCATCCCGAAGGGGACCTGGGCCCATTGGACTTCGTCCATAGGAGGACCGGGGATGCGGAGTTCTACTTCATCCGCAATAAGACGAAAGAGCCGCAGGGTCTGACCTGCCGGTTCAGAGTCGCCGCGGAGGCCAGAGGGCTGGCTCCGGAATTCTGGTGGCCCGATTCCGGACGACGGAGCGCGAGCCGGGGCTGGACGACGGTCGCCGAGGGCCGGACGGAGCTGCGCCTCGACCTGGCGCCCCTGGGATCGGTCTTCGTCGTGTTCAGGAGGGCCGAGGCGCCCGGCCGCCCGCTGCCGGACCCGCTGTCCCGCGACACGTTCCTGGCGTCGAACGATCCCGCGGCCCTGACCGTCGACGGGCCCTGGCAGGTCGAGTTCCCGGAAGGCTGGGGAGCGCCGCAAACGGCGACCTTCGGGCGGCTTCAGAGCTGGAGCGAGTCGAGCGACGCGGGGATCAGGGCCTTTTCGGGGATCGCAACCTATCGGACGACGTTCGAACTGCCGGCCACCTGGACCTCGCAGCGCCGGTTGTTCCTCCAGCTGGGCGACCTGGCCGAGATCGCCGATGTGACCGTCAACGGGAAGGACTTGGGCGTGGTCTGGTTGCCGCCTTATCGGGTCGAGATCTCCGGAGCCGTTCGGAGCGGACCGAACCGGCTGGAGATCCGGGTCGCCAATCTCTGGGCCAACCGGCTGAATGCCGATTCGTTGAGGCCCGAATCAGAACGCTTCACCCGAAGCAACCTCGATCGAATCCAGACAGACCCAACATCGGACAGCTCCTACGGCCGCGTCCCGCGAGGCAAGAAGCGTCCCGTTTACACGGAGATGCCGCCGCTGATGAGATCGGGCCTGTTCGGGCCGGTCCGGATCATCACGCCCCGGGACGCTTCGATCAAACCCTGAGGTCCCATGACGAAACGGACTGTCCACCCGGACCCGATCCTGAGCGGCTCGCGGAGGACCGACCCGCCCATGCTGACCCGCCGCGAGTTCCTCGGGGCCTCCGCCGCCGGCCTGGGCGCCCTGGCGTTCGGCCGGGGCTGCCGCACCGGCCGGGGGCCGGCCGCCCGTCCGAATTTCCTTTTCATACTGACCGACGATCAGCGGTTCGACACTCTCGGCTGCGCCGGCAACCCGATCATCCGGACGCCGAACATCGACCGGCTGGCCGGCGAAGGCATCCGGTTCGATCGCGCCTTCGCGACCACCCCGATCTGCGCCGCCAGCCGGGCCAGCATTTTGACCGGGACGTATGAACGGACGCACACCTACACTTTCACCAAGCCGCCGTTGTCCCCGGCCTTCGTCGACATCAGCTTCCCCGTCCGCCTCCGTCGGGCCGATTATCGGACGGGATTCGTCGGCAAGTTCGGCGTGGCGGTGGAGAAGGGCGTTCCCGCCGAGATGTTCGACTGTGCTTTTTTCGACAGCCTGCCCCACATCCAGACGGTCGAGGGGGTCGAACGCCACATGACCGAGGTCGAAGGCGACAAGGTCGTCGATTTCCTCCGCAGCGTCGAACGCGGGCGGCCCTTCTGCCTGTTCTGGTGCCCCTGGGCGCCCCACGCCGATGACGACAACCCCGGGCAGTATTTCTGGCCGCCGGCCGTGGACGGGCTCTACCGGGACGTCGCGATCCCGGTCCCCGAGATGGCGGCGCCGGAATATTACGACGCCCAGCCGGCCTTCCTCAGGAACACGATGAGCCGGACACGCTGGGGCTGGCGGTTCGACACGCCCGAGAAATACCAGTCCATGGTCAAGGGCTACTATCGGATGATCAGCGGCGTCGACAGGGTCCTCGGCCGGATCCGGGACGAGACCGTCCGTCTCGGCCTCGACGAAAACACCGTCATCGTCTTTGCCTCGGACAACGGCTATTTCCTGGGCGAGCGCGGCTACGCCGACAAATGGCTGATGTACGAGCCGTCGATCAGGGTCCCGCTCGTCGTGTTCGATCCGCGGGCGCCTCGCGAAAGCCGCGGACTGGTCAGGCGGGACCTTGTCCTGAACATCGACCTCGGGCCGACCCTGATGGACCTGGCCGGGGTCGCCGTCCCGCCCCAGGCCCAGGGCCGCAGCCTGAAACCCCTTCTCGGAAGGAGAACGCCGGCCTGGCGCTCGGAGATCTTCTGTGAAGAGCTCTGGGACCATCCGGAGATCCCGCGCAGTGAGTGCGTCCGGACCGCGCGCTGGAAGTACATCCAGTATCCCGGGCATCCGGAATACGTGGAGCTGTTCGATCTGGCGGCCGATCCGGACGAGAAAAGGAACCTGGCCGGATATCCCGCTCAGGCCCGCGTCCTGGCGGAAATGCGCCAGCGCTGCCGCCGCAGGATCCAACGGCTCCTCGACGACCAGGCCGAGTTCCGGTGACGGAACGGGCGCCCGGGCTTCTAGCCCTTGCCGTCAGCGCGGCCGGCCTCCCGGCGGCAGGTTCTCGTCGAGGAACCGGGTGAACAACGTATAAAGGTGGAGCGTCGTGCCCCGCCCTTCGGAAATGCCGTGCGACCGGTTCGGGTAGGCCATCATGGCGAAGGGCTTGTTGTGGGCGACGAGCTCGTCGACGAGCTTTTCGAATCCCTGGTAGTGGACGTTGTCGTCCCCGGTGCCGTGGACGATGAGCAGGCGGCCCTGGAGGTCCTTGGCGTAGGTTATGGGGGACCCTTTCTCATAGCCGTCGGCATTGTCGTCGGGCAGGCCCATGTAGCGCTCCTGATAGATGGTGTCGTAGAGGCGCTGGTCCGGAACGGAGGCCACGGCGATCCCGGCCTTGTAGAGATCCGGATAGCGGAACATGGCGTTCAGGGTCATCGAGCCCCCGCCGCTCCAGCCCCAGACGCCGACGCGCTCGGCGTCGGCGTACGGCCACGCGGCCAGGGCCGCCCTGACGGCCGCGGCCTGGTCCCTGGAGGCCAGGATGCCGATCTGGCGGTAGATGCTCTTGCGCCAGGCCCGGCCGCGGGGGGCCGGCGTCCCGTGGTTGTCGAAACTGGCGACGATGTAGCCCTGCTGGGCCAGCAGGAGATGCCAGAGATAGCCGCTGCCGCCCCAGTTGTCCTGGACGGTCTGGCCGGCCGGTTCGCCGTAGACGTAGACGAAGAGCGGGTATTTTTTGGCCGGGTCGAAATCGGGCGGCAGGATGCGCCAGCCGTCGATCTGGACCCCGTCTCCGATATCGAGTTTGAAGAACTCGGCCCGTTTCCTATACAGGGCGTCGACCTTGGCTTTGAGCGCGTCGTTGGCCGCCATCGTGCGAACGGCCCGGCCGTCGGGCAGCCGGACGAGCTCGGTCACGGGCGGCGTGTCCAGCTCGCCGAAGGTATGAAAGGCCCAGCGGGCCGAGGGAGAGATGTCGTAGCGATGGACGCCCGTCTGACCGGTCGGGCCGACGAGCACGGGGACGCTCTTGCCGTCCATGCGGACGCGGAAAAGGAGGCGCTTCGTAACGTCCGCCGGCGAGGCCGTGACGTACAGCCAGCCGCCGCGCTCGTCCACGGCGTTGACGCTGAGGACATCATAGTCGCCGGGCGTCAGCAGCTTGACCTCGCGGCCGTCGCGGGACACGCGGTAGGCGTGCTGCCACCCGTCCCGTTCGCTCAACCAGAGCAGGCTCCGACCGCCGTCGAGCCAGACGAAGTCCTCCATGATCTCGACCCAGGTCTCGCCCGTGTCCGTGAAGACGCTCCGGGCCTCGCCCGTGGCGGCGTCGCCGAGGAGGACCGTGAGCGTGTTCTGCAGGCGGTTGAGATGCTGGAGAATGACCTCGCGGGAATTCCCGGCCCACTCGAGCCGGGCGATATAGATGTTGCGCGGGTCGCCGGGGGTCCTGATCCAGACCGGAGCGCCGCCGGCGGCCGGCACGACCCCGACCCTGACGGCGCTGTTGACCTGCCCGGGCTTGGGGTGCTTGAAGGTCGTCACCTTGGGGTAGAGCGAGTCGGTGTTGTTGATCATGGTGAAGACCGGCACGCCGTGGGTGTCGAACTGCCAGAAGGCGATGGCCCGGCTGTCGGGGGACCAGCGGAACCCGTCCCGGATGGAGAACTCCTCCTCGTTGACCCAGTCCGAGGTCCCGTTGATGACGTCCTCGGCCCCGTCGAAGGTCAGCTGGATCGTCCGGCCGGCCGACAGTTCCTCCACATAGATATTGTTTTTAACGACATAGGCGGCCTTGAGGCCGTCCGGCGAGAGCTTGGCGAACATCAGGCTCGAGGGCTCGAAGCCGGTCCCGAGCTGCCGGAGGCGGCCCGACGCGAGCTCATAGGTCCAAAAATCGCCCCGGGTATTTTGACGCCAGACCCGCTGGGAGTTGGTGAAAACGATCAGGACCTTGCCGTCCGGCGACCAGGCGTAGTTCTCGATGGCCAGCGGCGCCGCCGCGCCGGGAGGAACGAGCTTGGCCGCCGAGACCAGGACCTCGCGCCGGCCGGTCTCGGCCCGGTAGAGGACGAGATCGCGCCCGCCCTTGGTCCCGGCGCTGGGTTCGAGCGTCGTGTAAGAGGCCCCGTCGCTCATCCAGCGGGCCGGTCCGAAGCGCTCGGGTGAGAACTCCCGGGAGGCGAAGATCCGGTCCAGGGTCAAACGGCCGGGTTCGGCGGCCTTGTCCTGGGCCGCTAGACCGGCGAAAACGCCCAGGACCGCGATGGTGACGATAAGAACGCCGAAGGGGGATCTTTTCATCATGGTCTCTTTCTCCTTGCTTGACCCAGAATGCCAGACCCGCATCCCGCACGCGAGAGCCGCGGGGCCGGCTCCCGAGCCGGCCGATCAGTCTTTGAAGACGGCCATCTCGGCGAGGCCCGCGTTGGCGGTCTCCGGCGACACGGCGTCGACCGCGAAGACGACCCAGGATACGGTCTTGGCCGGAAACACGATCTCCCGGGCCGACCGGGCGTCGTTCGGCAACTCGCCGACCCTGATCGCGGTCCCGTCGCTGAAGAGCAACACCCCCGAGCGGATGTGGTCCTTCGGGTTCGGCCGGTCGAAAAGCCAAACGCGGCGCGCCGTCTGAGGTGAATCCCAGCTCAGGCGGATCATGGCCGTCTGGCGCTCGCCTAGGCTCACCCATTCGTGCCGGTTGACGGCTTCGTCGGGATCAACGACTCCGTCGACGGCCCCCTCCCCGAAATACTCGATGAGTTCGGTGAAGGGCCGGTTCTTCTTGTGGACGGACGAGACGTTGACCCGGGCCCGGAGAGCCAGGTTGGCGTCGCCCTTGAGCCGGTCCTCCGGCGCCTTGGCCGCGTCCTCCGACAGAGCGGCCAAGCCCGCCGCGTCGAGCAGGCGGACCTCCTGGAGCGTCCAGGCGTAGCGGCTGCCCATGGGATCGGCGACGGTCCGGTTGCCGAAATAGCTCTTGTGGAAGTTGGCCGAATAGCTCAGCCAGGCGCTGCGGCCGTCCCCGCCGATGAACTTCGACGGGAAGGTCAGGAAATAGGCTTGGCGTCCGAACTTGGCCATGAAGGTGATCAGGCGGTACGGGCCGGTGATCTGGTCGGCCTCGAGGAGGTACGAGTTCATGTCCTCGACGCCGGGCCAGCCGTCCGTGACGCACATCAGGTACTTGCGGAGGGGCGCGTCGTAGGTGATGGTCGTGCACCCCATGCGGTTGTTCCAGGAAACCAGGGGCTTGATGGCCGCGAAGTCCTTCGTCCAGACGGGGCGGCCGTCCTCCCCGCGACCGGCGTAGAACTCGTAGCTGCGGACGTCATTGATCGTCTCGGGACTCGGCGTCACCCGGGCCAAATAGACGGCGTCGCCCGCGATCCAGCTGTTGCCGGCGACGCGCGGCGCCGGGTCGTCGTCGAGAGCGCCATGCCCGACGAGATACGCCTTCCCGTCGGGGGAATGTTCCATGTCCCGTCCGAAGTCGACGAAGTGCGGCGTGCCCATCTTGACCTGCCGGCCGTCCTTTCCCGACTCCGGAAAGAGCGGTTTCTCCGGCGACAACGGGCTGGGCGTCCAGGTCTTCCCGTGATCCTTCGAGATGCGGAAGCCCGGCAGGGGGCCGCAAATGGCCCAGCTGTAGAGGTCCCGGTATTCGGGCTTGGACATGTCGAAATCCACGGCGTAGGTCCCGTAATACCAGATCCCGTCGTGCACGAGATTGGCGCTCGGATAGCGGCCGCCGTAGGGGGCGGGAGAAGCCGCTTCCGAGCCGAGGGACGTGACGGTCAAGTTCAGCGGGTCGTCCCCTTCGATCCGGGCGTTGCCGGTCCGCGCGTTCTTGCCGTTCGAGTGGACGCTCTCCTCGCCGATCTCGCCGTCCGTCCAGCCGCTGTACATGTTCCCGTCGGAGGCCCAGGACGGATACCACGTATCGGCGTCGGTATAGGCGACCGCGTTGCGGGTGAAGGCCACAGCCACGATGTCCTTCGAACGCTCGAACGGGCAATCGGGCGGCACATCGGACGCCCACACGCGGGGCGGCCAGGGCTGCGGCGAATAGGCGACCGTACCCTCCCGGACGCGAGGGCCGCAAGACATGAGCGTCGCGGCGAGCAGGCCCAGGGTCCCGACCATGGTCAGTTTCTTCATGACGACTCCTTCAGGTCTTCAACTCGGGGAACCATTTCAGGATCAGCGCCTTTTCGTCCGCGGCGAGGGACGCGAAGGGCACGGGCTCGTCCTGGGGCCGCGTCCGCTTCTGGTTGATGCGCCCCATCAGGCTCCAGCTCCGGGTCATGTCCTGGGGCTCGCGGGCGGGAAGGTCGTAGCGGGTGAAGTCGATGACGCGCTCCGTCCCCGGCTCCCTCCAGCTCCGCAGCAACGCCAGGCGGAACTCCCGGCACATGAACCAGCGGATCTCGAGTGGGACCTCGGATCCGCCGATGCCCGTCCCTCTCTGGACGAATCGGTACCGCAGGTTCGCGTTGTCCGGATACTGGGCCCGGAAGGCGTTCCCGAAATCGCCCTGGGTCAGGCACTCCACCGAGGGCCAGCGCTCGCGGAGACGCCGGGTCCAGCGCGTCAGGACTTCCAGGTGCCCGATCTGCGGGACGAGCGAGATCTCCCAGCAGTTCGTGACCCAGGCCCAGCCGTTGAGGGCGAAGCCCGTATCGAAGTGGGCCGCCGTGGTCTGGACGATCTGGGCCAGCCCGACCTCGGGTCCGAACCACTCGATCGTCTCGATGGGCCCGACCCCCATGCGGCTGCGCTGGGAGGCGGCCCAGCTCTGGCCCTGGCGCCGGGCGGCGAGGAAATCGCAGGTCCAGCCGTCCAGGTTGACGCAGTCGATGAAATCCTCGCGGCTCTGGGCCGGCTTGCAGAAGTGCTCGGTCGAAGGGTAGTAGGGATAGGAGATCGAGCCTTCGCCGTCCTGGTTGTCGATGGCGTACTGGCTCCAGATGTTCCCCTGGCAGACGCGGATCCCCTCCTTTTCGGCCAGATACTTCTGGTTGGCCGCGGCCAGGAAGCCGGCGATCACGCTCTTGGGCCGGAAGCCGCCGCCCACGATCTCGGAGACGCGGGCCAGGCCTTCGTGGAGGTCGCGGTCGACCTGGTCCCGCGTGTTGTAGGCGTTGGCAAAGTAGGCCCCGGGGATGAAGGTCACGTCGTCGCCGTATTCGCGATGGTAGGCCGCGACGAGCCGGCGGATCTCGCGGTAGTTCTCCCGCTCGTCGAAGAGCGCCCGCCAGCTGAAGGCCCAGGTCATCGGCGCGCCGGGCCAGCCGGCGGCCAGCGCGTCGCGGAGCGCCCGGACGTTCTCGGGCGTGTGCCGGTCGGCTTCGTCGAAGCCCTCGTTCTGCGTCCGCGTGACCTCGATCTGGTTTACGCGGATGACGGAATTGAAGGTCAGGATCCTTCGGCCGTCGAGGGGCTTCGCGGCGGCGCGGACGGGCCGGCCGTCCGGACGCGGAACCGGAACGGGGAGGGCCCCGGCGACGATCAGCCCGGCCCCGGCCTTTTTGATGAACTCGCGCCTGTCCATGGCTGTCAGCGTCCCGCGGGCGTCAACACATACATGGCGCCCGGCTCGGTCTTGAACTCGATGAGGCCCGGCTCCGGCCGGCGAACGGATACGGACCGGCCCCGGACGGACACCTTCAAGGGGGCTGCGGAACGCACCCGGCAGGGCCGGCCGAGCTTCGAATGGAGGGTCATCTCCATGATCCGCCGGTCCTTCCAGCGCAGGCCGACCTCGAAGCCGCCGCGGGCGACAAGGCCCTTGACCTCGCCGTCCTTCCAGGGGGACGGCAGGGCCGGCAGGAGCGCCAACTCGCCCTCATGGGATTGGAGCAGCATCTCGGCGACGGCCGCGGACATGCCGAACGAGCCATCGACCTGCATGGCCCGCGAGCAGATCGAGAACAGGCTCGTCGTCGTGTACTGGTGCATGGCGTAAGTGAAGTTCTCCAGGGCCTTGGCGCCGTCCCCGAGCCGGGCCCAGCAGGCGGCTTTCCAGGCCGAGGCCCAGCCATTGCCGGGCAGCCCGCGCTGCTCCAGGACGACCTTGGCTCCCTCGGCGAACTCCGGGGTCCGCCGCGCGGAGACCTGGCGGCCGGGGAAAAGGCCCCACAGCCCCGAGATATGGCGGTGGCTCTTCTCGGTCTCATCCCAGTCCTCGAGCCATTCCTGGAGATTGCCCTTCCGTCCGATCTGCATCGGCGCCAGTTTGGACTTGGCCGTCAGGACCTTGGTTTTGAAGTCCCGGTCGACCCCGAGGACGTCGGCGGCCTCGGCGACGGCGCCGAAGAGGTCGTTGAGGATGGCCATATCGATGGTCGAGCCGGCGCAGATCGAGGTCGTCGTCCGGAAGGTCGTGATCTCGTCGAAGAACCGCTCCTGGCCGGGGACGGCCGGGAAGTTCTCCGGCGAGGTCGATGGATTCGTCACCAGCCAGCCGTACCGCGGGTGTGGGACGAGGAAGTCCAGGAAGAACTCGGCGCTGCCCTTGAGGATGGGATAGGCATCTGCGAGGAACGCCCTGTCGCCGGTGAACAGGTAATGCTCCCAGAGGTGCGTCGCCAGCCAGGCCCCGCCCGTCGCGAATGTCCCCCAGCTCGGCCCGTCCATGGGCGCGGCGACCCGCCACAGGTCCGTGTTCTGATGGAAGACCCAGCCGCCGGCGGCGTAGTTCTCCCGGGCCACCTGGCTCCCCTGGTCCGTGAGCTCGCGGATCATGCGGAAGAGCGGTTCGGCGCACTCGGCCAGGTTGCCGACCTCGGCCGGCCAGTAGTTCATCTCCGTGTTGATGTTGGTCGTGTATTTCGAATCCCACATGGGATTCATGTCCTTGTTCCAGATCCCCTGGAGATTGGCCGGCTGGGTGCCCGGCCGCGAAGAGGAGATGAGGAGGTAGCGGCCGAACTGGAAGATGAGCGCGCCGAGGGCGGGATCGCTCGCCCCGTCGAAGCCCTTGAGCCGTTCATCGGTCGGGAGCAGGGAATTCGGCGTCTCCGGCAGGGTCATGGTGACGCGGCGGGACAGGCGCCTGTGCTCGGCGAGGTGGGCGGCCTTGAGAGCTTCGAAGGACCTCCCGGCCGCGGGCGACAGGACCGCCTCGACGCGGGCCCTCGGATCGCCGCTCACGTCATTATAGCTGACGAAGTTCGTGGCCGCGGCGACGAGCAGCGTCACGGCGTCGGCGCCGGTCACGCTGAGCTCGTCCCAGTCCAGGCTCATCGACCCTCCCTCGGGCAGGGCCTTGAGCCGGCTCTCGTAGCGGAGCGCGCCCGTGACCCCCATGTAATCCGCCGACTTCCCGCGCACGACGAGGCCGTCGGGCGGCAGGCCGTCCATCCGGAAATAGTCGGTCGCGTAGTTGGAGTGGGCCTCGTTGCGCTCGCCTTGGAGTTGGGCCTTGAACGAGATCCGTCCCGGCCGGTCGGCCGTGAGCCGGACGACGACAACCTGGTCCACGGGGCTCGAGAAGACCTCGCGCGTGAAACGGACGCCCCCTTGGGAGTATTCCGTCCGGGCGACGGCGGCGTCCAGGTCGAGCTCGTGCCGGTAGTCCGTCACCGGCTCCTTCGACGGGAACCGGAGGACCAGCCGGCCGAGGGATTGGTATTTCATCTGCTCGACCGGGTAGCCCATCAGGTGCCGGCCGAAGAGGATGTGGGCCTTCTTGAGGTCGCCCTCGAAGACGAGCTTGCGGATCTCGGGCAAAGCTTTGGATCCGCCCTTGACGACCGTCGAATAGGGCCCGCCGGACCAGTAGGTCTCCTCGTTGAGCTGGATCTCCTCCTCGTCGGTCTTGCCGAAGACCATGGCCCCGAGCCGGCCGTTGCCGACGGGAAAGGCGTTCTCCCATTTGTCGGCGGGGTGGGCATACCACACCCGGGTCGCCGGTTCGGGCCCCGTCTTGGCCGTCCCCTGGGCCCGGGCCTCCGTCGCCAAGATCAAGACCGACGCCAGCGCGGCCGCCATCGTCGCCACACGTCTCGAAGCAATAGCCATCATCGTGGACTCCTCTCGCCAGCCCGAAACGGCGCCCCCGCCGGTGGCGGGGCGCCGTCCCGGCCCGCTTCACTCCATCTCGGTCTCGCCCACCGCCTCCCCACCGGCCGGGAAGGCCGGCACCGAGGGCGGGACCCGAAGGCGCCGGATCGGCGACTCCGATCGCGAGGGCCGCGGAGGCGGCCGTCAATGGCTCCGATCGAGGATGGCCTCGACGTCCGCCAGCGTGACCAGGCGCGGATGGTTCTTAAAATCGGGCAGGACCAGGGATTGACGGGCCAGGGCCTCGAGTCCGGCCTTGGGCACCCGCAGGTCCCGGAGCCGGATCCCCATACCGATCCTCTTGATGAACCGCTTGACGGCCTCGCTCGCCCCCTCGGCCGCGCGGACCCCCTTGACGCCCGAGAGGCGCGGATCGAGGATCCGCCCGACGGCGGCGAACTTCTCCGCCGCGGCCCGATACGTGTATTCGAGGATGGCCGGGTAGACGACGGCCAGGGCCTCTCCGTGAGCCACGTGGGGATAGAGGCCGCCGATGGCCATGCCGATCCCGTGCGGGAGCGTCACGCCGGAGTTGGCGATGCAGAGCCCGGCCAGGGTGTCGGCCCAGGCCATCCCCTCGCGGGCGTCCAGGTCCTTCCCCCTCTTGACGGCGGCGGGAAGATGGCGGGCGACGAGCCGGAGGGCCTCGAGGGCCATCATGTCCGTGTAGGGGGAGCCGCCGGGATTGATGTAGCTCTCGAAGGCGTGGGCAAAGACGTCGAAGCCCGTGGCGGCCGTGACCTTGGTCGGCAGCGTCAGCATGAGCTCCGGGTCGACCAGCGAAGCCCGGGGATAGAGGAGCGGATGGTAAAGGGCCGACTTGTTCTTCTCGGCCGGGTTGGTCACCACGGCCACCTGGGTCACATGGGACCCCGTCCCCGAGGTCGTCGTGACGGCTACGACGGGGAGGGTCTTGGCCGTGGGCTGGGCGCTCCGGAAGAACAGATAGTCCCAGGCGCCGCCCGGGTGCGTCGCCTCGACGGCGATGGCCTTGGCCGTATCCATGGTCGAACCCCCGCCGACCGCCACGATCACGTCGGCCCGGAAGGCGCGCGCGGCCCGGGCGCCCCGGGTCACAACGTCCGTCGTCGGGTTGGGGATGACGCCGCCGAAGCGGGTGACGGCCAGCCCGGCCTTGACCAGCAGGGACTTGGCCCGGCCGAACAGTCCGTGAAAGCACGGCTCCTCGGGGACGGTGACGAGCAGGGCCCGGCGCCCGTACCGGGCGGCGACGGCGCCCAGCTCGGCGAACCGGCCGCGGCCGAAACGGATCTCGGTGGGCTGGAAGTACTGGAACGGTTTCATGGCGGTGTGCTCCTGTCAGTTGGTATCGAGATCGACGAAGATCTTCATGGACCTCTCCCCTTCGCTGTCGGCGAAGTCGTACGCGGCCCGGTAGGCCGCGAAGGGGAAATGGGTGGTCTCGAGCGGCCGGGTGACCAGCGCGCCCGTCCGCATCAGCCGGACGGCCTTGACGAAGTCGCGGTGCTGGTACATGAGCGTGCCCGTCAAGGTCAGCTCGCGGTCCTGGACCAGCCCCATGTTGACGCGGGGCCGGTCGCCGTAGACGCCGACCGCCACGATCAGGCCACCCTTCTGGATGGCGTCGATGGCCTCGTTGACGGCCGCCTCCGCCCCTGCACATTCGAAGGCCTTCTGGAAGCCCTTAGCGCCGAAGACGCGGGCCGAGGCGTCCTTCAGGCTCTCCCGGCCGGCCAGCGAGACGGTCCTGAGGCCGCACTTCTTGGCGATCTCGAGGCGGTATTCGCTGATATCCGTCACGAGGATCCTGGCGCCCGAGGCCCGGGCCACTTGCCCGACGAGATTCCCGATCGGCCCGGCCCCGGTCACGACGACGTTCAGTCCGGCCATCGTCCCGGCCCGGGAGACGGTGTGGACGCCCACGGCGGCCGGCTCGACCATCGCTCCCTGCTCGAAGCTGAACGAGGCGGGCAGGGGCACGATCCGGTCGGCCCGGGTTAGGAAGAACTCCTGGGCGCAGCCCGGGGCCTGGAAGCCCTGGACCCTGAGGACGTCACAGATGTGGTAGTCGCCCCGACGGCAGGGCGCGCATCGGCCGCAGACGATCTGAGGGGTGGCGGTGACTTTCTGGCCCGGCCGCAGGCCCTTGACCCGCTGGCCCACCGCTTCGATGACGCCCGAGAATTCGTGGCCCTGGACGACCGGATAGGACGTGAAGGGGTGGCGGCCATGGCGGACGTGGATATCGGAGCCACAGACGCCGATCCTCCGGACCCGGATCAGGACCTCCTCGGGTCCCGGTTTCGGAACGGGGACGTCCCGGAACTCGATGATGCCCGGGCTGGTCATGACGGCTTGCTTCATGCCTCAACTCCCCGACCGCGCGAGGCGGCCTCAGTGGAAGATTATATACAGGACGGTCAGGAGCGCCAAAAGGCCTCCGCCCAGGACCCGCGGATCGCCGAGCCCCCGGATCCGGCCGTGGGCCAGGACCGCGGCCGGACTGCTCCAAGTCAAGGCGGCGACCTTCTCGTGATCCGGCTTCGGTGTGAGCAGGCTGACGACGACGAAGATCAGGCTGCAGAGGCAGAACATCCACCAGGCCTGCATCATGAAGGGGATGCCGAGCCCGTCCGTGATGACCTTCTCGGTGCCGAAGACCGGAAGGTCGATCAGGAAGGAAAAGAGGCCGAGGAGGAAGCCCCCGACGAGGGTCGTCAGGGCCGCCTGGCGCGTGCCGCGCTTCCAGAAGACGCCCCACAGGAAGACGGCCGTGATCGGCGGGGCCAGGTAGCTGGCGATGGTGTTGATGGCCTCGAAGATGCTCGTGTACCGCCCTCCCTGGGTCGACCAGGCCATGGCCAGGAGCATCACGGCCACGGCGCAGATCTGTCCGATCCGGACCTGGGCCCGGTCCGAGGTCTCCGGCTTGACCCGCTTGACGATATCGACGGCCACAAGCGTCGCCGAGCTGTTGAGAGCGGCGGCGATGGTGCTCATCAGGGCCGCGAGCAGCCCCGCGGCGATGAGCCCCTTGAGCCCGGTCGGGATAAGGCGGACGAGCAGGACAGGCAGCGTCTGGTTGGCGTCCGCCCCGATAACGTCGCGGAAAAGGACGTAGCCGACGACGCCGGGGAACACGATGATAAAGAGCGGCAGGATCTTGAGCAGCCCGGCGAAGAGCGCTCCGTATTGGGCGTCCTTCTCGGTCCGGGACCCGAGCACCCGCTGGACGATGGTCTGGTCGGTGCACCAGTACCAGATCCCGAGGATCGGGTAGCCGAGGAAGATGGCGTACCAGTTGAGCCCGGCCGTGCTGTGGGTCTGCAGCATGCTAAGCTGACCGGGTTTGACGGCCGCCTTGAACTCCGCCAGCGTATGGATGCCGTGGCCCGGCAGGGCCAGGACGGCGAAGGCCGTGACGAGGATCGCCCCGATGATCAGGATGACCGACTGGATGGACTCCGTGACGACGACCGCCTTGAGCCCGCCCAATATCGTGTAGATGCCGGTGACGATCGAGATGATGACGATCGAGGTCACGACGTCGATGCCGAAGAACTGCCGGAAGACCGCCGCGCCGGCGTAGAGGCTCATCCCGATGTGGATGAACAGCGCGGCCAGGATGGCCATGAAGGCCAGCATGACCCGGGCCCCGGGCCCGTAGCGCTTCTCGAGGAACTCGGGCAGGGTCGAGATCCGGCTCCGGAAATAGAACGGGGCGAAGACGAGGGCGAGAAGGACGAGGGTGAAGGTCGCCATCCATTCGAAGTTGCCCCAGACGAGGCCGTCCGAATAGCCCGAGGCGGCCAGGCCGACGAGGTGGATGGTCGAGATGTTGGCGGCGAACATGGCCGAGCCGACGACCCCCCAGCGCAGGGAGCGGCCGGCCAGGAAATAGCCGCTGGCCGTCTTCCCCAGGCCCCGGGTCGACAGGACGCCGATGGCCAGGATGCCGAGCATGTAGACGACGATGATGACGAGATCGACGACGGGAATGCCGAGCGAGGCTTGGGTCATCATACGCTCCTGAGGTCGCTTCCGCGCTCCGGCCTGGGGCTTAGAGCGTTCGGCCGGTCACAAGAGAGCGCCTGGACATTGAGCGAGTGGACTACGGCCCTCCCGGCGATCACCGCTCACCTGTCAACGTCTCTTCGTCCTCCGCCGGGCCGCCGGGACCCGGCGTAGAAAGGCCGGACGGGGGGCCGAACGGCCCCCCGTCCGCCGTCATCTTACAACGTTTAGAACTTGTAGGACAGGGAGAACCGGAATTGACGGGACCCCGCGAAGCCGCGGAGACCGGTGGACCCGACGGTATAGGTCCCTTCCGTCGTGTTCTCGTCGACGGGCCGCCAGGTCCCGGCGGGGTTCTTGGCGACCGTCAGGGTGTACGACCCGAGGAGGTTGAAGACGTTCACGAAAACGTCGACCGTTCCGGGGCCGAGCTTGAAGTCCTTGCCGAGCCTCAGGTCGAGATTGTCGGCCGCCTCGTTCCGGTAGGTGCCGGGCGGGCTGACGTAGATCGAATAGCCCGTGGTGGCGGCGTTATTCTCCGCCGCCCAGGCGGCCGGCGGCCGGACGGTGACCGTCCGTCCCCACGGCGAGCCGTCGTAGTGGGTGTAGAAGAACGAGAACAGGAAGCCGTAGGGCATATTGAAGGTGCCGTAGAGCTTGATGACGATGGGCCGGCTGTAGGTCATCTCGCCATAGGAGTTGACGAACGAGTTCGGGGTCGAGAAGTTGCCTTGCGAAGCCCACGACGCGTAGCCGAGGGAATAGTTGCCCTTGAGCATCGTGTAGTTGACGGACCCGCCGAGCTGCCAGCCCTTGGCCAGCCGCTTGTCGAAGCTGAACTCGAAAGAATTGTATTTCAGCTTGGCTTCGGGGACGTTCGTCAGGCGGCGGAACTGTTCGGGCGCGTCGTTGGAGAGGAAGTACATCGTGACGTCCTGGGCCGGATAGGAGCCGGTCGCGGGCACCGTGGTCGTGAAGGGGATCCACCATTCCGGGGCCAGGTCCTGGGTGTACCAGTACTGGTCGGAATCCTTGTCCCAAAGAACGCTGCCCATAATGCGCTTCCGGCTCTTGTTGATGTAGCGGGCGCTGATCCGGAGGTCCTTGACCAGCTCGTGCTCGATGCCGAGGGTGATCTCGTCGACGTACGGCACTTTGACGTCGGGATCGATCGAGTCGAGATAGGCCGTGGAGACCATGGCCAGAGGGGTGTCCCCGTAGGCCTCTTCATAGCGGTCGGTGCCGGGCACGTCCGGCTGGCCATTCTTGTTGTCGTCCCACCAGTTCCAGGTGAACTGGCGCCAGGTCAGAGGGTACATGGCCGAGAACGTTCCCGTCGGGAAGCTCTCCTGCTGCCTGGTGAACGAGGCCTTCAGGGCCGTCTTGCCGTTGCCAAAGAGGTCGTAGGTCAGGCCGAGGCGGGGCGAAAGGAACAGCCCGTAGGGGAAAGCGTCGTTCCAGGTGTCGTAGGCGACTTCGCCGTAGGGATTGAGGCCGTAGGTCTCCTCAAAGTAGGTCTCGCCGATGGCCAGGGCGACGGGATCGGTGGCCGCGCCCTTGGATCGGCCCGGGCTCCACGCTGTCATATGGTCAAGCCGCAGGCCCGCGTTGATGGTCAAGCGCTTGAGAGTGAAGGAGTCCTGGAGGAACCCGCCGAACCGGGAGGTGATTCCCATCTCGGCGCCGGACCCATAGGTCGTGCCGATGGCGGCGTAGGTGAGAAGCCCATCGCCGTAGACCGGATCGGTCACGCCGCCGTTCTGGGCGGCCCAGTAATAGGGGCTGCCGTCATAGTAGGTCCAGAACAAGGGCTGGTTCATATAAAAGCCCCAGTCGCCGCGGTTCCGCTCCCACTCGAGGCCGGCCTTCCATTCGTGGCTGCCGCCGAGGACGTTGTCCAGGAACTTGGTGGCGGTCAGGGAGATGTTGACCTTGGGCTTGTAGGTGTATTGTTCGCCGCCGCCGTTGCCCCAGCTGTATCCGGTGTATTCGTCGGAGAAGTAGGGACCGTCGGGATTACCATCCTTAGTGGTGCTCCCCGTCCATTTGAAGTACAGGCCGCCGGCCCGAAGGTCGAGGATGGTGCTGCTGTCGACGGTCCAGGACACGGTGGCGCCGTAGTTGAAGCGGATGGGCTTGTTATTCAGGTTGGCCTCGTTGGTCAGGCCCCAGCCGCTGTAATAATAAGGGACGTCCTGCACCGAGTAGTGCCCCATGGCCGAGGCACGCACGTTCTTGGCGACCTGGGCCGAGAGCTTCAGGAACCCGACATAGTTGGGGAACTTGCGATCGTAGTTGTCGTATTGCTTCCCATTGATGACCGTGGGCCGGAAGTCGCCGGTGTACTTGCTGTTGATCATGCGGGCTTCGACCATGAACCAGAGCTTGTCCTTAAAGATGGGTCCGCCCAGCGAGAACGACGTATCGACCGCGTACACGGGGACGGACGGCTTGGCCAGGTTCAGGGCCTGGAGGTCCGGTTCCGGGAGATGGATCTGGGCCAGATCCTTGTTCGTGTAATAGACCGTGGCCGAGCCGGAGAACTTGTTCCCGCCGGACTTCATGAGGACGTTGGTCAGGCCGCTGGTGCTGTTGAAGAACTGGGCCGTGGCGCCGGCTGTGACGAGCTCGAACTCCTCGACCATGTCGAAGGCGATGCCGACGTCGTAGCCGAAGGCCACGCCGCCCACGTCGGGTTCCGACATCTGGATGCCGTCCATGACGGCGCCGACCTCGCCGCGCCCGTCGCCGTGGACGCTGCCGCCGACCGCGCCCGGCGCCATGGCCAGGACGTTGCCGACGTTGCGCCCCAGAGGCAGGGACGCCAGGACGTCGCTCGTGATCGTCTGGGACGTCGCCGATCTGACGACGTCAACGGTGGGGGTCTGAGCCGTGATCGTGACCTCCTGCTGGAGGGTCGACGGCTTCATCGCGATCTCGATCGTGATCGTCTTGTTGAGGTTGACGATGAGCCCCTTTTGAACGGTCGTCTCGAAACCGCTCAGCTCGGCCCGGACCTCGTACCCGGTCCCCGGCGTCAGGGCGGGGGCCCGGAACATGCCGTCGGCGTTGGTCACAGTCGTGACCTTGCCGATCAGGGCGGGACCGGAAACGGTGATGGACACGCCCGGGAGGGGCTGTCCCGTGTCATCGGTGACCCGGCCTCTGATCGAGCCGGACTGCAGCTCCTGCGCCGTCGCAACGGCTGTCAGCACGAGGCAGGCCACGATGAGCATGAAGACCTTCCTACTGCTCATTCTGTTCTCTCCTTTCTGTCTTACCCAAAGGACTCCATTCAATGCCCTTTCGATATGATGGCCGTGTTTTTCGTGCTCGCACCTCCTTGATACCGAGTCTTTTGTTTGCGTTTATCCCTAAGGATACTTCCTAACTATTAATAAGTAATAAATGGTTTGTTCAAAATAGAATTCATCTCTGAATTCATCCTACCTGAGCCTCCGGTCTCTCAGGGCCGCCATGTCAGCTCTTCGGCACGGCGGCGTTGCGTTCGAAATTGAGGTTGACGACTCCGCTCAGGATGAGCGAGACGGCCCCCATGACGGCCGATCTCAGGCCGAACGTCGCGGGCAGGATGGATACGGCGCCCGAGGTCTTCTTCAAGGCCCGGGCTTGGACCGTCTTCCGGACCCGATCGAAAAGGATATCCCCGGCCTGGGCCACTCCGCCGCCGAGGAAGACCGCCTCGGGATTGTAGAGGTTGATCAGCCCCGCGATGCCGACGCCGATATATTCGGCCGCCAGATCGAAGACTTTCCAAGCCACCTGATCCCCCCGTTTGGCGCTTTGGGCCACCATTTCGGCGGTCAGCCGCGCCGGGTCCCCGTCACAGGCCTTGAGGAGGTCGGACGAGGCGCCGCGCTCGACCTCTTTGCGGGCGGCCTTGGCGATGGCGTTGCCTGAAGCCAGGGCTTCGAGGCAACCGAAATTGCCGCACTCGCACTGCGCGTCGGAGTCCTTGTCGAACGTGATGTGCCCGAACTCGCCGGCCATCCCCAGGCTCCCGTAAAGCGGCGTGCCGCGGATGATGACGCCCGCCCCGATGCCGTAGCCGACATTGACCATGACGAAATCCTGGTAATTCCGCCCGGCGCCGTACCAGATCTCGCCCAGGGCCATGGCCCTGGTCACATTATCGAAGATGATCGGGATGTCCGCGTGGCT
>CAYOYQ010000027.1:0-10762 GCA_964408215.1 uncultured Eubacteriales bacterium
TCTTGATGACCGCCCCGGCGATGGCCGTGTTGACGATCGGCGCGGCCAGGCTGCCCAGCTTGTGCTTGACGGCGATCTCGGTCGCGTTGACCGTCCGGACCTTGAACCGCTTGTGGAACGGGAAGTCCTCGGGCCGGCGGTCGCTGTTGATGATGATCGTTCCGCCGGGCTTGAGGCCCTCCGTGATGTCGATGGCCTCGACCAGGGTGGGATCGACGACGACGACGTCGTCCGGCGTGTAGATGCGGCTCTTGTCGTAGATGGGCTTGTCGTCGATGCGGATGAAGGCGACGACGGGCGAGCCGCGCCGCTCGACGCCGAACTCGGGGTAGGCCTGGACCCACTTGTCCTCCTTGGCGATGGCGTCGGCGAGGATCTTCGAGGCGACGACGGTCCCCTGGCCGCCGCGCCCGTGGAAACGGATTTCGACCATGTGACTCTCCTTGTCGGAAAGCGTTGAGGCGTTATTATAAGACCGCCGCCGGCCAGGGTCAAACGGGGTCAGAGGACCTTGGCGCCGAAGGTGTCGCCCTGGTTGATGTCGCCCGTCGGGAAGCGACTCAGCGGGACCTCCAGATCCCCTTGAGCCAGCCCTCGGCCTTGTAGAGCGCCGGGACATAGGCCGCGGTCTGATAGTGCGTGAGCCCGGGCACGATATCGAGCCGGGCGGGAGCCGGCCCCTTGCGGAGCGCCCGGAACGCGGCCCGGGCTTCCCCGACCGGGACGACCTCGTCGTTCTCGCCGTGGATGATGAACATCGGCACCCGTCCCCCCGCCTCCAGGTCCTCGGCGGCCGCGGGGCCGGCGACCGCGATCGCCGCGCTGAACAGCTCCGGATGGCGGGCGGCCAGCCTGTAGACGCCGGCGCCGCCCATGCTGAAGCCCACGATGACCACCCGCCGTTCATCGACGTTCCGCGTCTTCCCGGCGGACGCAAGGAGCGCCAGCACGGCCTCTTCGCTCACGGGATCGGTCCAGCCGTGCCCGGGACAGTCGGGGGCGAGGATGACCGCCCCCAGGCCCTTCAAGGCCGGCAGGACGAGCAGCTCGGCGAATTCCTTCCCCGTTCCGGGGGTCACTTGGCCGCCGTAATGCAGGGCCAGGATGAGCGGCCGGGGCTTGGATCGGGGCTCCGCCGGCGGCTCAAAGACCGCCGTGAGCATGTCCCGTCCCGAGGCGTATCCGAAGCGCTCCGTCGCCACCGTGTAGGCGCCCTTTTTTTCCGCGGCCGCCGCGGCCAAAGCCAGACACACGAGGACGCCCGCGGCGATCCCCCGGGTCCGTCTTCTCACGGCCTCACCCCGCCACCATGTTAGGCCGCCCGCTGGGCGTTGTACAGCTTCTTCAGCATGACCGCGTCGGCCTCGAGGTTCGGGCTCTCGCAGATGACCAGCCCTTCGACGCCGAGATCGCGGAGGGCCTGGAGCCATTCGTCGTAGCGGAAATCCGTCTCCTCGAGGTTGAGGTGCTTGATCTCGCCCTTGTCGCCGTAGTGGATGCCGGCGATGTGGATGTGGACGTTCCGCAGCGACCGCGGCCCGAGCTTCCGGGCCACCTTGGTCAGGACGCGCTCGAACTCCAGGTACGAATTGACCTTGCCTTCGCGGGCGTAGAGATGGGAGAAGTCGAGACAGGGCTGGAGGCCGTCGATGTCGCGGCACAGGCCGAGGACCTCGTCGAGCGACCCGAACTGGGCCCGCTTGCCCATCGTCTCGACGCGCGGCACGATCGCCAGCCGCTCGCTCCGGACGACGGACATCACGGCCCGGAGCTCGGACCGGATGGCCTCGTAGGCCTTCTCGGGCGGATCCTGCCCGTAGAACCCGGCGTGGAAGACGGCGCTCCGCGCCCCGCAGGCCTCGCCGACCCGCAGCGTCTTGAGCAGCCGCTCCCGGCTGGCCAGGCGCTTGCCGGGGTCCTCGGAGTTGAAATTGATGTGGTAAGGGGCGTGGACGCTCAGCCGGACGCCCAGCGCGGCGGCCTTGTCGCGGACCTTGCGGGCCGTGTCGAGGCCCATCTTGACGCCCTGGACGAACTCGATCTCCTGGCCGTCGAGGCCGAGCGCCCGGATCCGCTCGATCCCGGAGACGGTGGAGTCGTCGTCCGCGGAAAAGGGCACGCCGGCCGTGCCGAAGAGGAGGCCCTTAGGAGCACTCGTCATCGGCCTTCCCGTCCGAGCCGAGGAACTCGCTGACGATGCGCATGGCGCAGAAGTCCCCGCACATCGAGCAGGCCTTGGTGCGGCTCTTGCGCCGCTTCCGGACCGCGGCGAACTTGGCCGGGTCGATCGAGAGGCGCCGCTGCGTCTCCCAGTCGAGGCGCTTGCGGGCCCGGGCCAGCGCCAGGTCGCGCTCGCGCGCCCCGGCGACGCCCTTGACGATGTCGGCCGCGTGCGCGGCGATCCTCGAGGCGATGAGGCCCTCGCGGACGTCGTCGTCCGTGGGCAGGCCGAGGTGCTCCGCGGGCGTGACGTAGCACAGGAAATCGGCCCCGGCCGCCGCCGCGACCGCCCCGCCGATCGCCGCGACGATATGGTCGTAGCCCGGGGCGATGTCGGTGACGAGCGGGCCGAGGACGTAGAACGGCGCGCCGTGGCAGACGCGCTTCTCCAGGCGCATGTTCATCTCGACCTGGTCGAGCGGGACGTGGCCCGGCCCCTCGACCATGACCTGGACGCCGGCCTCGCCGGCCCTCTTGACCAGCTCGCCGAGCGTCAGCAGCTCCTCGATCTGCGGCCGGTCCGTGGCGTCGGCGATCGCCCCCGGGCGCAGGCCGTCGCCCAAGCTGAGGGTGATGTCGTGGCGCCGGGCGATCTCGAGCAGCCGGTCGAACCCGGCGTAGAACGGGTTCTCCCGGTCGTTGTGGAGCATCCAGGCGACGTGAAAGGCCCCGCCGCGGGAGACGACGTCGGCGACCCGGCCCTGGCTCTTGAGCCGGCCGATGGCCTTGCGGGTCAACCCGCAGTGGACGGTCATGAAGTCGACGCCCTCGCGGGCCTGCGACTCGACGGCCCCGAACAGGTCCTCCTCGGTCATGTCCACGATCGACCGCCGGCTGTCGATGGCTTTGACCGCGGCCTGATAAATGGGCACGGTCCCGAGCGCGACCGGCGTCCTTTTCAGGATGGCCCGCCGGATCCTCGGCAGGTCCCCGCCGGTGCTGAGGTCCATCAGGGCGTCGGTCCCGTAGGCCAGCGAGATCCGGACCTTGCGCAGCTCGTCGGCCAGGCGGGGGAAGTCGCGAGATGTGCCGAGATTGACGTTGACCTTGGTCCGGAGGCCCCGGCCGATCGCCACCGGCCGGGCGGGGGAGTGGGCCGGATTGAAGGGGATGACGGCCTCGCCGCGGGCGACCCGCTCGGCCAGGGCGTCCGCAGGCATCCCTTCGTCCGCCGCGGCCTTTTTCAGGGCCGGCGAGAGGATGCCTTTCCGCGCCTTTTCCGCTTGCGTCATGAGAGACCGGTCACACCGTGGGATATCGAAAACAAAGTATAGAGGAGGGGTCCGGGGGTGTCAAGGAACCGGACGGTCCGAGGGGGGATTAGCCCGGTCCCGTTCCCCCTCACCCCAAAGGGTCATGTCCGGGAAGGGTTTTTCACCCCTGGATTCATCCGGCGTGACGATTGTTCGACAGGGGAGCGCCCCTTATCATGATCGCGCTATGGAACGGCTCGCCCCGCCTTCTCCGCCGGCCGATCGTTCGGCTATAATGAAGGGCAGCCGTCGTTCGCAATAGCCGATAAAGCGTCCGAGATCCCGCCGCGAGGTGCGGCGTTTTATCCAACGGCGGTAGCCTGCCGCGAGCGGCCTGTTCCCTGCCATGGACATCGGTCACAAAGCCCTCTTCCGCAACACGGTCCTGAACCTCCTCGGCCTGGTCGTTCCCCTGGCCGTCGGGTTCGTCACCATCCCCCTCGTCGTCCGGGCCCTGGGGAACGACCGGTTCGGGATCCTCTCGCTCGTCTGGGTCGTTTTCGGCTATTTCGGCCTGTTCGACCTCGGCCTCGGCCGGACGACGACCAAGTTCATCGCCGACGCCCTGGGCCGGAACGAACCCGAGAAGCTCCCCGGCACCCTCTGGACGGCCGTCCTCATGCAGACGGCGATCGGCCTCTTCGCCGCTCTCCTCTGCGGCCTCGCGGCGCCGCTCATCGTCCGTCACCTGCTCAACATCCCCGAGGGGTCCATCTCCGAGACCATCCTGACCGTCCGGCTGGTCGGCCTCAGCCTGCCCGTCATGTTCGTGAGCTCCTCCTTCCGCGGCGTCCTCGAGGCGGCCCAGCGCTTCGACCTGGTCAACGCCGTGAAGGTGCCGCTGAACGTCCTGTTCTACGCCCTGCCCCTCGTCGGGGTCGCCCTCGGCTACGGGCTCCCCGGTATTGTCGTGCTTCTCGTCGTCTCCCGGGCCGCGGCGCTCCTCGTCTGGGCCCGGATGGCCTTCAGGGTCATGCCCTCACTCCGGACCCGGCCGGCGTTCGAGACCCGGCTCGTCCGGTCCCTCGTCGGCTTCAGCGGCTGGATCGGGCTCTCGAGCATCCTCTTCGCCGTCACGACCTCGATCGACCGACTCATCATCGGCTCGCTCCTCACCGTCGAGGCCGTGGCCTTTTACAGCGCCCCCTACGAAGCCATCAACCGCGTCGGGGTCATCCCCGGCAGCCTGGGCATGGTCCTTTTCCCGGCCTTCAGCTTCCTCGACGCCGGCGAGCGGGCCCGCGAGGCTGAGAGCCTTTTCGCCCGGTCGACGAAGCTCCTCCTCCTGACGACCGGACCGGTCTTCATCCTGCTCATGTTCTTCGCCGGCGACTTCCTCCGGCTCTGGCTCGGCGCGGACTACGCCGCTTCGAGCCGCCTGGTCGTCCAGCTCTTGGCCGCGGGCTTTCTCGTCAACACCGTCTTCGCCGTGCCCAACAATTACCTCCTCGGCATCGGGCGCGCCGATATCGCCCCGAAGTACCAGATGGTCGAGCTCGTCGTCTACACCGGCCTGGCCTTCGCCGGAGCGAAGCTCTGGGGGATCAAGGGCGTGGCCCTGGCCACCGCCCTCCGGCTCGCGGCCTTCACCCTGGTCCTCTCGGTCGCCTCGCACAAGCCGGGCCGGGTCCGGTTCGGCTATGTCTGGCGCCACGGGCTGGCCGGCGTCCTCGCCGCCCTCGGGCTCTTCGCCGGCGTTCTCGCCGCGAACGCCGCGCTCGGCGGCGGACTCTGGGGCGCCGCCGCCCTCGCCGCCGCGTTCGCCGCGGCGGCCTATTTCGTGCTCCTCGGGGCCGAAGAGAGGGCCTTCATCACGGGGCTGCTGCGGCCGCGGCGCGCCGCCGCGCCGGCCGGGGAGACCGGAACGGAGGGAACGGCATGAGGCCGCGGATCGCCTTCATCGTCGCGACCAAGGACAGGCCCGAAGAGCTCGGCCGTCTCTGGCGGAGCCTCCTGGCCCAGACGCGGCTCCCCGACGAGGTCGTCATCGTCGACGCCGGCGCCCGGCCCGCTCCGCCGGACGGGCCCCGGCCCGCGCCGCCCGCGCTGCGCTACCTCACGTCCCCGGTCGCGTCGGCGGCGCGGCAGCGCAACGCCGGCCTCGACGCGCTCGACCCGTCCGTCGACCTCGTCGGCTTCGTCGACGACGACGCGGTCCTCGACGACGATGCCGTCGCGGAGACGCTCCGCTTCTTCGAGGAATTCGGCCCCGAGCTCGGCGGCGCCGCCCTCAACATGGTCAATCATCCGCCGCTCGACCTCGCGGCCGTCAAGCGGACGCCCTTCGCCGAATCCCTCGGCCTTTATGCCCGGCGCAGCGGCGCCGTCACGGCCTCCGGCTTCCAGACCATGATCGGCCGCGTCGAGGCGACGGCCTGGACCGACTGGCTCCCGAGCGGGGCCTCGGTCTGGCGGCGCGAGATCTTCCGCGGCCACCGTTTCGACGAATGGTATTCGGGCGCGAGCTACCTCGAGGACCTCGACTTCAGCTACCGGGTCGGGCGGGCCTACCGGCTGGCCGTCGTCGCCACGGCGCGCTATCGCCATCTCCCCGCGGACGGCGGCCGCGGCGGCGCCTATGTCTTCGGCGTGCGCGAGGTCCTCAACAGGATCCATTTCGTCAGGAAGCACGACGAGCTCTCGCCCGCCAAGTGCCGGGCCGCGCTCGTCGCCCGGATGGCAATGAGCCTCGCCTTCGCCGTCCGCGAGCGCGACCTTTCGTTCGCCGCCCGGGCCTGCGGCAACGCCGTCGGCCTGGCCCGGTCGTTCTTCAATCGCTGAGATCCCCATGCCGCAGCTGTCCGTCATCATGCCCGTCAGGGACGGCGGGCCGTATATCGAGGACGCCGTGCGGAGCCTCCGGTCCCAGGCTTTCGACGATTGGGAGCTCATCGTCGTCGACGATCGCTCCGCCGACGACACCGTCCGGCGGGCCGAGGCGCTCGCCGCCTCCGACGGCCGGGTCCGGGTCGTCTCCAGCCCGGGCCGGGGCCAGGTCCAGGCCATCAACTTCGGCTACGGCCTCGTTCGCGGCGACTGGCTGAAGATCATGGACGCGGACGATCTCCTGGACCCGGGATTCTCGGATGAGTTCGCGGATCTGAAGCGACAGGAGGCCTCCTATCACGACGCCCGCCTCCTCGGCCCGGGCCCAGGCGACGGCGGCGTGCTCCGCGTCGGTCGGCGCTTCGCGGCCATGAGCCTCGACGAGTCCCTGCGCCGCGTCCTCGTCTCGCCGCCGCGCTGGTCCTGGACGCTGGCGCGCCGGGTGGCCGACCGCGTCTTCCCTCTCCCGGCCGACCTGCCCTCGCCGCACGAGGACGTCTTCATCGGGCTGATGGTCAAGAAACGCGCTCCCGTCGCCTACGTCCCCCGTCCGCTCTACGTCTACCGGCAGCACCCGGGCCAGTTCTACGGCGGGCTGTTCAACTTCTCGGCCCCGGCGGTCGTCCGCCGGGCCCGGGCCATGCTGGGGATCATCGATCACGTCGGCCGGAGCGAGATCGTCTCGGGCATCCGGAACGCCGAAGCGCGCCTGGCCGCCTCGCGGACCTATTTCACCCTGCTGGGCCTCGACCGGCCGACCTGGACGGCGATCCTCCGGGCCCGCTTGAGCCCGGCGGAGAAGGCCCGCGTGGCCGTCATCCGCAAGGCCCCGGCGCTGGCCGCCCGCCTGTCCCGCCGCCGGGCGGTCCGAAAGGGGGCGCGATGACGGGCCGGCCGAAGGTGCTGGTCTCGGCCTACGCCTGCCATCCCAGTCCGGCCGCCGCGCATTTTCCGGGCGAGGCGATCCTGGGCTGGTCGCTGGCCAAGGAGATCGCCGCGTTCGCCGACCTCACCCTCCTGACCTGGGCCTTCAACAGGGACGGCGTCGAGGGGACCCTCGCCGGCCCGGACGGCCGTCCGGCCCGGGTCCACTATGTCGACCTGCCGCCCCGGCTCCACCGGGCGCTCCGCGACCGGCACTACGGCGTCCGGTTCTATTATTTCCTGTGGCAGAGGCAGGCGGCCAAGGTCGCCAAGCGTCTGGCCGCTGAAGAAAGGTTCGACCTCTTCCACCAGATCACCTTCTCCAACGACTGGATGCCGAGCTTCATCGCCCCGGCCCTGCCCGCGCCCTTCGTCTGGGGCCCCATCGGCGGCGGCCAGAGCGTGCCCCGCCCGCTCATGCCGACGCTGGCCCGGCGCGACAGGCGCCAGGAGCGTTCGCGGGTCCTGCTGCAGAAGGTCTGGCGGGCCACCCCGGCCCGGCGCCGGTGCGCCCGCAAGGCCTCGGCCATCCTCGTCTGCAACAAGGAAACGCGCCGCGTCCTCGCCCGCTGGGAAGACAAGGTCGTCGATTTCCCGGTCAACGGCATCTCCGGCGAGTCGCTCGCCGCCGAAGGGCCCGCCGACCGCCGGGACGGCTTCCGCCTGCTGTATGTCGGGCGCTTCGACCCGATCAAGGGCCTCCCGCTCGCCCTGGAGGCGCTGCGCATCCTCCAAGCCGTCGCGCCCGCGGCGAGGCTCGAGCTCGTGGGCGAGGGGCCCGAGCGGCCCCGGCTCGAAGAGCTGGCCGCCCGCCTCGGCGTCGCCGACCGCGTCGTCTGGACACCGTGGAGCCCGCGGGCGGAGATCTTCGAGAAGATGAGGCGAAACGACGTCTTCCTCTTCCCGTCCTTGCGCGACGGGGGAGGGGCCGTCGTCGTCGAAGCCATGGCCAGCGGTCTTCCGGTCGTCTGCCTCGATGTCGGCGGGCCGGGCTTCCACGTCCAGAACGGCTTCGGCTTCAAGGTCCCCCCGGGCTCGCCGGACGTCGTCGCCGCCGAGCTCGCCGGCGCCCTGGGCCGGTTCTGGTGCGATCCCGGCCTGCGGGACCGGATGGGGCGAGAGGCCCGGGAGCGGGCCGCGTCCTATTACACGTGGGGCCGCCTGGGCGAGAGACTTCGCGCGATCTATGAGGACGCGTTGGCGGGCCGGCCGCCCCGAGCGGGTGGCCGGGGGCCAGTCCCCGGCCGCGAGGAGCGCCCGTGACGTTCTCGCTCGTTCTTTGGGCCCTCGTTTGGGGCGGGATCTTCACCGGGCCGGAGAACCTCGCGCCCTTCCCCTCGATCCACGACCGCTGGGCCTTCCTTCAGGCCGTCCGGGCCCTTTTCCCGATCGCGGCCGGCTACGTTTGCCTCCTCTGGGCCCTGGCCGCACGGGCCCGCTTCCGCTTCGGCTGGACCGCGCCCGGTCTCCTCGTCTTTTACGGCGGGCTCGGCTTTCTCGCCTCGGTCGCTTTCTCGCCCGACCCCTGGACGGCCGTCTACTGGTGTTCGGCCTATCTCGCGCCTCTCTTCGTTTGCTGGTTCGTCATCGAGCGGCCCGAGCCCCTGCCCATCCTCCGGGCCGTCCTTCACGCCAACCACGCCATCATCGTCTTCCTGCTCGCCGTGGTGCTGCCCGAAGCGGTCCGCTACGGCTTCGGCCGCTCGACCCGCACCATGTTCTACCGGATGCCCTTCGGGCTCGGCGACGTCCGGGCCAACGGCGTCGGCCGCTACGCGGTCATCGTCCTCATTTTGGCCCTGGTCGGACTGACCGCCTCGCGCTCGGTGAAACGGCTGCTCTGGCTCGTTCCCGCGGTGCCGGCCCTCTTCGTCCTGATGCAGACCCAGTCCCGGACGGCCCTCCTGGGCTTGGCCGTGGCGGGGATGCTGTTCGTCGTCGCGAGCGGCCTCAACCTGCGCTTTCTCCTCGTCGGGCCCGTGGCCGCCTACGCCGTCTGGGTCTCCGCCTTCACCTGGCGGGCCAAGGGCGAGCTCGGCGCGCTCGTCTTCCTGACCGGACGGGAGACGACCTGGCAGAAAGGCCTGGTCAAGATCGGCGAGTCGCCCTTCTTCGGCTGGGGCTTCCACGCCGACCGGCTCCTGCTCAACTCCGAACACATGCACAACTCCTACCTCCACGCCGCGATCCAGGCCGGCCTCCCCGGCGCCCTGCTCTTCGTCGCCGCCCTGGCCGCGCTCTGGGCCTTCCTGTGGCGGAGCGGCGTCCTGCGGCGCATCAGGACCGCCGGCGACGTTGACCGGACCCTGCTCATCCAATCGGTCCTCATCCTCGGCTTCCTCTCGGCCCGCAGCTTCTTCGAGTCGACGGCCGCGTTCTTCGGCGTCGACCTGCTCCTCGTCGTCCCGGCCGTCTGCTACCTCTATCAATGGGCCCTCGAGAACCCGGCTCCCGAAAAAGCATGAAGATCTTCCTCCACACGATGTACTACCTGCCCGATTTCGGCAGCGCGCCCGTCCTCATGGACGAGCTGGCTCGCTACCTGGCCGGGGCCGGTCATGAGGTCGAGGTCGTGACGACGATGCCGCGGCGGCGGGGAGAGGAGTTCCGGGGCCTCTTCTATTCCCGGCGCGACGCGGGCGGCTTCACCGTGAAGAGGTTCTGGGCCTCGAGCTCGCCGCGCCCCCTCGGCCGGCTCCTGGCCTGGAACATCTACACCGCCGGGGCCCTGGCCAACCTCCTGGCCGTCCGGCCGGGTGACGTGCTCTTCCTGCGCACGCCGCCGCTGCAGCTCGGCCTCGCGGCGTTCTGGGCCCGGGCGCTCGGCCGGGCCCGGGTCCTGGTCAACGTCCAGGACATCCATCCCGACCTGGCCATCGAGTCCGGCCTCCTCCGCAATCCGGCCGGCATCGCTTTCGCCAAGGCCCTCGAGCGCTTGGTCTACGGCCTGGCCGACCGGATCGCCGTCATCAGCGACGGCTTCGCCCGCAATCTCCGGGCCAAGGGCGTGCCGGAGGCGAAGTTGGCCGTGCTGCCCAACTGGGTCGACACGGACTTCCTCAAGCCCGGCCCGAAGGACAATCCCGTCGCGCGCCGGCACGGCTTCGCCGATAAATTCGTGGTCATGTACTCGGGCACGATCAGCATCAGCAGCAACCGGACCCTCGAGCGGGCGCTCGAGGCGGCCCGTTCGCTCGCCGCCGAGCGGGAGATCCTCTTCGTCGTCGTCGGCGAGGGGCTGAAGAAGGACGCGCTCCGGGCGCGGGCGGCGGCGCTCGGGCTCGGGAACGTCGTCTTTCTGCCCTTCCAGCCCTACGCCGACCTGCCGGACCTGCTGGCCGCGAGCGACGTCCTGATCGTCCCGCTCGACCGGGCCAAGTCGGACCTGTCCGTGCCCTCGAAGCTCTACACGTTCATGGCCGCCGGCCGGCCCATCCTCGGACTGGCCGCGCCCGGCTCCGAGGTCGCGCGCCTCCTCCGCGAGAACGACTGCGGCGTCGCGGCCGCGCCGGACGACCCGGGCGAGATCGCCGCGGCCG
>CAYOYQ010000027.1:10862-20753 GCA_964408215.1 uncultured Eubacteriales bacterium
TCCTGCCGCCGCTCCTGTGGATGGCCTTCATCTTCCCGGTCGGCAACAAGGCCTTCGCCTCGAGCCGCATCTACGAGGTTTTCGCGGCCTTGTTCGTGGCCCTCTTTCCCCACGCCTCGGGACATGCGCTCGGCGTCGCTTACATCGTCTTCCGCAAGACCCTGCACGTCATCGAATACGGCTTTCTGGCCTATCTCCTCTACCGGGCCTTCCGCGGCGGCCGCGGTCCGCACTGGTCGAAGCGGGCCGGCCTTTTCGCCGCGGCCGGGGCCGTCGCCTACGGCTTCGTCGACGAGCTTCTTCAATCTTTCGTGCCCAACCGCACCGGCAGCCCCTACGACTGGGCCGTCGATTCGACCGGCATCCTCGCCGCGGTCGCCCTCCTGGCCCGGGCGGGCCGGCGCCGCGACGCGGACCCCGGGAGCCCGGCCGGCCGGCTGCTCTGGCTGAAGCGGCCGTTCGACATCGGCCTTTCGGGGTTCGGGCTCCTCGTCTCCCTGCCGCTCTGGATCGTCGTCCCCTTGGCCATCCGGATCGAGAGCCGGGGCCCGGTGTTCTACGCCCAGGAACGGGTCGGCCGCGGCGGCCGGACGTTCAAGGCCCTCAAGTTCCGGTCGATGGTCAAGGACGCCGAAAAGGCGAGCGGGCCCGTCCAGGCCGTCGCCGGCGATCCGCGGATAACCCGGGTCGGCCGGGTCCTCCGGGCCACGGCCATGGACGAGCTGCCCCAGCTCGTCAACATCTTCAAGGGCGACATGAGCTTCGTCGGCCCGCGGGCCCTCCGGCCGAACGAGAAGGAAGTGAACGGCGGGGCCGCGGCCGTCGCGATCTCGGAGATCCCCGGCTACGCCGCCCGCCACGCCGTCCGGCCCGGCCTGACCGGGCTCACGCAAGTCTTCCTGCCGGGCGAGACGCCGCGGCGGAAGAAGTTCCGCTGCGACCTTCTCTATATCCGCAAGCGGAGCTTCGGGCTCGACCTCAAGCTCATCGCCCTGTCGTTCTGGATCACGTTCCGGGGCAAGTGGGAATCGAGGGAGCCCAAGGTCTAGTCATGAAGTCGCGGAAACGCACCGGCCGCGGAGGGGCCTCGGGGATCCGCTCCGTTCGCTGCGGTGAAACTTCACGCCGTCCCGGTCCGGAGCCAGTTCTTAGGTCTCCGTACCGAGGCCGGCTATTTCACCGCTCGATGCTCACTCCGGGATGCCCCTCAGCCCCTTCTTCCGCGGCCTCGATCTGAGATGTGTTCCCAGCATTCTGACGAGCGCTCGCGAGAGAATATCGGCCGATCATTGATTATGACCGGCGACTTGGGCTAAAAAGAACAAAGAATGAAGACAGCGGATGTCGTCGTTGTCGGCGCGGGGCCGAGCGGCCTGCGGACCGCGGCCCAGCTGGCCGCGGCCGGGCTCGACGTGCGCGTCCTCGAGAAGAAGGACCGCGTCGGGGCCGGCATCGTCTGCACCGGCATCGTCGGCCGCGAGATCTTCGGCGACTTCGGCCTCGACCGCGGCGCGGTCGTGGAGGAGATGCAGACGGTCCGGCTGGTCTCGCCCTTTGCGACCGAGCTCCTCTACACGCACCCGCGGCCGTTCGCCTGCGTCGTCGACCGCGAGCGGTTCGACCGCGGGCTGGCCGGAACGGCGGCCGCGGCCGGCGCCGCGATCACGTGCGGCACCCGGGTCGAGGCGATCGACGTCAACGAGGACGCCGTCGAGGTCACGGCCAGGGCGGGCGACGGGAGCGTCTCATGCACGGCCGCGCGCCTGGTCGTCCTGGCCACCGGCGTCGATCACGCCCTGCAGAAGAAGCTCGGCCTCTCGGCGCCGGTCGATTTCCTGAAGGGGGCGCAGGTCGAGTGTTCCTTCCCCGAGGCCGCGACGACGACGCTCTTCTTCGGCCGCGACGTTGCCCCCGGCGCCTTCGCCTGGTCGGTCCCCGCCGGACCGGGCCGGGCCCGGGTCGGCGTCCTGACCCGCGGGGACCCGAAGGCCCGGCTCCGCGCTCTCGTCGACCGCGGCCTCGGCGGCCGGGCCGCGACCGAGCTCGGGCCGATCCGGACGAAGCCGGTCGCCCAGGGCCTCCTCCCCAGGACCTGCGGTGACCGCGTCCTGGCCGTCGGAGAGGCGGCCGGACAGACCAAGACGACGACCGGCGGCGGCATCAGCTACGGCCTGGCCTGCGCCGATCTCGCCGCGGCGACGATCCTCGGATGTTTCCGGCGCCTCGCCTTCGGCGTGTCCGATCTCGCCGGCTACGAGCGGCGCTGGAAGGACCTCCTGCGCAAGGAGATCCTGGTCGGCCAGTACACCCGCCGGATGTGCGCGCGGCTGAGCGACGGCCGCATCGAGAGCCTCTTCCAGCTGGCCCGGACCGACGGCATCGTGCCGATCATCCGGGCCACGGCCGATTTCGACCGGCACAGCGAGCTCATCTTCGCGCTTTTACGGAGACTGTCTTTCATGAAGTTCTTCCGGGGCGTCAAGGACCGCCTCGGCCCCTTCAGCGCGTCGTGAAGACCGGGAGGGCCGGCCCCCGCGGGGCCGGTCCCGGCAGCCTGATCCGATGAAAAAAGCGATCCCTCTCGCCGCCGCCCTGCTCGTTCTCGGCGGGGGCCTGCGCCTCGGCGCGCAGTCCTACCGGAGCTTCCAGGACGAGTACGACGCGATCCGCGACGGCGTCCGGCTGCGCCTCGGTCCCCTCAGGCTCGTGCCCCGGTTCCGGCTGGCCGATGCGGGCTACGACTCGAACGTCTACTTCCGCGAGCAGGCCGGGGAGGTCGTCCGTGACGCGACGGCGACGCTTGCGCCCGAGCTCCGCGGCTATTGGCTCCTCGGGCACGCCGCGATCCTGTCCTTCACCGAGAGCCCCGAATATCTCTTCTACGCCCGCGAGAAGGGCCTGCGGACCTTCACCAACAGCTTCTCCGGCTCGCTTCGCCTGCGCCTTCTCCGCCGCTTCTCGCTCTCCGGCGCGTATCACTCCGAAGGCCACGCCCGTCGGGTCTTGAGCGATCTCGACCACCGGATCCGGGACAGCTCGAAGGGCGGCGCGGCCGCGCTCTTCTTCGAGACCGCGCGCGGCACGGCTTTCGGCGTCACGGCCTCCCTCGAGGATTTCCGGTACCGGGACCTGGGGTCGGAGACGACGGACGACGTCTACGGCCGGGCCCTGGACCGGCGCGAGACCTCGCTCGGCCTGGAGACCTCCTACCGGGTCTTTTCCCGGAGCTCCCTCTTCGTCCTCGCCGGCTGGCGGCGCTACGAATTCGTCCATCCGGAGTCGGCCTGGCGCGACGCCGAGGCCGTCGAGGCCTCCGGCGGCTTCCGCTTCCCGCTCGTCGGGCGGGCCCGGGGCGCCATCCGGCTCGGCTGGAGATCGTTCCGGCCCGACGCCGCCGACCGGAAGCCCTTCTCGGGGCTCATCGCCGCGACCGAGGTCGCTTTCCGCCTTGGCCGGGTGGGCCTCACCCTGGGGCTCCATCGCGACCACAATTTCTCCTATATCGAGAACGCCTATTACTACATCGACACCCGCGGCCGGGCCAGCCTGTCGCTCTACGTCGTCCCGTTCCTGCGCCTCGACGCCGGCGTCCAGCTCGGCGGGCTGGATTATCCCGAGCCGCAGACCGTCTGGACCGGCGGGGACCCGGTCCTCGTCGAGCACCGGCGCGACGACGAGCGGATCTTCACGGCCGGCCCCGTCCTCCGCCTCGGCGGGACGGTCGGCCTCGGCGTGACCTACAACCTCTATCGCCGGAGCTCCAACGCGCCGGGCTTCGCCATCCGCCGGAACTTCATCGGAGCTTTTATCACTTACGAATTCTAGCCTCCGTCCAAGGAGTCGCCCATGGCCAAGACATCGCCCGTCACCGCCCTCGTCGCCGCGGCCCTGGCCTGCGCCCTCGCGGCCGCGGCCCCTCTGGCCGCCCAGGAGACCGGGACCGAATACAGGATCGGCCCCAAGGACCTCCTCGAGATCTCCGTCCTCGGCGTGCCGGAGATCAACAAGCTCGTCGTCCGCGTCTCCGAGCAGAGCCGGATCACGCTGCCGCTCCTCGGCGAGGTCGAGGTCGGCGACCTGACCAAGTTCGAGGTCGAGAAGAAGCTGGCCGCCCTGGCCGGCGAGAAGGTCGTCGTCAATCCCCAGGTGACCGTGCACATCGTCGAGTACATGAGCCGGCGCGTCTCGGTCATCGGGGCGGTCGAGAAGCCCGGCCCGTTCGAGCTCGTCGGGCGCCAGACCGTCCTGGCCGCCCTGTCCCAGGCCGGCGGCCTGACCCGCGACTCCGGCGAGGAGATCATCGTCATCCGGCAGCTGCCCGGCGGCGAGAGCACTTCGATCCGCATCTCCATCGACGGCCTCTTCGTCCAGGGCGACCCCAAGCTCAACATCCCCCTCGAACCGGGCGACGTCATCAACGTCCCCGTCGACAAGCTCGTCCCGATCTACGTCTTCGGCCAGGTCCGCAATCCCGGCGCCCTGCAGGTCAAGCGCTCGAGCCTGCCGACCCTGACCCAGGCCATCGCCCAGGCCGGCGGCTTCACCGACCGGGCCAACCGCAAGAAGGTCCAGATCCGGCGCAAGGACGCCGCCGGCAAAGAGCTCGAGATCACGGTCAATGTCCGCAACATCCTCAGGGGCAAGATGAAGGACATCCCCCTCCAAGTCAACGACACAGTCTACGTCCCGGAGAGCCTGCTCTGACCGGGACGGCCGGGAGAACCCCCATGAAAGGCTTCGCCAGTCCGACCGACAGAAAAGAGATCGACCTTCTCGAGTACGCGCGGGTCGTCGTCAAGCGCAAGTGGGTCCTGGTGACGTTCGCCGCCGTGCTGATGGCCCTCGCGGCGGTCTACTCGTTCACCAGGAAGCCGCTTTACCGGGCCACGGCGACCCTGCTCATCGACGAGCCGGGCGCCTCGCTCTTGAACATCCAGGACATCCTCAACGCCGGGGCCTATTACCGCAGCGATTACCTGGGGACGTACTTCAACACCCAGCTCCGCCTCCTCACCAGCCGGTCCCTGGCCGAGCGCGTCTCGAAGCGGCTCAACATCGCCGCCCGGCCCGAGTTCCGGCCGGCCCGCCCGGCCGCCGGGGCGGGCGACGCGAGCTACGCTTACGACATCCTCGGCGGCCTGAGCATCGCCCCGATCCCCGAGACCCGGCTCGTCTACGTCAGCTACGTCTCGCCCCACGCCGCGCTCTCGGCCGACGTCGTCAACGCCCTGGTCGAGGAGTTCGTCGACTTCTCCGTCGAGACGCGCTACGAGGCGACGAAGCAGACCTCCGAGTTCCTGACCGAGCAGGTGGCCCTGCTCCGCGAGGATCTCAAGCGCAAGGAGGAGGACCTTCAAAAGTACGGCACGGAGAAGAACCTCCTCTACCTCAGCGACAACGAGAGCACGGTCGTCAACAACTTCGCCTCCGTCAACACGGCCCTGACCACGGCCCAGATCGAGCGCTACGCCAAGGAAGCGGCCTACCGGGAGCTCCGCAGCCTCAGCGTCGACGCCCTGCCCGAGTCGGTCAGCAACCCGACCATCCAGGCCCTCAAGACCCAATACAGCCAGGTCAAGGCCGAGTACGAGGAGAAGGGCAAGATCTACCGGCCGGAGTACCCGGAAATGGTCCAGCTCAAGGCCCGCCTCGACGCGACCCGGGGGACGCTCCAGGAGGAGATCCGCAAGGCCGTCGACGCGGCCGAGTCCGACTACCGGGCCGCCCTCAAGAAGGAGAACTCGTTCCAGGGCCTCCTCGACGAGCAGCGCGGCGACGTCACCCGGATGAACAAGAACGCCATCTTCTACCACACGCTGAGGACCGAGGTCGAGAACATGCGGACCCTCCTCAGCACCCTGGTCGCCAAGCAGAACGAGATCCAGGTCTCGAGCCAGCTCGGCGGCCTGCGGACGAGCAATATCAAGGTCGTCGACCGGGCCCTCGTGCCCCGCGCGCCCTTCACCCCGAACGTCCGGCGGAACCTGCTCATGGCCCTGCTCGTCGGCCTCTTCGGCGGGCTCGGGCTCATCTTCCTCGTCGAGTCCCTGGACAACACGGTCAAGGGCCCCGAGGACGTGGAGAAGCTCGCCGGGCTGCCGTCCCTCGGCATCATCCCCTTCCTCACGGCCGACGGCGGCCGGAAGAAGAGCGACGTCTACGGCTCCTACCGCTCCTACGGGGCCGACGCCGCCAAGCCCGAGGAGACCCTGCCCCAGGTCCGGGAGATCGAGCTCATCAACCACCTCTACCCGAAGTTCTCGATCGCCGAGGACTACCGGACGGTCCGGACCTCGATCCTCTTCTCCCACGCCGACGCCGCGCCGAAGACGATCGCCTTCACCAGCACCCTGCCCCAGGAGGGCAAGACGGCGACGGTCTCCAACCTGGCCGTCTCCTTCGCCCAGCTCGAGGGCCGGGTCCTGCTCGTCGACGCCGACCTGCGCAAGCCGCGGCTGAGCAAGATCTTCAACCTGCGCAACGCCAGCGGCCTGAGCAGCTACCTCGCCGGCAAGGGATCGTTCGACGAGGTCGTCCAGAAGACCTCGATCGAGAACATCTGGACCGTCCCGAGCGGCCCCCATCCCCCGAACCCCGCGGAGCTGCTGAACTCGAAGCGGATGAAGGACCTCCTGGCCGAGGCCAAGGAGCGGTTCAACGTCGTCCTGCTCGACACGCCGCCGGTCCTGGCCGTCATCGACCCGGTCATCGTGGCCTCGCTCGCCGATTCGACCGTCATCGTCGTCCGGGCCGGCAAGACGACGCGCCGGCCGCTCCTCCGGGCGATCGAGGAGGTCCGCAAGTCCAAGGCCGACATCATCGGCGTCGTCTTCAACGAGGTCCGCATCGGCCGGCAGGGGATCGGGACGCCCTTCTACCACTATTACCAGTACGAGTACGAATCCGACGAAGCGGCCAAGCGCCCGGCCGTCCCGTCCGAGCCCGGGGCCAGGCGATGAAGGCGAAGACCGCGGTCCTCGAATACGGGCTGCTGGCCCTCCTCCTTTGGAGCCCTCTGCCCGCGGCCTCGGTCGAGGAATGGTCGATCTTCGCCGTCGAGCTCGTCATCGCGGCGATGGCCGCGGCCTATGTCCTTCTCGACCGGAAGCCGTCGCTCAACCCGCATCTTCCGCCGATCCTGAAGAAGCTGCGCTGGCCCGTGGCCGCGTTCTTCGGCTTCCTCGCCCTGCAGATCGTGCCGCTCCCCGCGGGCCTGGTCAAGGTCGTCTCCCCGGGAACCTACGATTTCCGGAAGCTCACCTCGCCGGATCTCCCCCGGATGAAGTTCATGAGCCTGTCGCTCGCCCCGGGCGCGACCCTGCGGGAAGGGCTCTTCCTGGCCGCGCTCTTTCTCCTCGGGTTCCTGGTCCTCCGCACGGTCGTCCGCGGCCGCCGCATCCGGACGGTCATCGCCGTCCTCCTCGTCTCGGGCGTCTTCCAGGCGCTCTACGGGCTCTTCGAGCTCACCCGGGCCCGCCCGCGCCTCCTCTTCTACCAAAAAACGATCAACCTCGATTCCCTGACCGGGACCTTCGTCAACCGCAACCATCTCTCGGGCTATCTGGAGATGATCGTGCCGCTGGCCCTGGGACTGGTCCTGGCCCGGATGAGCCTGCTGACCTTCGGCGTCAAAGGCCTCAAGGAGAAGGTCCTCCTCTGGACGTCCAAGGGCGTCCTGGCGAACGTCCTCATCCTGGCCGGGGTCGTCGTGATGTCGCTGGGCATCGTCCTGTCGCGGTCCCGCTCGGGCATCGTCGTCCTGGGCTTTACGGTCTTCCTCTTCTTCGCGTTCTCCGTCTATTCCTACAGCCGGACCGGCTTCCGCCAGCCCTGGGTCGGCCGGACCGTCCGGACGGTCTTCCTCGCCGTCGTGGCCCTGGCCGTCGTTTTCGGCATCGGTTCGAGCATCCGCCGTTTCGGCCTCGACGACCTGCTCCGCGCCGACCGGCCCCTCTACTGGGCCAGCACGGTCGAGATCGCCCGGGACTTCCCGGTCTTCGGGACCGGCCTGGGCGCCTACTCCTCGGCCTACGGCGCCTACGAGAAGGCCTCCTCGAACGAGATGGAGCTGCGCCACGCCCACAACGATTATCTCGAAGCGCTGGCCGAGCTCGGCGTCGTCGGCACGGTCCTCGTCCTCGGCATCGTCCTCTATATCGCCGTCCAGGCCTTTCTTGTCTGGCGGGACCGGCGCAACGCCCAGGCCCGCGGCCTGGCCCTCGGCGGCATCATTTCTCTCGCCGCAGCCGGGGTCCACGCGATGACGGACTTCAACCTGCACGTGACGGCCAACGCCGTTCTCTTCACCGTCGTTCTGGGCCTGACGCTCGTCATGGCCACCTACCGGAAAGCCTGAGGTCCCGCCTTGAAGAAAAAGATCCTCCCGCTCCTCGGTCTCGCGGCGCTCGTCCTTCTCCAGGCCGCCGTCTTCTGGAACGGGCGGCTCCTCTGGAAGGGCCGGGCGGTCGCCGTAGCGCCGGACGAGAAGGTCCGCCTGCTCCGCCGGGCCGAAGCGGTCTTCCCCTGGAACTCCGCTGTTGCCTTCGAGCTCGGCAAGGTCTACTTCGAGCGCGGCGCCGAGGCCCTGGGCGACCCGGCGGCGCGCGACCGCTCGTTCCGCCTCTCGGTCGAGTCCTTCCGGCGCTCCCTGCGCCTCGCTCCCGGCGTCGCCGCGGTCCATTTCCACCTGGCCCAAACCCTCCTCTTTATGAGCTACCTTCCGGACGCCGCGCCGCTGCCGTACTTCGAGGAGTACCGGCGGGCCGCCCGGCTGACCGGCCACAACAGCCAGATCTACTTCGATGTCGGCAAGGTGATGCTCGGCCGCTGGACGTCGCTCGCTCCGGACGAGAAGGAGTTCGCGGTCGAGGTCCTCCGGCGCAGCCTGGCCGGCCGGGACGAGGACAGGCTGGCCGAGGTCCTCGAAACCTGGCGGCTCGAGGTCGGCGACTTCGGCCTCGTCTCCCGCATCCTGCCGGACGACGCCGGGTCGCTTCGCGCCTACGCCCGCTTCCTCGGCGAGCGCGGCCTCGCGCTCGGGGAGCGCCAGGCCGCCCTGGCCCGGGCCGAGGCCCTCGATCTCGCCGCGGCCAAGAGCGCGGTCGACGAAGGGCGGCGGGAGGCCGAGTCGTACCTCCTGGCCGAGGCCGCGGACCGCTACCGGGCGGCCCTCGCGGCCCTCGACCGGATCAAGTTCTATCCGACGCCGGCCGGAACGCCGTCCGTCGATCCCAAGGACTTCGAGGCGCTCCGGCGGACGGCCCGCCGCCTCCTGGCCATGGCCCGCATCGAGGCGACGCGGTCGCTCGTCGACGAGGACGGCGCGATCGCCGCCTATCTCGCCGGGGGGGACGAGTTCACGGCCCTGGGCGAGTTCGAGCGCTTCCTCGAAGAGCGGGGTCTCATCGGCGAAGGCCCGACCGCCAAGACGGCCTTCAAGGACCTGCCGACGCTGGCGTTCCGGATGACCCTGGATTTCGAGATGAACCGCTACCGCGACATCGTCCGGGTCGGCGATCTCCTGGCCGCGAGCTCCATCGTCGTCGGTCCCTCGGGCCGGCCGAGCTACGTCCGGATCCTCCGCCTCATCGGCGAGGCCGACCTCAAGCTCGACTACGTCTACGAGGCGGAACGGTACTTCAAATTGGCCCTCGAAGCCGAGCCGGAGGACTTCGACGCCTTGCTGGGGCTCGAAAAGTGCTACAGCCGTCTGAACGACGAAGCCCGGGCAGCCGAGGTCCGGGCGACGGTGGCCCGGCTCACGGGGCCGGCCGTCGTCGATCTCGGCGGGAGGAGCCTCCCGAAAGGGGAGACCTTCGGGCTGGACCTCCTGGCCGACGGCCGTCCCGAGACGCTGCGGATCGAGCTCGGCCCCGACACCCCGGGCGGCTC
>CAYOYQ010000028.1:0-10636 GCA_964408215.1 uncultured Eubacteriales bacterium
GCGAAGAGCTCGCCCATGATCCGGAACGACTCCTCGAAGACGCGGCGGGCGTGCGGGTCGCCGGCTTCATAACGGGCGAGGATCTGGTCGGGGGTGAGGGCCGGGCCGGCGAGCTCGGCGTAGCGGCGGCCGAGGCTCGGCCCGGAGAGATAGGCCTCGCCGCAGCCCCGGCGGCCGCACTCGCAGAGGCGTCCGTCGATGGCGATCGAGGTGTGGCCGATCTCGCCCGCGTTCCCGTTCGGGCCGCGATGGAGCCTGTTCCCCAGGATGAGCCCCGAGCCCATGCCGGTGCCGAGGATCACGGCCATGACCGCCGAGTACTTGCCGTGGCACTGGGCGAAGAACTCGGCCAGGGCCAGCGAGTTGGCGTCGTTCTCGACGATGAGCGGGACCCGGAGCTTCGACCGGAGGAGGCTGACGAGGCCGGGCCGCTCGTAGAGCGGGGTGTGGGGCGCGCCGTACATGATGTCGGCCGCGGCGCTGTAGGTCCCGGGGGTGCCCATGCCGACCGCTTCGTAAGCGGCGGCGCCGGCGGTCTCGGCGACGAGCTCGAGGATATTGGCGACGACGCGCTCCCGCCCCAGTCCCGGTTCCGACGGCCGGCGCTTCCTGGCCAGGACCCGGCGCGTCCCGTCGACGAGGCAGGCTTCGACCTTCGTCCCGCCGAGGTCGACGCCGACGGCATAGCGGCTCATGGTCAAGGCCCCGGAGCTATTCTATCCGCATCGGTCCGCGAGAGCAACGGACGCCCGCCTTCCTTTATCTCCCCCGGTCCATCTGCTATAGTGGGAAAAATCGGAGGGCAGCCCCGCGAATGTCGAGACCGGAGGAAAAAGTCCGTTTCGGCTATCGGACCGTCGCCGCGGATGAGAAGAAACGGCTCGTCCAAGAGCAGTTCGACCGCATCGCCGGACGCTACGACCGGGCCGACGCCCTGCTCAGTCTGGGGCTTCATTTCTCGTGGAAGCGGGCGACCGTCCGGCGCCTGGAGCTCCGGCCCGGCGAGCGCGTCCTCGACGTCTGCGGCGGGACGGGCGACCTCGCGCTCCGGGCCGCCCGGAAAGTCGGACCGGGCGGGTCCGCGGTCATCTGCGATCTGAACGAGCCGATGATGGCGATCGGCCGAAAGAGAGCCGGCGCGGCCGAGGTCCGCTACGGCCGGATCGCTTTCGTCCGGGGCGACGCCGAGCGCCTGCCCTTCCCCGACGCCTCGTTCGACGCGGCCACGGTGGGCTTCGGCCTGCGCAATCTCGTCGACCTCGACCAGGGTCTCCGCGAGATCGCCCGCGTGCTCAAGCCCGGCGGCCGCTTCGCCGGCCTCGAGTTCACCCTGCCCCGCCGCCGCTGGCAGCGGTCGCTTTACGCCTTCTATTCCTTCCGGCTCATGCTCCCGGCGGCCCGCCTCATCGCGGGGTCCGAAGGCCCCTTCCGCTATCTCGCCGAATCCATCCGCGTCTTCGCCGAAAACGGCGATATCGCCGGCGGACTCGACCGGGCCGGCCTGGCCGACATCCGCGTCCGCCCGCACACCCTCGGGATCGTGACCATCTATTCGGGACGAAAATCCCAGGAGGCCCTGCATGCCGACGATCGACCCTGAAGCCCGGGCGATGGCGGCCCAGTGCCGTCACTACGCCATGTGCAAGATCGATTACCTCCGGACGGGGCTCTGTCCCTCCGGGCCGGAAAAGCACTTCGTCACCTACTACCCGCAGGGCCGGATGGACCTCCTTCGCGGGCTGGCCGAAGGCCGTGTCCCGGTGACCGAGGCCCTGGCCGAAGCCGCCGATACCTGCACGATGTGCGGGGCTTGCGATATCCAGTGCCATTTCGCGGTCGGCCTGCGGCCGACGCGCGTCATGCGGGCGCTCAAGGACGCCGTCGAAGACCACAGGCGGGCGGGAGGCGAGGTCCTGCGCCCGGCCGAGGACGGGCCGCTCCGCCGCCTGCGCGCCATCGTCGGACGCCCCTTCGCTTCGAACGACCCGGCCGTCCTCTGGACCTACGCTGACGACCCTTTCCCTCTCACCGGGCCCCGGATGCCGCGCTACGTCGTTCTCCCGGGGTCAACAGAGGAAGTCGCGGCCCTGGTCCGGTTTCTCGCCGAGCTCGGTCTCCCCTACGCCGTCCGCGGCAACGGCGCCAGCGTCTTCGGCCTCGTCTTCACCGACGGCGTCGTCCTCGACATGTCCCGGATGCGGAAGATCGAGATCGATCTCCCGAACTGGGCCGCGGCCGTCGAGCCGGGGGCGACCTCGTTCGAGCTGCAGCGGGAGGCCCTGAAGCACGGGGCCCGGGTCAACGCCGCCGAGCCGGCCGCGACCGCGGTCGGCAACATCATCTGCACGGGCACGTTCTCGACCTGGACCAATATCTACGGTACGGCCGCCGACAACGTCGTCGATATGGAGTTCGTCGGGCCGGACGGAAGCGTCCGTCGGATGACCGACGGCTCCGGAGACAATCTCTTCGGGGCCCGCCCCGGGACCGCTCCGGCGCCGGGTGTCTGCACCCGGGCCTGGATCAAGCTCCAGCCGACGACCGGGGACGAGGAAGGCCTCTGTGTCCCCTTCGAGGACCGCGCCGAAGCCGTCCGCTTCGCCTGCGAGCTCGGCCGGCGGCGGATCGGCTCGGCCGTGACCGTCCTGGGGGCCCATTTCATCGGGACGTTCCTGGCCCCTAATGAGGAACTGGCCCTGCGGCTCAAAGCGGCGCTCCCGGAGGTCCTCGGCTTCTCCTATCTCGTCCTGGCCGTCGCCGACCCTTTCGGCCGGGACGCCATCCGGAAGATGGCCCCGGCGACGATCGACGCGTCCCTCCTGAGGACGCTGATGCTCGGCCTGCCCCATCTCCTTGAGCCCCGCTGGCTCGACCTTCTCCGCGAATGGGAGGGCCCCGGGCGGCCTTATGAGCTCCTGGCCCGGCCGGAGCTGCGGCCCCTCATCGAAGCCGCGCTCCAGCCGTCCCCGGCGACGATCGCCGCGGCCGTCCCCGAGGACCTGCGCTCCGCTTATCGCGAGATCTACGCCCGGCCCGAGATGACCGATATCGTCTGGTTGAGCATGAACCGCATCGTGAGCGCGCGCATGTCCCGGCGCAAGCACATGCTCGCCTTCCTCCTTTACGTCCCCGGCGACAGGACCGACGTCGTCGACGAGATCGTCGCCGGGTTCGCCGGGATCGCGAAGGCCCACGGCATCGACCACGATTTCGGCTTTCTGACGCCCCTCGATCTCGGCAAACGGGCCGTCATCGAGTACGACTACTATTTTGACCACGCCGACGCGGCGGAGCGGGACAAGGTGGCGGGGGCCGTGCCGGAGCTCGACCGCTGGCTCGGTGAGATGGCCGGGCGGGTCCCCAGCTTCACCTCGTTGAAGGACATCTTCGGCCGCTGCTACGCGAGAAAAGAGAGCTTTCTTTATCGCGTCTGAGAACGGGAGCGTTCATGAGGATCGACACCTCGAGGCTTCGCGAGATGAGGACGGAGCGGGCCGCCCGGATCCTGGTCACGGGCGCGGCCGGCTTCCTCGGCAGCCACATCGCCGTGGCCCTGGCCGGCGCCGGATACCGCGTCGCCGTCCTTGTCCGCGCTTCGAAGGGTGTCTCGGCGCGGGATCGGATGGCCCGCCTCGCGGCCTGGTTCGGGCTCGAGGAGCGAACCGTCCGCTCGCTCGAGATCATTGAGGGCGACATCCTCGAGGCGGGTCGGGGCGCCGGGGAACGGGCGCAATTCGACGAGATCATCCACTGCGCCTCCAGCACGGCCTTCGCCGAGCGCAAGCGGGCCGAGGTCGAGGCCGCCAACATCGACGGCCTCCGGAACGTCCTCGAGCTCGCCGCCCGGAGCGGCTGCGGCTTCTTCCATCATGTCAGCACCGCTTATGTGGCCGGCCGACGGACTGGTCTCTGTCCCGAGGATTGGGTGGAAAGCGGCCCCTTCACCAACGTCTACGAGGAGACCAAGGCCCGGGGCGAGATCATGGCCCGCGAGGCCTGCCGGCGCGACGGCATCCGCCTCAACGTCTACCGCCCGACGGTCGTCTACGGCGATTCCCGGACGGGCCGGACCCTGCGCTTCAACGCCCTCTACTACCCGGTCAAAGCGGCCGTATCGATCCGCGACATCTACCTGGTCGACATCCGCCAGGGGGACGGCCGGAAGGCCGCCGAGATGGGCATCCGTCTCACGGACGACGGGAAGCTTTATATCCCAATCCGCCTCGAGTCCGGGCGCGAGGGCGGCATCAACCTCATCCCGGTCGACCACTGCGTCCGGGCCTTCCTCGCCCTCTTCGAAGAAGCGCTCGACGGCGGCATCTATCACATCGCCAACCCGCTCGCGACCCCTCTCGAAGATCTTGTCGCCTTCGGGCAGCGCCATTTCGGGATGGCGGGCGTCGAGGTCTGCGGACCGGAGGCGTTCTCGGATCGGCCGAAGACGGCCCTCGAGACGCTCTACGATTCTTACCTCGAGGTCTACCGGCCCTACATGCAGGATCTGCGAACGTTCGACACGGCGAAGACGGCCCCGATCCTCGAAAGAAGGGGGCTCGCCTGCCCGGCCTTCGATTACGCGACGTTCGCCCGCTGCATGGACTATGCCGTCGAAACGGGCTGGGGCGCGAGGCTCTTCGCCCGGTGACGCCCGGGCCCGGCCGGCCTACTTCTTCTTCGACTGAGGGGTCATCCCTTCGTCGAGCTTCCTCCGGACCGCCTGCCTCTTTTCCAGGGTGTCGAGGTAGATCTGAAGGTTGACGACCTCCTCGGCGAGGGCGTTGGCGACCTGGGCGATCGCGGCGGGGCCCGTGCCGGTGGCCAAGTCCTCGCCGGTCACGTCCTTCAGGAAGTCGGCGATCTCCCGATCGATGACCGGCTTGAGGACCCCGCCCGGATCGGGCCTGAGGAGCAGCTTGGTCAGGGCAAGGAGCCGGGCGAAGCGGGCGGAGAAGACCAGATCTATCTCCGCCGCCTCCCTGGCCTTTTTGGCTTCGGTTGCGATCGTTTCGATGGAGGCTTCGAAGGCCTCACCGGAGGTCCCCTCCGCAGCTATCCGCTGGAAACCCCGGACGTAGCTATCGAGGAGGGCATAGCCGGCCTTTTGCGGCGCGGCCGGGTCTTCCGCGGCGCTCAGCCCGAGAGCCAGGGCCACGATCCCCAGCACACCGATCAGCGTTTTTTTCATTTCAAGCCTCCTTGGCCTTCGCGGCCCACAATATCAAGGCGCGTTCGATGACCTTGTCCTTAAAGAGGATCTCCATTCTCTTCTTCATGGTGAGACGGGGGGCCTTCGAAACCTCCGGTCTTGAAAGACCCGGCCCCGCCTGAAGGTCTGTCCCGGCGCCGACAGCGCCGAGGACCCCCGCGATCGCGGCTCCCGTCCCCGCGGGCGCCTGTTCTCCGGCCGGGCCCGGCGTAAGGTCAACCGCTTGGGCTGAAAATCGCGGCAGCTCGCGCAGAACGGCCGCGATCGCCGAGGCGTCGATCTGAGTCCGGACGGGCGCCTCGCTGGGCGTAAAAATAACGTAGACGGCCGCGGCTACGACAAGCAACAGGACGGCCGCGGCCGGGACCGCGATCTTCACCAGGAGCGGCACCCGCCTTCTCACCGGCTTCTTTTCGGCCGCCAGGCGGCGCCTGACCCGGGCCTCGAAATCGCCGGCCCGGAATTCCTCCAGGGCCTGGTCGACCTCTCCCCGGACGAGGCGCTCGATCTCCTCGTAATCCTTGGGTTGGATCTTCTCAGTCATGTTCGGCCTCTTTGACGGACGCCGCCACGGCGGTCCGGGCCCGGTTCAGACGGGACATGACCGTCCCGGCCTTGGCCCCGACGACGCGGCCCAGTTCTTCATAGGAGAGCCCGCCGTACTCGCGCAGGACGAAGACCTCCCGCTGCTTTCGGGGCAGGCGGGCGACGGCGATCTTCAGCGATCTCAGGCGCTCAGCCCTGACCGATGCGAGCTCGGGCGTCCGCGGGTCGACCGCATTCGCCGGGCCGGCCGCTTTTTCGAGCTCCCGAGCCAAGCGACGCCGCTTCATCTGGTCCAGGCAGTGGTTGCGGGCGATCCGGAAAAGCCATTCCTTAGCGAGGTAGGGGTGGCGGACCCGGCCGAGGCTCCTGTACGCCTTGAGGTAAACGTCCTGGCTCAGGTCCTCGGCATCGGAGGCGTTCCGCGAAAATCCCAGGCAGATCCTGAAGACGGCCTCCCGGCAGCTCATGATGTCCTCGAGGAGCTTCGCGTCCCCATCGCCGCGCATCTCGCGTCCTTTTTTCATGCTGAAAGACGCCCCGGCGGCTAAAATATTCCATAACCCCCGCCTGTTTCAACCGGGACTCTGGAAAAACTCCTCCCCCCTCTGTTACAGTGAGGGCATCGCTAGCGGAGGGACGGACATGAAGAGACGCGAAGTATTGAAGATGGCGCCCCTCGCCGCCGCAGGAACGGTCACGGGGAGGATCTCGGGACGGCTCTTCCCCCCGTCGACGGCGGACGCGGCCGGGCACCTGGTCGAGGCCGGCCCGGAAGGGTCCCCAAGTCCGGGGGCCGCCGGGATCGCCTCGGCCGAGGTCAGGCCTCATAACGGCAGCCCGGCCCTCTGGCTCGACGGGCGGCCCGTTTTCCCGGCCATCAACTGGGTCTCCGGGCCGGCGCCGGACAAATGGGATTTCGAGGAGCGGGCCCGGAGGAGCGCCGCCGCCGGCCTCCATATCTACGCGTTCGATGTCGGTAAGGGGATCGAGTGGGTCGGGCCCGGCCCGGGCCGGGCGGGCGATCACGATTTCTCCACGGTCGAGGCCCGGTTCCGCCGGGTCATCGAAGCCGACCCCCAGGCGCTCTTCCATCTCCGGATCTATCTTGAGACGGGCCACGGCGACTGGTGGGAGAAGGCCTATCCGGAGGAGTGCGAGATCCTCTCGGACGGGCGCCGCAACGGCATGTCGTTCGCTTCGCGCGTCTGGCTCGACGGGGCCAAGGACTTCCTCCGGGCCTATATCGCTCACTTTCGCGAGGTCGGGCTCCATGACCGGGTCATCGCCTATCAGGTCGGCGCCGGTCACACCGGCGAATGGGTCAAGGGCGAGTCGTCCATGCACACGCTTTGCGGCGACTACAGCGGGCCCATGCGCCGCTATTTCCGGGATTGGCTGAAGAAGCGCTATGGCGGCGATGTCGCCGGGCTCAGGGCCGCGTGGCGGCATGACCCGGCCGCGGCGTTCGAGAGGGCCGACGTGCCCGACGCCGAACGCCAGCTCAAGGCCGGCTTCTCGACCTTCCGTGATCCGGCCCGCGAACAGGACGTCATCGACTACTTCGCGGCCCTGGCCGAGCTCTGCGCCGACGATGTCGTCGACCTCTGCAGGACGGTCAAGGAGGCGACCGGGGGCCGGCGCCTGGCCGGCGCCTTCTACGGCTACCTTCTCGACCTGGCCTGGAACGGCGGTTTCTTCAAGGAACGCCCGGATTCCGATTATTCGACCTATCAGCGCTCGGGCCACCTCGGGCTGAAGAAGGTCCTGGCCTCGCCCCATGTCGATTTCCTTGTCAGCCCCTACTCCTACGGCTTCCGGGGGATGGGTGGCGACTCGCCGAGCATGCTGCCGGAAGGGTCCGTCCGCCTCCACGGCAAGCTTCTCCTCATCGAGGACGATACGCGCACTCATGCGGACGACCAGGATCCGAACTATGGACAGGTCAAGACGTTCGAGGCCTCCCGGACGGTCCTGAGACGCAATCTGGCCCACTTCCTGACGCACGCGGAAGGCGCCTGGTGGGCTTTGTGGAAGGTCGATGCGGTCAAGGAGCCGCGCTTCGAGCGCCTGCTCCGCGAGATGCGCGGCTGGGGGGATCTGTCGATGGACCGCGACCGGTCCTCGGCCTCGGAGATCGCCGTGCTCCTCGACGACGAGAGCTTTTTCTACGAGACCTGCCGATACGACCTGGATATCCCGCTCGTCTTCCAGCAGAGGCTCTGGGGGCTGCCGCGGCTGGGCGCGCCCTTCGACATCTTCCTTCTCGACGACTTCTTGGCCGGGGCGCTCCCGCCTTACAAGCTCTACGTGTTCCTGAATCCCTTTCGGCTCGACGAACGGAAGCGAAGCATTTTATCGAATGAACTCAGACGGGACGGCCGGGCGGCCCTATGGATCTACGCCCCCGGCTATATCAAGGACGCGCCGGGTCTGGCGAACATGGAGGAGACGACAGGCTTCCGTTTCGGCCTCGGCGAGCAGCCGTGGGGGCCGCTCGTGCATATCACGGATTTCGGTCATCCGATCACCCGGGACCTCGGCCGGGAGACCGTCTGGGGGACCAATAACAAGCTGGGGCCGATCTTCCATGTCGACGATGCGGCGGCCCGGATCCTCGGCGAGGTCGTCTACTCGCAGGGCAACTGCCGGCCCGGCTTCGCCGTCAAAGAGCTCCCGGGCTGGAGGTCGGTCTATAGCGCGGCGCCGAACCTGCCCGCGCCCGTTCTCCGGGCGATCGCCCGTTGGGCCGGCGTCCACATCTACAGCGACGCCGGCGACGTCCTTTACGCGAACAAGAGCTTTCTCGGGATCCATGCGCTCTCCGGGGGCGAGAGGACGATCCGGCTGCCGGGGCGGTCGCCGGGGATCGTCGATCTCATCGCGGGAAGGGTCATCGGTCGCGACACGGACGAGGTCCATGTCGTTCTCGAGCCGCGGTCGACGGCCCTCTATGACATCGCGTTCCGCCCCGGCGGATAGGCGTGATGACCCAGCGTTCCCGCCCGGACGACGCCGAGGGCGTGACGGGACGGATTCGGGTACAATAGGCCGCATGGAGATCGTCCTCGCCTCGGCCTCGCCCCGGCGCCGCGAGCTCATGGCCCGGGTCGCGCCGGAGTTCCGCGTCGAGCCGACCGACGTCGACGAGTCGGCGATCGCCGAGAAGGACCCGCTCGCCTTCGCCGTCGCCGCCGCGGTCCTCAAGGCCAAGGCCGCGGCCGCGCGTTTCCCCGAAGCGGCCGTCATCGGCGCAGACACCGTCGTCGCCCTGGGGCTGCGCATTCTCGGCAAGCCCGCCGACCGGGCCGACGCCCGGGCCATGCTGCGGGCCCTGTCGGGGCGGCGGCACCGGGTCCTGACCGGCCTCGCCTTCTATCGCCGGGCCGAGGACCGGCTCCTCACCGGCTACGACCTGACCTACGTGACCTTCCGGGAGCTCGCCGACGAGATGATCGAGGGCTACCTCGACCAGGGGACCTTCCTCGACAAGGCCGGCGCCTACGCCGTCCAGGAGATCGGCGACGCCTTCGTCGCCCGGATGAAAGGCGACTACGACAACGTCGTCGGCTTCCCGATCGAGAAAGTGAAGCGGCTGCTGGCCCGGTTCCTGGAGCCGGCCTTCACGGTCACGATCGAAGACCTCGATTTCCCGGGAAGCGAGGGACGGACGGAGGCCGGCGGGCGGAAGCTCCTCGTCGCGGGGGCCGTGCCCGGCGAGACCGTCCGGGTCCAGGTCGCCGGCGAGCGCGGCGCCGCCCGCGTCGGCGAGGTCATCCGCTTAGAATCCCCGTCGCCGCACCGCGCCGAGCCGCGCTGCGCCCATTTCGGGCTCTGCGGCGGCTGCCGCTTCCAGCACGTCGATTACCCGACGCAGCTCGGGCTCAAGGCCCGCCACCTTGGCCGAACACTCGAGGAGGCGGGCATCGCCGGCGCCGCGGCCGCGATGAGGCCCGTCACCGGCTCGCCCGATCTCTACGCCTACCGGAACAAGATGGAGTACGCCTTCGGCGAAAAGCACGGCGCCCTCGCCCTGGGCCTGCGGGAGAGGGTCACGTCGAGCCGCCAGACCTACCGCCGGACGCTGCCCCTGCGCGAATGCCCGATCTTCAGCCCGGCCGTCGAGCGGATCTTCCCGGTCCTCGTTGCGTTCGCCCGGGAGAACGGCCTCGAGGGTTTCGAGCCGGCGACGCGCCGGGGCCACCTGCGCCACCTCGTCCTTCGCGAGGCCAAGCGGACGGGCGAGCTCATGGTCATCCTGGTCACAGCCGACCTCCCGGCGGTCGATCTCGGGCCGCTCGCCGGACGCCTGGCCGAGGCCGCGCCCGAGCTGCGGAGCTTCGTCCACGTCACGAACGGCCGCGGCTCCGACCTGGTCGAGTTCGAGCGGACGTCGCTCATCGCCGGGGTCCCCTTCATCGAAGAGCGCCTGGCCGGCCTCGCGTTCAGGATCTATCCGCCGAGCTTCTTCCAGACGAACACGGCGGGGGCCGAGCTCCTCTACCGCCGCATCCGCGATGAGGCGCCGGTCACGAACGAGAGCCGGGTCCTCGGCCTCTACTGCGGCAGCGGGGCGATCGAGCTGACGCTGGCCGGAACGGCCGGCCGGGTGACGGGGATCGATTCCGTCGCGGCCAACATCGCCAACGCCGTCGAGAACGCCCTCCTCAACCGGATCGACAACGCCGCGTTCGTGCCGGGCACGGTCGAAGCGCTGCTGGCCGAGCCGCGCCGCGAGCCGGCCGACATCGTCATCGTCGACCCGCCGCGCGTCGGATTGACGGCCAAGGCCCTCCGACGGACGATCGCCCTCGGCGCCCCGGCCGTCGTCTACGTCTCCTGCAATCCCGCGTCGCTCGCCCAGGACCTCCGCGGCTTCGTCGAGGC
>CAYOYQ010000028.1:10736-20191 GCA_964408215.1 uncultured Eubacteriales bacterium
CACTGCTGCCCCTGCGGAGAAACCCACGGCCCGAACGGGAGCGCCTTCACCCGGCGCGACTTCCTCAAGAGCACCGGCGTCGCGGCGCTCGGGAGCGTCGCCGCCGGCGGTTTAGCCTGGCCGCTCCTCGCCGCCCGGCCGGAAACGGCCGAAGCGGTCTGGCGGCCCGCGCCGCTCCGGGTCAAGCCCCTCCTCGTCCACGATCTCCCCAAGCGCCGGCCCCAGACGAGCTGGCGCAGCTGGGGCGGCCTCGAGACCGAGGCCGACGCCCGGGCGGAGGTCGCCCGCATCCAGGGCGAGCTCGACGCCCTGACGAAAAAAGCGGAGTTCCCCCTCGAATTCCTGCCTGTTTCCGCGATCCGGCGGGCCGCCGACCTCCCGGGCGTCAAGGACATGGGCGACGCCCAGGCGTTCATCGTCTACGCGGCCGGCGGCTGGATGGACGTCTTCGACGCCCTGGATAAGACGGGCAAGGACCGCATCTATTTCTGCCGCCACAAGTCCGGCCCGGTTTACCTCTGGTACGAGATCATCAGTCCGCGCTACCTGCGTCAGCACACCGACAGCCTGGCCGTCAAGGGGGTCGCCGAGGGCGATGTCGTCATCGACAGCCAGGACGAGCTTCTCTGGCGCCTCCGGGCGCTGGCCGGGCTGCGCAACACGATGGGCACGAAGATCCTGGCCGTCGGCGGTCCGGCCGCCTGGGCCGACCCGGAAGGACCGGGGGCCGTGGTCAAGCGCGTCATCGACACTTGGAACTTCGACATCGTCAACGTCCCGTACGACGACCTGGGCCGGCTCATCCGCGAGGCCCGGGCGGATGCGGCGACGGTCCGCCGGGCCAAGGCCAGGGCCGACGCCTACCTGAGAACGCCGGGGACGAGCCTCGAGACGGACCGCCCCTTCGTCGAGAACGGCCTCCTGCTCGACGAGGTCTTCCGGGCGCTGATGAAGAACGCGGGCTGCCGGGCCTTGACCATCAACGGCTGCATGGGCACGATCATGCCGCTTGCCGAGACCTCGGCCTGCCTGACGCTGAGCACGCTCAACGACGCGGGGTATCTCGCTTTCTGCGAGTCGGACTTCGTGGTCATCCCGTCGGGCGTGCTCCTCGCCAACATCTCGGGCCGGCCGGTCTTCCTCAACGACCCGACCTACCCGCACGACGGCCTCATCACCCTGGCCCACTGCACCGCGCCGCGCAGGATGGACGGCCAAAAGATGGAGCCGGCCCGCATCCTGACCCACTTCGAGTCGGACTACGGCGCCGCCCCGAAGGTCGAGATGGCCAAGGGCCAGCTTCTGACCAACATCGCGCCGGACTTCGCCCACAAGCGCTGGCTCGGCCTTCTCGGCGAGATCGCCGACGCGCCGTTCCTGCCGATCTGCCGGTCCCAGATCGACGTCCGCTACAAGTGCGACGACCTGACCCTGGCCCAGCGCATGCCCGGCTTCCATTGGATGACCGGCTACGGGGACTTCACCCGGGAGCTCGGCTACGCCCTGAGGCGCGTCGGCATCGAGTGGGATTTCCTGGGCTAAGAAAACAAGGCTGAACTCAGACTCGAAGAACTTGTTCCCGATATTCCTCAGGAACTCGGCTTCGGGTCGCTCCGCCGCGCTCCTGATGGTCGCTCCTCGGAATCCGCTCCCTGATGGCGGGTGGCGATGACGTCGACACCCGTGCCGAGGACATCGGCGATGAGGACCTGGCCGCGGCGGACGGGCGCCTCCGGACGGAGCTTGGTGATCTCGGCCAGAATGGGGAAGATCATGTCCCGGGCGACCGGGCCGCTCAGCCGGACCGAGACCATTGTCGCCGCCGTGCCCTTGATGGGAACGGACGTGGCCAAGTTGCGCTTGGGCCGGAGGATCTCCTCGAGGGCGAAGGGGACGCCCTTGTCGCATTGATTCCCTTGGACTTCAAGCCCGCCCGACGGGTCCCTCGCCACTTCGAGCTCGCAGCCGACGGGGCAGAGGACGCAGGTCAGGCGGTCGACGACGGCGCGCTCACTCATGGCAGCCGACCTCGATCTCTTCTTCGATCGCGTCCTTGACCTTGATCTTCTGGAGCTCCGACGGCAGCAGCCGCGGATATTTCTTGCGGGCGTACACTTTCCCCGACGTTTTTCCTTTGACCTCGATCCCGACATCGCGGACCGGGCGCGTCACCCGGAAGCTCCACTCGACGCCGGCCTTCCCCGCGGTGACGATCTGGGGCAGGGCGTACTTGATGAGCGGCCCCGGCGTCGCCCGCACAGTTGTCCCGGCCGGCCTGTCCCCCGCCGCGTAACGCGCCGCCCGCTCGCCGGCCGCGAAGCCCTCGAACGAGGCCCAATCGGCGACGTCGTGGATGTGGAGGACGTTGCCGCACGAGAAGACGCCGGGGACCGAGGTCATGAGCGTCTCGTCGACGGCCGCGCCTCCCGTGAGAGGCGAAAGCTCCACCCCGGCCCGCTTCGAAAGCTCGTTCTCGGGGATGAGCCCGACCGAGAGGAGCAGCGTGTCGCAGCCGACGACGCGCTCGGTCCCGGCGACGGGCGCCAGCCCCTCGCCGACCTTGGCCACGACGACGCTCTCGACCCGGTCGCGGCCGCGGATCTCGACGACCGTCGACCCGAGCTCGAGCGGGATCGAGAAGTCCATCAGGCACTGCCGGACGTTGCGCTCCAGGCCGCCGGCCCAGGGCAGGATCTCGAAAACGCCTTTGACCTTGATGCCCTCGAACAGAAGCCGCCGGGCCATGATCAGGCCGATATCGCCCGAGCCGAGGATGACCGCCTCGTTCCCGATGCGGAGGTTCTGCAGGTTGACCAGGTTCTGGGCCAGGCCCGCCGTGTAGACGCCGGCCGGCCTCGTCCCCGGGATCTCGATCTGGTCGCGGGTCCGCTCGCGGCAACCCATGGCCAGAACGACCGCCCCGGCCTGGACCGAACGATACCCCGCCCGCGAGTTGACCTTCAGCACGCGCTCCCGCGAGAGGTCGAGGACCATGGCCCCGGTCTCGACTTGGATCGGCTCGCGGGCGACGTCCTCGGCCAGCCGCTCGGCGTATTCCGGCCCGCTGATCGTTTCCTTGTAGAGGAAGAGCCCGAAGCCGTCATGGACGCACTGGTTGAGGATGCCGCCGAGCGTCTTCTCCCGCTCGAGGAGAAGGACCTTCGCCGCCCCGGCGCGCCGGGCCCCCAGCGCGGCCGCCAGCCCGGCCGGGCCGCCGCCGATGACGGCCACGTCGCAGGTCTCGACCCGTCTTTCCATGTCAGCCCTTCAACCGCCCATAGAACAGGCGCGAGCCGCCGCCGCGCTTCGTGATCCGGTCGGGCGCGACGCCTTCCTCCTGGAGGACCTCGACGATGCGCGGCGTGCAGAAGCCGCCCTGGCATCGCCCCATGCCGCAGCGGGTCCGCCGCTTGACCGCGTCGAGCGTCCGGGCCCCGAACGGGTTCCGCAGGGCGGCGACGACCTCGGCCCGGGTGACATGCTCGCAGCGGCAGATCATCTCGCCCCAATCCGCGTCCTTGGCGACGCGGCCCGCCCTCTTGTCGTCGTCCAGCGCGGCGAAGCGCTTCTTGACGGGGAGGTCCGGACGGAACTCGGCCTTGAGCCGGAGGTCCAGGCGCGCGCCGAGCATGGCCACGACCATTTCGGCCAGGGCCGGGGCCGCGGTCAGGCCGGGCGATTCGATGCCCACGAGCGAGATCCAGCCGGGCCGCCGCTCGCTTTCCTCGCAGATGAAGTCCTCGAACCTGGCCCCGCCGGAGGGGTCGACGAGCTTGGGCCGGATCCCGGCGTAGCTGTGGATGAAGCCGACGCCCCCGAGCTCGGGCATGAGCCGGGCGGCCTCGGCCTTGAGCTTCGCCGCGACCTCGCGCGTCGTCGCCGCGTCGCGCTTGTCGGCGACAGCCTCGGCGCTCGGTCCGAGGAGGATGTTGCCCTCGAGGGTGGGCGTGATGTGGATGCCGAGCCCGGGATCGTCCCGCGGCGGCACCGGATAGATGGGCCTGCCCAGGCGGAGCCCGCAGTCCTTGTCGGTGATGAGGTATTCGCCCCGGTACGGGAAGATCCTGTAGTCGTCGATCCCGGCGAGACGGGCCACCTCGTCGGAGAAGAGGCCGGCGCAATTGACCACCGCGCGGGCGACGACCTCCCCCTTCGGCGTTTTCAGGTGGAAAAGCCCGTCGCGGACGCCGACGGACTCGACGGGCGCTTCGAGCCGGACCTCCGCCCCGTTCCGCGCCGCGCATTCGGCCAGGGCGATGGTGAACTCGTAGGGCGAAATGATGCCCGTGTGGGGCGACCAGAGGGCCCAGCGCCCGCGGGCCAGGGGCTCCAATCTGCGGATCGCAGGCTCATCGACGATCTCGAGCCCCGGAACGCCGCTCCGGTCGCCGGCCGCCTTGAGCTCCTCGAGGCGCGGCCGGTCCTCGTCGGCCAGGGCGATGACGAGCTTCCCGGTCTTGCGGTGGGGGACGCCGAGCGTCTCCGCCAGCTCGTAGACGAGCTTCAGCCCGGCCACGTTCGTCCGGGCCTTGAGCGAGCGCGGCGGGACATTGAAGCCGGCGTGGATGACGCCGCTGTTCCCTTTGGTAACACCCTCGGCGAGGTCGGACTCCCGCTCGAGAAGGACGAGCCGGAGATCGTAGCGCGAAAGCTCCCGCAGGACGGCGCAGCCCACGACACCGCCGCCGATGACGGCGACGTCGCAGACCGGACCGTTCCTCATGCTCATGACCGCTGGCCCGCTATCATATCAGAACGGGGCGCCCTCTTAGAAGGGCCGGCCACAGGCGTCAAGCCCCCCTGGCGGGCGGAAGGGCGGACCGGTTTCGCCCGGACCGGCCGCGGATTGACAGGACGCCCGGACCCGGGGTAAAAGAGGGGTCCGCGCCCGCGGCGGCGAAAGGAGAGGTCGCCATGCTGGTCAAGGTCCTGATCTTCGGCGCCTACGGGGCGCTGACCCTCCTCGTCGGCTGGCTCGGGCTGCGCAAGGCCCGGACCTTCACCGACTATTTTCTCGGCGGCCGGACGGTCGGCCCGTGGATGTCGGCCTTCACCTACGCCGCGGCCTATTTCTCGGCCGTCCTCTTCATCGGCTTCGCCGGCAAGGTCGGCTGGGGCTTCGGCCTATCGGGCCTGTGGATCGCCCTGGCCAACGGCCTCGTCGGCGTCCTCGGCGTCTGGGCCCTGCTCGGGAACCGCATCCGGCGGATGTCTGTCGAGCTCCAGGTCACGACCATGCCCGAGTTCCTAGAGAGGCGTTACGGGAGCCGGGCCCTCAAGCTCATCGCCTCGCTGGCCGTATTCGTCTTCCTCGTCCCCTATTCGGCGGCCGTCTTCATCGGCCTGTCCTATCTCTTCAAGGCCAACTTCGGCCTGGAATACGTGGCGGCCCTGCTCATCATGGGCCTGTTCACGGCCTTCTACCTCGTCCTCGGCGGCTACAAGTCGATGACCATGATCGACGTCATCTTCGGCATGGTCATGTGCGTCGGCTCGGCGGTCCTCATCGCCAGCACGATCCGCAAGGGCGGCGGGCTCGCCGCGATCGGCGCGGGCCTCGCGGCGATCGACCCCCGGCTCACCCACGCGGTCGGCCCGGGCGGGGCCTGGCCGCTCTTCGCTCTGGTCTTCCTGACGAGCGTCGCCCCGTTCGCCATGCCCCAGCTCGTCCAAAAGTTCTACGCCATCAAGGACGAGCGGGCCATCAAGCGGGGTATGATCGCCTCGACCGCGTTCTCGCTGCTGATCGCCGGGACGGCCTATTTCACCGGCGCCTCGGCCCGCCTCTTCCTGACCCCGGCGAGCGCCCCCGCGGCCTTCGCCTCCGGGAAGCCCGTCTTCGACGTCCTGATGCCCGAGTTCCTGGCCAAGGTCGTGCCGCCGTCGCTCGGGGTCCTCATGATGCTGCTGATCCTCTCGGCCTCCATGTCCACGCTGGCCGCGCTCGTCCTCATCTCGAGCTCGTCGGTCGTCAAGGACCTCTACGCCGGGTTCATCAATCCGTCGGTCGCGGACCGGACGCTGACCCGGCTGATGCGCGTCGTCTCGGCCCTCTTCGTCCTGCTCTCGGTCGTCCTGGCCTACCTGCGGCCGGCGACGATCGTCACCATCCTCGCGGTCTCCTGGGGGGCCATCGGGTCGTTCTTCCTCGGGCCGTTCGTCTGGGGCCTCATCAGCAGGAAGGCGACGAAGTTCGGGGCGATCGGGTCGGCGGTGCTGGGTCTGGGGACGTGTCTGGGGCTGTCGCTCGCCGGGATGGCTCCGCCCGAATCCGGGACGATCGGCATGGCCGTCTCGTTCGTGACGACCCCGCTTCTTAGCCTTCTCTTTTAGAATTAGGCCCCCGCTTTTTGGAGCACATCCTGCGTTCCCGGGAATCCCTCTCCAGGCTGCGAGGGAAAATGCCTCGAAGATCCCCGTAGCTGGAGAGCTTTCTCCCGATATTTCGCAGGAATCCAGCTCCGTGTCCCTCCGCAGGATTCCTGCCCTCCGCTCACGGGTGTTCGCTCCGGTCGGTGGGCAAATCCCGAGCAAAGCCGGAGAGAGGGATCCTGTCGACTAAAAGATGGGCTAGCTAATAGCGAAAGATGAGTTCGAACTGGAGCCAATCGTAGTCCGCGGCCCCGGGGAAATAGAAGCTCCCGGGAACGAGGTGCTCCCAGATGACCCGGCCGGTCATATACTTGCTGATCTTATAGTTCAGCCGGGCCCGGTAGAGCGTGCCGCGGCCGCGGCCGGCGCCGCCGGGGAAGACCCCCGGTTGGGCGTGTTCGGCCCCCATCGGCATGACCATGATGTGCCCGTCGGACCGGCTGCCGAGGTCGAACGCGAGTTGGGCGTAGAGCGAGGCCAGGTTGCTCCAATAGGCCGAGCGGCTCTCCCGCGTCAAGGTGTAGATATAGCTCTCGCTCCACTTCGGCCAGCGGCTGAAGATCGGGTCCCAGCCCTCGGCGCGGGCCGTCGACGGATCGTCGCCGCTGAGAAGGATCCCGCCGAGGACGAACGACTTGAGGAAGCCCGGCCGGCCCCCGAGGTCGTAGTCGAGATGGACGATCGCGCCGAAGGCCGAGCGGCCGGCGTCGCCGAGCGTACCGGCCTGGTAGGCGGCTTCGGCCGTGGCCGACAGGGGTTTGGCCAGGGACGTCACGGCCCGGGCCCCGAAGGTCTCGGTCCGGGAGGCGACCGGCCAGGCCTCGTTCGCCTCCGTCGATTTGTGGACGGCATAGGCGTCGAGCTTCGTCCGGCCGAACGTCCCGGCGTAATAGAGAGCCAGGCCCCGCTCGGGCTGCTCGGCCAGCGCCCGCGGGACGGGATCGATGACCGGGAGATATCTGTCGGTCGCCTCCGTGGCGTGGGCGAAGGCGGTCAGGGTGTGGCCCTTGGCCAGGCCGGCGTCGAACCGCAGGGCGTTGAAATAGTAGGACCGCGAGCCGTCGCCGGGCGTGCCGTCGGCGATGACGAAGCCCTCGCCGAGGTTGATGTCCTGGCGGCCGGCCGTGACGGTGAAAGGCACGCGCCCGGGGATCGTCCACTTGATATAAAGGTTGTCGAAGAAGACCTCGTTCCAGCTGAAGGCCGTCGTCTTGGGGGCCAGGTAGACGCGGAACTCGTTGGTCAGCTTGCCCAGGACCTCGACCGTCTCGAGCGGCTTCCAGCTCAGGCCGAATGTCGTCCGGTTGCGCGTGTAGGCATTGGCGTCGCCCGCGGCGTCGTCGAGGCTGACGGCGTTGTCCCAGGTCTCGAAGCGGAAGCGCTCGACGAAGATGAGCTTGAGCCGCGGCGCGGCGGCGTCCGGCTTGTCCTGGGCCGCGGCGGGAACGACGGCCGCCGCGGCCGACAGAACGAGCATTGTGATGATCCCGGCGAGGGGGACGCGTCTCATAGGGAAGTTCTTCGATCTCGTTGTCCGGGACATCTTATCACATCTGATATCGATAAGCCGAGGAGAGGAGTTGCCGGGATCTCTGATGGTCAGAAGAGCCCGGTCGAGCCGAAGCCGCCCTCGCCGCGCGAGGTATCATCGAGGGATTCCGCTTCGACAACCGTGACAGCGGCGACAGACTGGACGAGCATCTGGGCGATCTTCTGTCCTTTCTTGACCGCGAAAGGCCCGTCCCCCAAGTTGGCCAGGACGACCTGGACCTCGCCGCGGTAGCCGGCGTCGATGACCCCGGCCAGACGGTGGACTCCCATGAGGGAAATGCCGCTCTTGTCCCAGATGAGCCCGACGTGGCCCGGCGGGATGGCGATCTGGATGCCCGTCGGGACCGCGAAGACGTCCCCCGGCCCGAGCTCCCGGTCCACGGCCGAGAACAGGTCCAGGCCGGCGTCGCCGGGGTGGCCGTAGACGGGAAGCTTCGCCTCGGGGTGGATGCGTTTGACCTTGATCTCCATGGGCGTCACCTCATCAAAGGCCTTCGAGGCGGACCTCGCCGAAATAGGGCCGGGCCGCCTCGACGATCGCTTCGAGCTCGGCCCGCGGGAACGGCTTGACCTCGAGGAAGGCCGGGTCGATCGTCGTCTGCGGCACGAACTGCTGGATGAGATAGAGGTCCTCGCCCCGCAGCCATTCGCCGATCCTGACGATGTCGTCCCCGCCGACCAGGCCGGGCACGACGGTCGTCCGGAAGTGGTGCTTGATCCCCGCGCTCCGGAGAAGATCGACGCTGCGGACGATCTTCTCGACGTCGATCTGCGAGCGGGTCACCTCCCGGTAGCGCTCGAGCGGGGCCTTGATGTCCATGGCCACCCAGTCGAGGAGCCCCAGGGCGAGGAGGGCTTCGAGGCGGTCCGGGAACGAGCCGTTCGTGTCCAGCTTGACCTTGAGCCCCCGCTCGCGGACGACGCGGATGACGGTCTCGAGGTCCTCGTGGAGCAGGGGTTCGCCGCCGGTGAGGCAGACGGCTTCGAGCCAGCCCTTCCGGCCGTCGAGGTAGGACAGGAACCATTCGGCCGTCATGCTCGGGATCGTCTCGGGCCGCAGCACGAGATCGGCGTTGTGGCAATAGGGGCAGCGGAACGTGCAGCCGCCGAAGAAGATGGTCGAGGAGATGTGGCCGGGGAAGTCCCGGCTCGAGAATTTCTCTAGGCCTTTGATCTCGACCACCCGTCGAACTCCTCGGCCGTGTTGAGGACGGCCCGGACGATGCCCTGGGTGTGAGCGATGAGCGTCGGCAGGATGATGGCGCCCTTGTCGTCCCGCTTGATGACGTTGATGAACTCGCGGATCTTGGCCTTGCCCGGGGGCTGGGTCAGGCTGTATTCCGCGTAGGGCGTTCCCGCCTCGGCCAGCTTCTTTTTCATCGCCTCGCACTTGATGCAATTGGGATAGGTGAACAGCAGATATTCCATGAAATCACCGCCTTCGCGCGAAATCCTCCCGGGCGCCGCCCGCCTCAGGCGATCTTGTCGTAGGTCGCCCGGTCCTTGAACTCCTGCTGCTTGCCGTCGTTCCA
>CAYOYQ010000029.1:0-20028 GCA_964408215.1 uncultured Eubacteriales bacterium
GGACTCAAAATCCCGTGCCTCGCAAGGGGCGTGTGGGTTCGATTCCCTCCACCGGCACTTCGAGGATCATCAGCATGGGCCCAAGGCAGGCCCTTCTCCCGATCTCGACCATGCCTAGTCCCTGCGGATCCTTATCCACCTGATGTTCTGAAGGTCCTTGGCGTCGACGAGGATCGTGTCGACCCGGGGCGTCCCGTCCGCCTTCTTCAAACGTACCGTGATCTCTTTGGGCACGAATTCGCTGACCGCTCCACTGGCGCTATCGACGGCCGTGAAGATCGCGCCGAAGGCCGCCGCGCTCAGGACCCAGATCGCCAAGAACCCTCTGCCGTCATGGGTCAACGAATAGACCGTGGCCGGCACGACGGCGGGCAACATCCCGAGGAAAAGGTTAGGGAAAAAGGTCGCCTCCGTTGTCTTTTTCGTCAGGCGGATCTCGACGGGAACGTATCCGGATGATTCGATCCGAATGACCCGACCCTTGGCCCTCTTGGTCAACTCGAGGACGAGCGGGGTTTCGCCATATCCGACGTCATTGACGATGACCCTGGCGCCCATGGGAACGGACGTTACGGGGATCCTCTGCGGGCTTTCCCCGGTCGTGATCATCCCGCAACCCGCGGTCAAGCCAACGCCCGCAAAAACCGCGGCCAGGACAAGACCGGACTGCGCTCTACGCACGGCCGTCTCCATTCGCCCCTCCAATAATAACCTTCGGATGCGGAGGATTGTCAAGGTTATGTCAATCCTGGCGAGGAGCTTGTGAGAGAGGGTTTTCGCGGCCGAACAGCGACCTGAAAACAGGCCCGATTATTTCCGCTTGGCTCCGGTGATCGCGGCCTCGCCGAACTGGAGCGAGAGCGTCCCCGTGAGCTTGCCCTCGGCCACGATGGCCGAGTAGGTGATGACCATGTCGTTGCCGACGGTCACGTTGAACTTCACCGTGTTGTCCTCGAAGGTGAGGTCCTTCATTTCGAGGGTCCCCGACGCCCCGGTGTATTTGCCGGCGAGCTTGCCGTCGGTCAGCGCGAACTCCCAGACGAACTCGCGACTGCCGTCCTCCATCTTGACGTCCCAGGTCCCGAGCAAGGCGCTGTACTTGTCTTCTTGAGCGGCGCCCGGCGTGGGCCAAGCGGCGACGATCGCGGCCACGAGCAGAACGGTCATGACGCAGGATGATCTCGTGCGCATGGATGGTCCTCCTTGTATTAAGCCCCGACCGGCCCGATCAGACTTTGATCTTGGCCAGCAGGCCGCGGACGAGGAGCTCCCGCTCTTTGAGCGTGTCCTTATAACCGTGCCCTTGGGTGTGGTGGAACTCGGAGCGGATGTCCTCGAGCTCCTTCTCCAGGAGACCGGTGACGATATCCTTTTCCTGCTGGCTCAGGTCGATCGGCATGTTCTCCTCCGGTGCCTTGGATTGCCCTTCGGGGGAAATATATGCCGACGGGACCCCCATTTCAATAGGCAAAGAAAGGGGACACGTACGCGGTACATGTCCCCGCATCATCCCCCATTTGACCCGGTCCCCGCCCGGTGCTATCCTTCGGACAGCCCGTCCGACAGGGGAGAAGGCACCAGATCCCCTACAAATCGGACGAACGGCCCGCAATGCCGACTAAATCGTTGAGTCTTGACGCGCAAGGAGGTCCCATGTCCAGAAACCGCATCGCCATCCTGGCCCTGATCGTCCTGCTGGCCGCCCCCGTGCTGGCCTCGGCCGCCGAGGTCCGGCTCATCGCCATGTCGCTCAAGGAGGGGTCCTCCATCGATATCCGGTTCGTGAAGACGGACCGGGCGCCCAAGAACGCGGCCATGCAGGCCTCGATCTCGTTCGACAAAGGCCAGTCCTCGGTCAAGCTGATGTTCCAGAAGATGGAGCCGGCCGTCCTGTTCGCCGGCGACATCTCGGCCTACGTCCTTTGGGCCGTGACCCTGGACGGCTCGGCCGAGAACCTTGGCGAGGTCGCCGTCGACAAGAAGAGCGCTTCGGGCTCGCAGCAGTATTACTCCGGCAAGAAGATCTTCGCCCTCATGGTCACGGCGGAACCCTTCTCCACGGTGAACCGTCCGACCGAAGTCGTCATCTTCACCTCGGGCCAGACGACATCGCCCGGCGTCCAATACACGCCGTTCGGCTTCAAGAACTTTTCGGCCGACGCCAAGCCGGCCCTCGAGTCCATCGCCATGTTCCAGTACAACGACGACACGCCGGCGGCCGTCCGCCAGGCGGCCAAGGCCATCGAGATGGCCGAGAAGCTCAACGCCGCCGAGGTCAATCCCCAGGCCGTCGAGGGGGCCAAGGCCGCCTACGGCAAGGCCCTCGCGGCCAAGTCCAACAAGAGCCTCATGGCCGACCAGGCCCGGGCCGCCGCCCAGCTGGCCTCGCAGGCCATCAAGGAGATGCTCAAGGCCCAGGAAGTGAAGGCCGCCGCCGAGGCGGAGGAGCGGCATCTCGCCGAAAAGGCCGCTCTCGAGGAGCGGGCCACCACGGCCGAAGGGGAATCGGCCCGCATCGCCCAACAGCTGAAGGAGGTCGAGACCCAGCGCCAGGCCCTGGCCATCGAGACGGCCGACCTGGCCAAGCTGACCGAGAAGCTGACCGCCGAGAAGGCCGGGATCGCCGCCGAACGCGACGCGGTCAAGGCCGACCGCGACGCCGTGGCCGCCGAACGGGACCGGGTCGCCGCCGACCGCGAGGCCATCAAGGCGGAGCGCGACGAGCTGGCCAGCCGGCTCAGGGGCGCCCTGTCGTCGGTCGCCGAGACGACCGATTCGGCCCGGGGCGTCGTCGTCAGCCTCTCCGGCATCCTTTTCGACGTCGGCAAGGCCACCCTGAAGACCGCCTCCCAGATCTCCGTGGCCAAGCTGGCCGGGATCCTCATGGTCTTCCCCCAGATGAACCTGAGCATCGAGGGCTACACCGACTCGACCGGCTCGAACGAGACCAACATGAAGCTGTCGATGGAGCGGGCCCGGACGGTCTACGAGTTCTTGATGATCCAGGGCATCTCCAGCGACCGCATGAAATACCAGGGCTTCGGCCCCGAGAACCCGGTCGCCCCGAACGACACCGAGACGAACCGGGCCAAGAACCGCCGGGTCGAGGTCGTCCTCACTCAGGCCAAGCGCTAGCCGGAGCACCGTTTCACCCCTCGGGCCTCGCACCTGGAGCCGCCTCGATCCGTGAATATGCCAGGCCCGCCCCCGATGCGCGTCTTTGGCCGGGGGGGGAACCTTTCCGCCACCCCAGTCGTCTTTGATTTTGTAAGTCGGCCTTCGAGGTGCACCCATGAAGAAATGGATCTTTCGCGTCCTGGCCGCGGTCCTGCTCGTCGCCTTCTTCTACTTCCTCTTCGCCTGCGGCCATAAGAAAGCCGAAGCGAAGCTGGTCGCGGCCGCCCGGGGCGACATCCGGGAAAAGGCCCTGGCCGTCGGCACGATCGAGCCGGAGAAGGAGATCAAGGTCAAGTCGACCATTCCCGGTATCGTCTCCGAGGTCCTGTTCAAGGTCGGCGACAAGGTCAAGCTGGGGGCGCCCCTCTTCAAGGTCTCGCCCAACCCGACCCCGCTCGAATATGTCGAGGCCCGCCGCAGCATGGAGCTGGCCGAGGTGACCATGCAAAAGCTCAAGGGCGACTGGACCCGCCAGCTCGAGCTCTATCGCGGGAACCTGATCTCCAAGTCGGAGATGGACGCCACCGAGGGCGCCTACCGCGAGGCCGAGCTGCGCTACCGAACGTCGGCCGAGCGATTCGAGCTGCTCGAAAAGGGCCGCATCCGCATGGCCAACCGCGACATCAACTCCCTCATCAACTCGCCGATCGAAGGCGTCGTTCTGTCGCAGAGCGTCTTCCAGGGCGACCCGGTCGTGCCGCTGACGAACTTCCAGCCCGGGACCGAGCTCTGCTCCCTGGCCGACATGGCGAGCCTCCTCTTCAAGGGCACGGTCGACGAGATCGACGTCGGCAAGATCTCCGACGGTCTGGCCGCCGAGATCCAGATCGGGGCCCTGCCCGAGGCCAGGATCCCCGGCCGGGTCGACCGCATCTTCCCGAAAGCCAAGAAGGAAGGCAACGCGACGCTTTTCGACATCTGGATCCTCATCAACGACGCTTCCGGGGTGACCCTCCGGGCCGGCTTCTCGGCCACGGCCAGCATCCAGATCCGCGAGCGCACGCAGGTCGTCCTCATCCCGGAGCGGCTCGTCCTGTTCGAGGACGGCAAGAAATTCGTCGAGGTCCCCGAGGGCGAGGCGGCCAAGAAGGTCGAGGTCCGGACGGGCCTCTCCGACGGCCTGAACATCGAGATCCTCGATGGGCTCAAGGAGGGGGACAAGGTCGTGGAGCGGCCGCCCCGCGAGATCAAATGATCGCGATCTTCCTCCGCAACCTCTTCCGGGACCTCGTCCGGCAACCGTTGCGGACCGCCCTGACCCTGTCCGGGGTCATTTGGGGGACCTTCTCGGTCGTCCTCCTCCTGGCCTTCGGCGATTCCGTGGCCAAGGCGCAGATCAAGCGCTTCCACGGCATGGGCAGCGGCATCGTCCTCGTCTTCCCGTCGCGCACGACCCTGCCGTGGCAGGGCTTCATCAGAGGCAAGGCCGTACGGGTCACGCCTGAGGCGGCCGAGGCCATCCCGGAGAAGGTCCCGGGCATCGAGGTCCTCAGCCCCGAGTTCGTCGGCAGCCGGGTCATCCGCTTCGGCCGCCAGGAGTTCCGGAACACGGTCCGCGGCGTCAACCCCTCGTTCGAGCTGATGCGCAACACCATCGCCGAGAAGGGCCGGTTCATCGATCCCGTGGACATGGCCGACCGCAAGCGCGTCTGCTTCCTCGGGGACGTCCTGGCGACGGACCTCTTCGCGACGGAGGAGCCGGTCGGGAAGACGGTCTTCATCGACAGCGTGCCCTTCACCGTCGTCGGCGTGATGCGGACGAAGCTCCAGTCCTCCAATTACAACGGCCAGCGCGACGAGCGCTGCACCTTCATCCCGTGGACGACTTACGCCTCACTTTACGGCACGAAGTACGTCTCGAACATCATCTTCCGGCCCCTCGACCGGAACCGGAGCAAGGCGGTCATGGACGGGGTCAAGGCCCACCTGGCCCAGCTCGTCGGCTTCGACCCGGCCGACCCCGACGCGCTGGGCGTCTGGGACACGATGGAATTCGAGAAGCAGTTCACGACCTTCTTCCTGGCCTTCACCATCTTCCTCGGCGTCATCGGAACGTTCACCCTCCTCGTCGGCGGCGTCGGCGTGGCCTCGATCATGCGGGTCGTCGTCGAGGAGCGGACCCGCGAGATCGGCATCAAGCTGGCCGTCGGGGCCCGCCGCCGGACCATCCTCTGGCAGTTCTTCAGCGAGTCGCTGGCCATCATGCTCATCGGCGGCCTGGCCGGCTTCGGCCTCGCGGCCGGCGTCCTGCAGGCGGTCAAGGCCTTCTCAAAGGGCGGCGACGGGAGCCAGCTGAGCTTTACCGGCTTCGTCGGCATCCCGGTCCTCAACCCCGTCGTCGTCGTCTCGACCGTCCTGATCCTGCTCGCGATCGGCGTCGTCTCCGGCTCCATCCCGGCCCGGACGGCCGCCTCGACCGATCCCATCGAGGCCTTGAGGAAGTAGGGGAATCGCAGTGAACCTGACGCTGCCCCGCTTTTTCTGGAGCGAATACCGCAAGCGCCGCCGGCGGGCCTCGCTCATCACCTTCGCCCTCTTCTGGGGCACGCTCTCGATCCTGCTGCTCATGGCCTTCGGCCGGGGCATGACCACCCAGGCCCGGGTCGCCTTCAGCGGGCTCGGCGAGACGCTGATCATGGTCTCAAGCGGACAAACGTCGGTGACCTTTGAAGGGCTGCCCAAGGGCCGGACGATCCGGATCTATCCCGAGGACGTCGATTTCCTCCGCGAGCGCATCCCCGAGATCCTCCGCATCGCCCCCGAGTCGTACAACGGGTGGCCGGTGTCGGCCAACGGCAAGGAGATCAACCGCACGGTCCACGGCACGACGCCCGATTTCGCCTCCATGCGGACCCAGATCCCCCGGCTCGGCGGCCGCTTCCTCAACGCCGAGGACGAGCGCCAGGGCCGCAAGGTCGCCTTCATCGGCTGGAAGGTGGCCGCGGACCTGTTCGGCACGGAGGACCCGGTCGGGAAGTCCATCGTCATCAACCGCGTCCCCTTCACCGTGGTCGGGGTGCTGCAGAAGAAGATCCAGGACTCGATGTACCAGGGCCCTGACGCCGACCAGGTCTACCTGCCGTTCCTGGCCTTCCGGCAGATCGACAACCAGCGCTATCTCGACCAGCTCCACATCCAGCCGCGCGAGGCCGCGCGATCGCCGCTCATCGAGTCGCGGGTCAAGACGCTCCTCGGCCGCAAGTACCGCTTCGACCCGGCCGACCGCTACGCCATGAGCTTCTGGAACACCATCGAGGACTACAAGCAGGGCGAGGCCATCTTCAAGGGCATCGAGATCTTCCTCGGGATCATGGGCGCCCTGACGCTCCTCATCGGCGCCGTCGGCGTGACCAACCTGATGTACGCCGCGGCCAAGGAGCGGACCAAAGAGATCGGCATCAAGCTGGCCATCGGGGCCCGGCGGCGGACGATCGTCGGCCAGTTCCTGCTCGAGACCCTGTTCGTCTTCGCCAAGGGCACGTTCTGGGGCTTCGTCCTGGCCTTCGACATCGTCCACCTCATCCGGCTGGCCCCGCTCAACTACGATTCGTTCGGCATCGAGGCCTATCTCCTGCGGCCGGAGTTCTCGCTCTCGACGTTCCTGATCTATATGACCGTGCTTTTGGTCCTCTGTTTCCTCTCGGGGATCTTCCCGGCGCTCCGGGCCTCGCGGGCCAATCCGATCGAGTCGCTGCGTTATGAATGACCTGAACGATAGAGGGGCATCATGATCGAGCTTCAGGGCATCACCAAGGTCTACCGGACGGGAAGCCAGTCGCTCGAGGCGCTCCGCGGCGTCTCGATCGGCATCGTCCGGGGCGAGTTCGTCTCCATCATGGGCCCTTCGGGCTCGGGCAAGTCCACGCTGATGAACATCATCGGCTGCCTCGACACGCCGACGGCGGGGGAGTACCGCCTCGACGGCGACAAGGTGGCCGGATTGACCTTCGACGAGCTGGCCGCCGTGCGCAACCGCAAGATCGGCTTCGTCTTCCAGAACTTCAATCTCCTGCCGTACGCCACGGCCTGGGAGAACGTCGAGCTGCCGATGCTCTTCGACGGCAAGAGCGGCAAGGCGCGCCGCCAGCGCGTCACCGAGCTCCTCAACGCCGTCGGGCTCTACGACTGGCGCGAGCACCGGCCGACCGAGCTGTCCGGCGGCCAGCAGCAGCGCATCGCCCTGGCCCGGGCCCTGGCCAACGACCCCCCGATCCTGCTCGCCGACGAGCCGACCGGGAACCTCGATTCGAAGAGCGGCGAGGAGATCATGGCCATCCTGACCGAGCTCTGGCGAGGCGGCCGGACGATCGTCATGGTCACCCACAACGACCACATCGCCGCCCGGTCGGAGCGGACGATCCGCCTCTTCAACGGCCAGGTCGAGGCCTAGGCCGGGCTCCCCGCGCCGGCCCGGCCGGCCGTTTGACAGGCCCCGGAACGGGGACTATCATCGTTCCTATCCCCGGGCGCTCTGGCCCCGGACGCATTCCTCCCGAGGAGGTCGGTGATGAAGAAAGCGCTGTTCGTCCCCGCGTTCGCTCTCGCCGCCCTGCTGGCCCTCGCCGCGTCGGCGCCGGCCCAGGACCTGAGCCTGAACTGGAACCAGTACCGCGGCTTCGACGTCCCCTTCGTGCCGACACCGCCGGAGGTCGTCGACCAGATGCTCAAGATGGTCGACCTCAAGCCCGGCGACGTCCTCTACGACCTCGGCTGCGGCGACGGCCGCATCGTCATCGCGGCGGCCAAGCGGTACGGCGTCAAGGCCTTCGGCATCGACATCGACCCCGTCCGCATCAAGGAAAGCAACGAGAACGCGGCCGAGTCCGGACTCGAGGGCAAGGTCAAGTTCATCCAGCAGGACCTCTTCGAGGCGGACTTCCACGACGCGACGGTCGTCACCATGTATCTCCTGACCTCGGTCAACCTGAGGCTGCGGCCGAAGCTGCTGGCCGAGCTCAAGCCGGGCACCCGCCTCGTCTCCCACAGCTTCGACATGGGCGAGTGGAAGCCCGACAAGACCGCGCTCGTCCAGACGAGCTACGGCGACGAGCGCGACGTCCATTTCTGGATCGTCCCGGCCAACGCGAGCGGCCGCTGGGAGTGGGACCTCGCGGACGGGACGAAGACGCGCCATTACGCGGTCCAGGCGGTCCAGGAGTTCCAGTCCGTGAGCGCCTCCGGGACGGAGGGCACCTGGCTCGTCACCGTGAACGACGTCTCGCTCGTCGGCGATCACATCAAGTTCAGCCTCGACACCGAAGCCGACGGGAAGATGACGTCGTTCGTCTATGACGGCACGGTCCGGGGCGACGCCATCGAAGGGACGGTTCGCCCCGCCGGCAACTCCAAGGCGGCCCCGGTCAAATGGAAGGCCGTCCGCGATCCCAAGACGGCCGTCCCGATCGCCAAGTAGCGGCCGGCCTCCGCCTCAATCGAGGGCGAAGGCCCGGGTCGACACGGCCATCAGGGCGACCAGGCCGGCGTCGAGGTCGGCCAGCCGTTCGACGCCGGGAGGCATCTTGTCCCCGATCCGGCGCCGCAGCTTCTCGAGATAGGAGAAGCGGGCCGGGAACCCCCGGCGGGCCCGCCGGACGAACGAACGGCGGAAGAACTCGGGGTGTTTCCCCACCGATTCCCGGCACATCAACGCCAGTCCGCCCTCGATGGCGTCGCAGAGCGCGGCCCGCCCGGGAGAGGCCCCGCGGCGGGCCCGCCCGACGACCGCGGCGATGTAGTTCTCGAGCCGCGCGGCGGTCCGGTCAAGCGGGACCGTGCAGCCGGCGGCGGAGAACAGCGTCAGATGTCCGCGCCGGGCGTCCTCGCCGATGTCCTGGAGGTCGTCGGCGAGCTGGAGGAACGTCCCGAACCCGAAGCAGAACTCCTCGTCGGCCGGCGCGAGCGCCCCCGCAACAAGATAGCCGTCGGCCAGGACCGACGTGCCGCCCTTCTCGAAGCTGATGGCCAGTATCTCGTCCGGCGGCGCGGCCGCCCCGGGCTTCTGCTGGAGGAGGCTTTTCACCTGGGCGTTGTGAATGGCCAGGAGCGCCCGGTAGACTCCGGGGAAGGCGGCCCGGGGGAAGCGGCGCTCGATCAGTCCGACGAGGGCCCGGAGCTTCTCTTCGGCCGGCGAGGCGGCCGGCCGGTCCGAGCTCTCCAGCCAGTCCTTGAGCTTGGCGACGAGCGCCAGCTTGTCCGCCTCGGCGGTCCGCTCGTCGTCGAGCACGTTGTCGAGGTAGGGATAGACCATGCTGTAGGCGAAGACGGCCTCCGTCGGCTCGACCGCGAGGCCCAGGTCGAACTGGAGGGAATTCATGATCCAGACATTGCGCAGCGCCTGGTAGGCCGAGTCGAGACGGAGGTCCGGGTCGAAGGCGCGGGCGTCCTGGAGGAAGCGGCGGGTCGAATCGATGAAACGGGCGTCGTAGATGGCGTCGAGGGGCAGTCCGACGAAGCCGAGCAGCCGCTTGAAGGCCGGCTTGAGGTCCGCGGCCATCTCTTCGATCCGCCGCGGCTCGAGCGCTCCCGCCAGGAAGGCCTCCCGGACCTGGGGGGAGGAAAGCTCGCCGACGACGGCCGTGAGCTCGCGCTCGACGGCTTTCTTTTCTCCCCGCTGATAGCTTTTTTCGAGCCGCCGCGGCTCGTCCGAGGCGCCGCGCCAAAGCTCCGCGTGAAGACGGACGAGCTCCTCGACCCGGACGCCGAGCGGACCGACGGCCGGCGATTGAAACGTCGCGAGATCGGCCATTCGGCCCATTATAAGCCAAAGGCCCGGCGCCGGGGAACGGATTCCGTTGATTGCTGGAGGACCGGGAAAGTCTGGAGAAAGCCTGGGCCCAGGCTTGATCAGCTCGAGATCGAGGCCGGGATGCCGCCCCCGTTCCGCTCCGCGTAGAGGTGCTTGATCAGCGACAGGAGCGTCTGGGAGATGCTGTGCAGGAACTCGACGCCGCTCTCGAAGAGGTCCTCGTCCTCTTCGCTCTTCTTGGTCCACTTGATCTCGCCGTCGACCTTGATCGACTGATGGGTCCGCTCGAGATCGATGGCGATGCGGACGACGCTGCCGACGGGGAAGTAGTGCGGCGTGCAGATCCGAGCCCCGGAAAGGGAGATGTCGTGGGTGTGGGCGTTGATGCCGTGGCCGTAATAAGCCTCGCCGTTCTCCGACGTCGACTTGATGAAGACGGTGTTCCGTTCCATGAACCGCTTGTCTTTGCGATTGTCCATCGTCGAGGCCCTCCGCGAGGCTAGCGTTGATTGACGTGACGATTTTCGTCTCCGGCCGGAAGTCGGTCAATCACCCCTAGGGGTGATTCGCGAGGTGATATCTCACCCCTCGGCGGTTTGGCGGGACCTCAACGCCTGCGGTTAAGGCCGTGGTCCAAAAGGCTTTGCAGGATCCGGGCGTGACGCGGGCCGACGGGAAGGGCGTCGAGGGCGGCCGCCGCCCTCCGCCCGAAGCCGGCCATGACCCGGCTGACCTCTTCCCGGACACCCAGGCGCCCGGCCAGCTCCCTGACGAAGGCGATGTCGGCGTCTGGCGCGTCGGCCCGTCCGAAGGTCCGTTCGAGGCGCTCGCGGTCCGGCCCGGCCACGCGCTCGAACAGGCGCAGCGCGTGGAGGGTCTTCTTGCCCTGGCGGATGTCCGAGCCGACCGGCTTGCCGGTGGCTCTCGAGCTCCCGAAAAGCCCGAGCTCGTCGTCCTTGACCTGGAAGATCAGACCCAAGTCCTCGCCGAGGCGGCGGAGTCTCGGGAGGAGAGCCGGCCTCCCGCCGCCGAGGACCCAGCCGACGGCGAGGGGCAGGGAATAGGAATAGCGGGCCGTCTTGAACCTGTAGGTCTCGAGGATGTCCCGCTCCGAGGGCCAGCGCCGGGAGCCGCCGCTTTCGACGTCGCGCATCTGGCCGAGACCGACCAGGCCGAACTCGGCGGCGAAGAGCTTCTGGACGGCCGCGGCCCGGGCCTTGGGGGCGGGGAGGCCGGCCATAGCCTCGAAGCCGAGGAAGATCGCGATCTCGCCCGCGCAGATGGCCAGGTTCGCTCCGTAACGGTCCGCGTCCGGGCCGGCGGGCCCCTCGGCCAGGCGGGCGTATTGCACGTGCACGGCCGGGCCGCCGCGCCGCCGGTCGTCCCGGTCCATGATGTCGTCGTGGATGAGCAGGCCCGACTGGATGAGCTCGATGGCCGTGCCGGCCCGGACCGCGGCCGGCGCGATCCGGCCGGAGGCCGTGTCGCAGCCGAGTGCGACCAGGCCGCCGCGGATCATCTTGCCCTTCCGGGTGAAGGCTCCGAGCCGGCCGAGGACGTCCCGGCCCCAAGGCCCGAGCGGGGCGAACTCCTTCCGCTTGGACCCGAGAAAACGGCCGAGGTCGGCGCGGAGCCGGCGTCCCGTCCGTCCGAAATAATCCTCGAAGGTCATGGAGTTCCGTCCCTCCGCTCCCGCGTCCGTTCTCGGGCCTCGAGCCGCCGGACGACCTCGACGATGAGCTCTCCGGGGGTCGAGGCGCCCGAGGCGACGAAGACCGTCGCGCCGGTCGGGACGGCGATCGCGTCGACGCTTTCGGGCCGGTCGATGAGGTGGGTCCGCGGGTTGAGCGCCTGGGCGATCGTGAACAGGTGCCGGGTGTTGGCGCTGTGGCGCGAGCCGATGATGATGACCACGTCCGCGCCCGGCGAGTGGGCCTCGACCTCGCGCTGGCGGATCTTGGTCGGCCGGCAGATCGTGTCGTGGAAGACGACGTCGGGGACGAGGCGCCGGATGCGCTCGACGATGCGCAGCGCCTCGGCCTCGATGAACGTCGACTGGGCCACGATGCCGGCCCGGGCGACGCCGGCGAAAAGCTCCGGGGTGACCTCGTCCGGCGACTTGACGACGAGGGCCCGGGCGACCTGGCCGACGATGCCCCGGACCTCCTCGTGGCCGACCTGGCCGATGACGACCGGTGTCCGGCCCTCGGCCTCGACGGCCCGGATGCGCTCGTGGATGATCTTGACCATGGGACAGGTGGCGTCGACGTATTCGAGGCCGCGGCGCTCGAGCTCGCGATAACGCTCCCGGGCCGAGCCGTGGCTCTGGAGGATGACGACTCCGTCCTTCGGCACCTCGTCGAGGGTCTGGACGATGCGCAGGCCCTGGGCCTTGAGCGCCTCGACGACGTGCTCGTTGTGGACGATCTCGCCGAGCATGCAGTAGCTCCGGCCGGGACGGCCGGCCAGGAGCCGGCTGGTCGTCTCGAGGGTCTTGCGGACGCCGAAGCAGTAGCTCAAGGTCTCGGAGAGGATGATCTTCATGGCGCGCTCGGCCGTCCGCTGGCATTCTATGCGCGGGCCGGAGCGCTGTCAACGGAGCGGGGGAGGGGCGGGGCCGCGGTTGACGGCGCCGCGGGCCGAAGATATCATCCCTTTGAATTCCCCGCCGGGAGGCGCCCATGGAACAACGGTCACGCGGTCAACGACCTTGGACGGCTTGGCTCCTCCTCGGCGCCGCCGCGGCGTTGGCGCTCGTCGCCGGGGCCTCCCCGCGCGTCGGCGGCCAGGCCCCCGCGCCGGCCGTCGCCGCCCCGGAGGTCACGGAAACGCGGGTCCTTATCCCCATGAGGGACGGGGTGAGGCTCAACACGGTCATCTTCGCGCCCAAGACCAACGGCTCGCCGCTGCCCTTCCTTTTTGTCCGGACCCCCTACGGCGCCCCGGCTTCGGCCCGCGTCCTGGCCGCGGACGCCTATCGCGAGCTCGCGGCCGACGGCTACATCTTCGTCTTCCAGGACATCCGCGGCCGCTATAAGTCCGAGGGGACGTTCGTCATGATGCGGCCGCCGAGGGACCGCCGCGACCGCAAGGCCGTCGACGAGAGCACCGACGCGTACGACACCGTGGCCTGGCTCCTCGCCCACGTCCCCGGCCACAACGGCCGGGTCGGGATGAAGGGCGTCTCCTACAGCGGCTGGCTCGCGGCCACCGCCATGATCGACCCGCACCCGGCCCTCCGGGCCGTCTCGCCTCAGGCCCCGCCCGCCGACATGTACATGGGCGACGATTTCCATCACAACGGCGCCTTCCGTCTGAGCTACGGCTTCGAATACGCGACGCGGATGGAGACGAACAAGGAGCAGACCAGCTTCGCCTTCGACCTCTATGACACCTTCGAATGGTACCTGCGGCTGGGGCCGCTCGCCGCGGCGAACGAGCGCTACCTCCACGGCGGGATCCCGACCTGGAACGATTTCGTCGCCCACCCGAATTACGATGCCTTCTGGCGGAAACAGGCCTTGGCCCCCTCCCTGACCCGGGTGACGGTGCCGACGCTGAGCGTGGGCGGCTGGTGGGACCAGGAGGACCTTTTCGGGCCGCAGAAGCTCTACGAGACGCTCGAGCCCCTCGACAGGAGCGAGGTCAGCTTCTTCGTCGGCGGGCCCTGGAACCACGGCGGCTGGGCCGGCGGCGAGGGCAGCGCGCTCGGGCCGATCGAGTTCGGCAGCAAGACGTCCGAATACTACCGGACGAAGATCGAGGCGCCCTTCTTCGCCCATTATCTCAAGGACAAGCCCGGCTGGACCGTCCCCGAGGCGATCACCTTCGAGACCGGCGCGAACGCCTGGCAGGTCTATGAGGAGTGGCCGCCCCGCGCCCTGACCGAGGACCGCGGCCTCTATTTCCGGGAGGCGAGCGGCCTCGCGTTCGAGCCCCCGGCCGGGACCGACGAGAGCTCGTTCGACAGCTATGTCTCCGATCCGGCCTACCCCGTACCGTACAGGCCTCGACCGGTCGAGGCGACCTATGATCCCCGCGGCTCGGGCTGGCGGACCTGGCTCGTCGGCGACCAGCGCTTCGTCCACTTGCGGCCCGACGTCCTGAGCTGGGCGACCGGACCGCTGGAGGAGGACATCACCGTGACCGGCTCCGTCACGGCGCGGCTGTTCGCCTCGACGACCGGCACGGACAGCGATTGGATCGTCAAGCTCATCGACGTCTACCCCGAGGACTATCCGGAGGAACCGAAGATGGGCGGCTACCAGCTGATGATCGCGAGCGAGGTCTTCCGCGGCCGCTTCCGGACGAGCTTCGAGAAGCCCGCGCCTCTCGTCCCGGGCGAGGTCGCCGAATTCCCGATCGGCCTCCACAACATCGACCATCGTTTCCTCAAGGGCCACAGGATCATGGTCCAGGTCCAGAGCACCTGGTTCCCCCTGATCGACCGGAACCCGCAGACATACGTCGAGAACATCTTCGAGGCCCGGGCCGAGGACTACCGGCCGGCCCTCCAGCGCGTGTTCCGCTCGGCCGCCCACCCCTCGCACCTGGTCCTACCGGTCCGGAAGGGGTCAGACCCTAAATTCTTCAATTTTCCTAAACGGGACGGGTTGCGGCCTAAGAATTGAAGAATTGAGGGTTTGACCCCCTCTTATCTATATGGGATAATCTTCGCGGCATGAAAAGGATCGCCGCGCTCGGGCTGGCCGTCGTTTTCGCGGTCTGCATGGTCCACTTTTTCTACGCCGAGGACCATTGCCCGGTCCACTGCCCGACCCGCACCGGTCATCTCGGCCACGTTCACCCCCACCACGCCGGCGCGGTCTGCCTCTGCTTCTGGGCCTCCCTCATCGGCCCCGAGGCCGAGGCCCCGACGGTCTCCGTCTCGCTCCTCGCGGTCCTGGCCCGTCCGGCCGCGGAACATCTCCTTGGCGCCGTGACGGCGGACATCACCCCGCCTCCTCGACCCTCCTTCGGCTGAGCCTCGCCGGTCCCGTCCCCGACGTCTCATCCAAGGAGGATCGCTATGCCGGTCAAAAGACCGTTCGTCATCGCCGTCGCGGCGGCGTTATCCATTCTTCCCGCGCTGCAGGCCCAGGATGCGGGCCTGACCCTCGACGAGGCCGTGGGCCTGGCCCTGGCCCGGAACCCCGATGTGCTTTCGGCCCGGACCGAGCTCGATGCCGCCCGTGGCCGGACGCTTCAGCTCCGGGCCCGGCCAGCGCCCAACCTTGCCGCCAGCGTCGAAGGGCTGCCCATCCCCGGGCTGAAGAACGAGGGCGATGAGGTCGAGGTCCATCTCGGCCTCGAACAGGTCTTCGAGTATCCGGGCAAGCGCTCCCTCCGGTCGGAGATCGGCCGGATCGGCGAGGACCTGGCCGCGGCCGAGCTCGCCCGGCTCGAGCGCGTGGTCGCCGCGGCGGTCAAGAAGGCCTATTGGCGAACGGCCTTCGCCCGGAGCGAAGCCGACGCCCTGGAGCGGTCGTCCCGGCGCCTCGACGCCTTCCTGGCCGACCTCGAGGCCAAGTACCGGGCCGGCACCGCCGCTTACGCCGATATCCTCCGGGCCCGCGCCGACAAAGCCAGGCTGCGGAACCAGATCCTGGAGGCGGGCAAGGACCGGCAGGCCGCTGCGGCCGACCTCGATCTCCTCCTCGGCCGCGAGCCCGGCCCGCCGCCGGACCTTCTCACCGTGCTGGCCTATGCGCCGCTTCGGGTCGACCTGGCCGGCCTGTTCGAGGACGCCCGGGCCGCCCGGCCGTCCGCGAGGATCGCCGCCCTCCGAAGGGACCGCGCCGAGGCCGCGGTGAAGCTGGCCGGTCTCGGCGGCCGGCCCGACTTCTCGGCCGGCTTCCTGCTGCCGAGCGTCAGGCCCAACGGCTGGGGCGTCTCGTTCGGCCTGACCCTGCCCTTCCTCCGGCCCGGCCGGGCCCGCGGCGAGTCGGAGGAAGCCCGGGCCGAAGCCGAGCGGGCCCGAATCGCCGCCGCGTCGCGCGACCGGCGCGTCCGGGGGGCCGTCGAGACCGCCTATGCCGCGGCCAAGTCGGCCGAGGAACAGGTCCTCGTCTTCGAGCGGAGCCTGCTCCAGGACCTCGAGGACGAGCTGGCCATCCAGTTCGAGTACTTCCGCTACGGCAAGGCCGAGGCCTTCAGCCTCCTCGACCTCCACCGCACCTATGTCCTGGCCGAGGTCGAGCACCTGCGGGCCCTTCTTCTTTATAACGTCGCCCTGGCCGACCTCGACGTCGCCGGCGAATCGCCGGATTGATGGAGGATCCCATGAACAGATTCGCAACATCGATCGCCGCGGCCGCCCGGCCGGCCGTTTTGATCCTGTCCGCCATCCTGGTCACCTCGGGCTGCCGGGCCAAGGCCGGCGCCGGACTCCAGGAAGCGTCCGCCGCCCCGGCCTCCGAGCGGGCCGCCGCGCCCGATTCCGTGACCCTGACGCCCGAGGCCATCGCCTCCGCCGACATCAAGACCGTCGAAGCCGAGGTCCGGACCGTCGGGCGCCGGATCACGGCCGTGGGAGAGATCGAGTGGAACGCCCGGCGCCTGGTTCACCTGACCTCGCGGACCGCGGGCCGCCTGGAGCGCGTGCTCGTCGTCCGCGGCGACCGCGTCCGGCCGGGCCAGGTCCTGGCCGAGATCCACAGCCCCGACTACCTGGCCCTGCAGGCCGAATACCTCCAGGCCGCGGCGAGGGCCCGGCGCCACGCCGGCGACCCCCAAGAGGAAACGGCCGCCAGCGCCTTCCTGGCCGGGGCCCGCGAGCGGCTGGCGCTCCTCGGCGTTCCCGCGCCGGAGATCGAGGCCCTCGACGCCTCGGCCCCGCCGCGACCCCTGCTCGCCGTCCGGGCCCCCTTCGCCGGGACCGTCCTCGAAAGCGCCGTCGTCACGGGCGACGCCGTCGAGCTCGGCTCCAGCCTCTTCCGTCTGGCCGATCCGTCGATGCTCTGGGCGGCCCTCCGCATCCAGGAGAAAGACGTGGGCGCGGCCAAGGCCGGGGCCGAGGTCGTCCTGACGGCCCACGCCCTGCCCGGTGAAGAATTCCGCGGCCGGCTCGTCCTCGTCGGCGACGTCGTCGATTCGGCGACCCGGACGGTCGAAGGCCGGGTCGAGGTCGCGAACGCCGCCGGCCGGCTGAGGCCCGGCATGTACATCGAGGGGACGGCCGCGGCGGGCGGGGAGCGCCCCGCGCTCGTCGTCCCCGAGGCGTCCGTCCAGGACGACGACGGCCGGCCCATCGTCTTCGTCCGGACCGGGGAGCGGACCTTCACCCGCCGCGCCGTGAAGACCGGCCCGCGCTTCGCCGGGACGGTCGAGATCCTCGAGGGCCTCGCGGCCGGCGAGCCCGTGGTCACGTCGGGGAGCTTCCTCCTCAAGTCCGAGCTCCGCAAGGGCTCGCTCGGGGAGGATTGACATGGGCTTCATCGACCGTCTCATCGAGGCCTCCCTGCGCCGGCGGGCCCTCGTCCTCGCCGGGGTCGCCCTCCTTATCGGCCTCGGCGTCTGGTCGGTCCTGCGCATCCCGATCGACGCCTTTCCGGACGTCACCAACGTCCAGGTCGAGGTCCTGTCCACGGCGCCGGGGATGTCGCCGCCCGAGGTCGAGCGGTTCGTCACGTTCCCGGTCGAGACGGCCATGCGCGGGCTGCCCCGCCTCGACCAGGTCCGCTCGGTCTCCAAGGCCGGGCTCTCGGTCGTCACCGTCGTCTTCGAGGACGGCGTCGACATCTACTTCGCCCGCCAGCTCGTGCTCGAGCGCCTGATCGAGGCCCGGGAGCGGGTGCCGCAGGGCACGGAGATCGCCATGGGCCCCGTGTCCACGGCCATGGGCGAGGTCTACCAGTACACGCTGGCCGGGACGCCGCCCGCGGGCCTGGACCCGGTCGAATTCCTGACCGAGGTCCGGACGGCCCAGGATTGGATCCTGGCGCCCCTGCTCAAGTCCATCCCCGGCGTCAACGAGATCAACTCCTTCGGCGGCTACATCAAGCAGTATCACGTCATCGTCGACCCGGAGCGGCTCCAGGCCTACGACCTGACCCTCGGCGACGTCGGCGAGGCGCTCCGGCGGAACAACCTCAACGTCGGCGGCAACGTCCTCGAGCGGGGCGAACAGCAGTATCTCGTCCGGGGCATCGGCCTGTTCCAGACGGTCGGCGACATCGCCGACGTGGCCCTGAAGACGGACAAGGGCACGCCCGTCTACGTCCGGGACGTGGCCGCCGTCGAGGCCGGGCAGGCCGTCCGCCAGGGCGGCGCCGTCAAGGACGGCCGGGGCGAGGTCGTCGGCGGAGTGGCCATGATGCTGCGCGGCGCCAACGGCCGCGACGTCGTCCGGGCCATCGAACGGCGGGTCGGCGAGATCAACGCCTCGGGCGTCCTGCCGCTCGGCCTCCGCATCGAGCCCTATTACAAGCGGTCGGACATCATCGGCCGGGCCATCCACACGGTCACCGAGGCCCTGCTCATCGGCTCGATCCTGGTCATCCTCGTCCTCTATCTCTTCCTGCGCAGCTTCCGCGGCGCCTTCATCGTCCTGCTGGCGCTGCCGCTGTCGGTCCTCTTCACTTTCATCATGATGCGCGCCTTCGGGCTCTCGGCCAATCTCATGTCCCTCGGCGGCCTGGCCATCTCGATCGGCATGATCATCGACGCGACCATCATCCAGGTCGAGAACGTCCAGCGGCACCTCTCGGAGCGGGCGGAGGGGGAGCGGAAGCTGCCGACGGTCCTCAAGGCCATCCTCGAGGTCCGCAAGCCGTCGATCTTCGGCGAGCTCATCATCGCCCTGACCTTCATCCCGATCATCGCCCTCCAGGGGATCGAGGGCAAGATGTTCCTGCCGCTGGCCTTCACCCACGTCATCGCCCTGTTCGCCTCGCTGCTGCTCTCGCTCGCGGCCATTCCGGCGTTCTGCCAGTTCGTCCTCAAGTCCCAGGGGGACAAGCGGAGCTTTCTCGTCGAGTGGGCCAAGGCGGCCTACGAGCCGGTCCTGAGGTGGGGCCTGCGTCGCAAGGCCGTCGTCGTGGCGGCCGCGCTCCTGCTCCTGGGCGGGGCGCTGGCGCTGGTGCCGCGGCTGGGCACGGAGTTCATGCCCATCATGGACGAGGGCGCTCTCGACGCCGACATCCAGTTCCTGCCGGGCCTGTCGCTGCCCGAGTCGCTGGAGATGGGCCGTAAGGTCCAGGCCCGGCTGATGGAGTTCCCGGAGATCGTGACCATCATCGGCAAGACCGGCCAGACCGGCGTGGCCCTGGAGGCGCGGGGGGTCGAGAAGACCGGCTACGTCGGCGTCCTCAAGCCGCGGAGCGAATGGACCTCGGCCCGGACGCGGGAGGAGCTGACGGACAAGATGCGACTGGCCATGCAGGACTTCCCGGGTATGGCCTTCTCGTTCAGCCAGCCGATCGCCTGCCGCATCGACGAGCTCGTGGCCGGGACGCGGGCCCAGCTCATCGTCAAGCTCTTCGGCGAGGACCTCGACGTGCTCAAGGCCAAGGCCGACGAGATCGCGGCGGCCCTCGGCCGGGTCCGGGGCGTGACCGACATCAACGTTGAGCGCGTGGCCGGCCAGCCGTACATCACGGTACGGCCGGACCGGGCCCGGATCGCCCGGCTCGGCCTCGCCGTCGAGGACGTCCAGTCGGTCGTCGAGGCGGCCGTCGGCGGCAAGACCGTGACCCAGGTCTATGAGGGCGACCGGTACTTCGATCTGCAGGTCCGCTACCCCGAGAGACGGCGGGACTCCATCGAGGCGATCGGGGGCATCCTCGTCCCGACGCCCCGCGGCGGCCGCGTCCCTCTGAGCGAGGCGGCCGAGATCGCCATGCTCGAGGGCCCGAGCCAGATCAGCCGCGAGTCGGGGCAGCGCCGGATCGGCGTCGAGTGCAACATCAGCGGCCGAGACCTCGGCGGCTTCGTGGCCGAGGCCCGGCGGACGATCGGCCGGGACGTCGCCCTGCCGCCGGGGTATTTCCTGACCTGGGGCGGGCAGTTCGAGAACCAGCAGCGGGCCATGCAGCGGCTGGCGATCATCCTGCCGGCGACGATCGGGCTCATCCTGCTGCTCCTCTTCCTGACGTTCGGCTCGCTGC
>CAYOYQ010000030.1:0-19664 GCA_964408215.1 uncultured Eubacteriales bacterium
GAAGGGATGGCGACCGATTACACGCTTTATCTCGTGGCGGACGCTGACTACGCGGCCGGGCGCGACCTCCCTGCCCTGGTCAAGGCGGCCGTCGCGGGAGGCGTCACGGTCGTCCAGCTGCGAGGGAAGAGCCTCGCGGGCCGGGCCCTCGTCGAGCTCGGCTTCGAGCTCAGGCGGGTCCTCACCGGGACGGGCGTCCCGCTGCTGGTCAACGACCGCATCGACGTGGCTATCGCCTGCGGCGCCGCCGGGGTCCACCTCGGCCAGGAGGACGTGCCCGTGGTCCTGGCCCGGGCGCTCCTCGGCCCGGAAGGGACGGTCGGCGTTTCGGTCAACACCGTCGAGGAGGCGCGCCGGGCCCAGGCCGAAGGCGCGAGCTATGTCGGGGCCGGGCCCGTCTTCGCCACGTCGACGAAGGAGACCGCGCTCCCGGTCCTCGGCCCGGAGGGCCTCGGCCTGATCAAGCGGGCCGTCGAGATCCCCGTCGTCGGGATCGGGGGCATCGGGCCCAGGAACGCCGCTGAGGTCGCCCGGGCCGGCGCGGACGGGATCGCCGTCGTCTCGGCCATCCTCGGCGCCCCGGACGCCCGGCTCGCCGCGGAGGAGCTCATCACGGCCTACGAACGCCAAGACAAGCTGGAGGGATAGAAAGGAGATGGCCATGAACCGTAAAAGGATCGCAACGGCCGCGCTGGCCGTCATCATGATCGCAGCCCCGGCCCTGGCCGGGATCGGCCGCCCGGCTCCTGCCGCCGCGCCGCAAGGCGACCCGGACCAGGTCCGGAAGATCGAGGACGCGATCCGGGTGCTCCAGGAGATGATGAAGGAGTCGGACAAGAGCATCCCCGTAAGCCTCATCGAGGAATGCGCCGGGATCGCCATCGTCCCCGACGTCATCCGGGCCGGGCTCATCATCGGCGGCCGGCACGGCAAGGGCGTCCTGCTCGTCCGGACGAGATCCGGGGCTTGGAGCGACCCGACCTTCATCGACGTCAAGGGCGGGAGCATCGGCTGGCAGGCCGGGGTCCAATCGGCCGACATCGTCCTCGTCTTCCGGACGCCGCGGAGCCTCGAGAACGTCACCAAGGGCGATTTCACTCTGGGTGCCGATGCCGGCGTCGCGGCCGGCCCCCTCGGGCGCCAGGCCGAGGCCAGCACCGACTCCTCGCTCAAGGCGGAGATCCTGTCCTACTCGCGGAGCCGCGGGCTTTACGCGGGCCTGACCCTTCAGGGCTCGTCGATCCAGCAGGACCGCAAGGCCAACCGGGCCTTCTACGGCACGGACATCTCGCCGGAGGACGTTCTCGCGGGCAAGGCGGCTTCGGTGCCGGAGGTCGTAGCCAAGCTCAAAGCCGCGCTGGCCGAGGCGGTAAAGAAATAGCGCCTAGTCTTCGACCGTGATGCGGCGCTCGTCGCCGCCGCCGGCCGGCTCGATCGCGACCCGGATGCCGTCGAGGCGAAGCGACCGAGGCAGCCTCTCGGCCCATTCGACGACGACGATCCCCTCCCCCAGGAAGTCCTCCCAGCCCAGGTCGAGGATATCGGCCTCGCGCTCGAGCCGGTAGAGGTCGACGTGGAAAACGCGGCACCGGCCCTCGTAGATGTTGACCAGGGTGAACGACGGGCTCGAGACGCGGTCGGTCGCGGCGACGCCGGCCCCGGCCGCGAGGCCCTTGGCGAAGACCGTCTTGCCGGCCCCGAGCTCGCCGGTGAGGAGGACGACCTCCCGGCCCTTGAACCCGGCGGCCATCCGGCGGGCCAGCTCGAAGGTCTCCTCTTCGGAGCGGGTCGTGACGACCGTCTTGCCGCTCACGCTCACGCCGCTTTCCCCTCCTCGGCCAGCGCCCTCAGCGCCGCCGGCAGGTAGCGGACGATATCGCCGGCCACGAGCGCCTTCTCGCTGAGCGTCTCGGCGGCGATATCGCCGGCCAGGCCGTGGACGTAAACGGCCGCGAGGACCGCCCCCGCGACATCCTTCTCCTGGGCCAACTCGGACGCGATCATGCCCCCAAGGACATCGCCCATGCCTCCGGTCGCCATGCCGGGGTTCCCCGTCGGGTTGACGAAGACGCGGCCGTCGGCGCCGACGGTGAGGGTCCGGTAGCCCTTGAGGACCACGGTGACACCGTGTTTCGCCGCGAACTCGGGCACGAGCTCGAGGCGATGGCGGAGGACCTCGTCATTCGAGCGCCCAACGAGCCGGGCGAACTCGCCGGGATGGGGCGTCAAAACGACCGGCCCGGCCATCCGGCGGAGGACCTCGAGCTTCGAGGCGACGATGTTCAGCCCGTCGGCGTCGATGACGCAGGGCCCCTTGATCTTCGGGAGCAGGCCGAGGACGAAGGCCGCGGTCGAGGCGTTCGTCGTGAGCCCCGGCCCGATGAGGACCGCGTTCTTCCCCTTGAGCACGGCGACGGCGCGGTCGAGGGCCCCGGCCGCGATCGTATGCTCGGGCGTCTCGGCGAGCGGCTCGGTCATGAGCTCGGCCATGCTCCGGGCGATCGACGGCAGGACCCCGACGGCCGTGGCCACTGTGACCAGCCCGGCGCCCATGCGCAGGGCGGCCCGTCCCGCGAGCGCCGCCGCGCCCGATTTGCCGACCGACCCGGCGACGACGAGGACATGGCCATACGTGCCCTTGTGGGTATCCTTTTTCCTCTTGGCGAAGAACGGCGTGACCCGTCCCTCTTCGACCCACTCGAGCTTGAGCGCCGGATCGTCGAAAAGCGCCGGCGGGATGCCGATCGGGGCCACGACGAGCTCGCCGACCCGCTCGGCCGCCGGCGGGAAGATGTGGGCGACCTTGGGCGCGGCCAGGGTCACGGTCAGATCGGCCCGGACCGAAGGCCCGATCGTCTCGAACGTGTCGGCCGAGAGGCCCGACGGGATGTCCACGGCGACCTTGAACGCCTTGGATCTGTTGATGTCCTCGACAACGGCGGCGTAGAGGCCCTCGAGCGGTTTGTCGAGCCCCGTCCCGAAGATCGCGTCGACGACGACCGAAGCGTGGAAGACGTCGACCCGCGCCTCTTTCCATTCGGCGGGCGTCCGGACCTCGGTCACGGACAGGCCCATCTTGAGGACCACGGCCAGATTGACCGCCGCGTCGCCCTTGACCTCATCCTTCGCCGCGAGAAGCAGCACCTCGGGCTGGCCGCCCAAATTGGCCAGGTGCCTGGCCACGACGAACCCGTCCCCCCCGTTGTTCCCCTTCCCCGCGACGACGACGACCCTTTTCCGGGCCAGGTCCTCGAACCGGGTCCGGAGCGCCCGGACGACCCCCAACCCGGCGTTCTCCATCAGCACGGTCCCCGGGATGCCGAGCCCTTCGATGGCGGCCCGGTCGACGCGCCGCATCTCCTCGGAGGTCAGGATCTTCATGGTTGCTCTCCGCCTCTCGCCGCGATTTTAGCATAATCTCCAATGTCCCGGAATTCCCACCGTCGTGCCCCCAACGGGCAGTTTGATTGACACGGGTTCTTTCCCTGTGTTAGGTAATACCAGACCGATCGGAGATAACCGACGTGACCGAACCTCGCAAGACCCCATCCTTGGTAAGCAAGACCCCCTGGCAGCTCTACCTGGTCCTGCTCCTCTTGGCCGCGGCCATCGCCGTGGGCTTCCTGGTCCCGACCCGCATCCGCCCGTTCATGGCCGGCGCATTCGTCTTCCTCTGCGGCGCCCTGCTCATGCTTCTCTGGCGCCTGGCCGTCTCGACCCAGGAACACCTCGAGCGGACCAAGTGGGACGAGGCCAACGCGAACATGGACGAGTTCATCGGCCAGCTGATCAACGTCATGCCCAACCCGGCGTTCTTCAAGGACACCGGAGGCATCTACCGGGGCACCAACGCCGGCTTCGAGAAGCTCCTCGGCCTCGATAAGAAGGACATCATCGGCAAGGCCATCGGCGACGTCGCCCCGTCCGAGATCGTCGCCCTGCACCTCGAACACGACCAGGCCCTCCTGGCCAACCCGGGCTACCAGATCTACGAGGCCCCGCTGCAGGCCTGGGACGGACCGCACCAGATCATTTTCATCAAGTCGACGTACCAGCGGCCCGACGGCCGGATCGGCGGCATCATCGGCATCCTCAAGGACCTGACCCAGCGCCTGCGCGCGGAGGAGGAGCTGGAACAGCTGCGGAAGTTCAGCGACAGCACGGTCCAGACGATGACCGAGGGGCTCGTCCTGACCGACTCCGAGGGCAAGTTCACGTTCGTCAACCCCGCCGCGGCCCGGATGCTCGGCTATATGCCCTCTGAGATGGTCGACCGGGACGTCCTCTCCTTCATCCCCAAGGACCAGCGTCCGATCGTCAAGCGCGAGGACGAGAAGCGGGCCAAGGGCATCTCCGACCGCTACGAGCTCGTCTTCCAGCACAAGGACGGCCATCGCCGCACGTTCCTCGTGAGCGGCGGGCCGCGCGTCCAGAGCGCCCAGTTCGCCGGGACTCTCGCCGTCCTGACCGACATCACCGAGCGCAAATCGCTGGAGGAAGAGATCAAGGCCCTGTCGCTCCGGGACCAGCTGACGACCTTGTACAACCGGCGTGGCTTCCTGACCCTCGCCGAGCAGCAGCTCAAGACGGCCAACCGGCTGCAGAAGAAGCTCGCCGTCCTCTATCTCGACATGGACGACCTCAAGCGGATCAACGATACCGGAGGGCACAAGATCGGCGACCGGGCCCTCGCGGAGATGGCCTTCATCCTGAAGAAGAGCTTCCGCGACGCCGACATCGTCGGCCGCCTCGGCGGGGACGAGTTCTCCGTCCTGGCCATGGAGACGAACCGGCCCCTCGAACCCGACCTCCTGGTCCGGCGGCTCCGGGAGAAGCTCGATCTCTTCAACGCCCGCTCGTCCGCGGAGGCCGGCTTCAGGCTGGCCGCGAGCGTCGGGGTCTTCACCCGCGGCCCCGAAGACCCGGTCACCATCGAGGAGATGTTGAGCCGGGCCGACATGCTCATGTACGAGGAGAAGAAAGCCAAGAAGGGCGGCGACGCCGGGAAGCCCCCCGGACCGTCCAAATAGCCCGCCGCCCCCCCTTCCCGGCCTTGTGTCGGCCGGGCGTTTGTGCTAATAATTGGAGGTTCCATTTTGTCGAACCTCGAGGAGGAATGATGGCTATCCGTATAGGGATCAATGGTTTCGGTCGCATCGGCCGGAACATGCTGCGGGCGTCCTTCAACGATCCGGCGATCGAGTACGTGGCCGTGAACGACATCACCGACGCCAAGACCCTGGCCCACCTGCTCAAGTACGACTCCGTCCTGGGGACCTTCAAGGAAGACGTCAAGGCGACCGAGGATTCGATCGTCGTCAACGGCAAGAAGATCCGCGTCCTGGCCGAGAAAGAGGTCGGGAAGCTCCCCTGGAAGGACCTGGGCGTCACCGTCGTCATCGAGTCGACCGGCAAGTACACCAAGCGCCCCGACGTCATCCAGCACATCGAGAAGGGCGGCGCCGCGAAGGTCATCGTCTCCGCCCCGGCCACCGACCCGGATACGACCCTCGTCCTGGGGGTCAACGAGAAGACCTACGACCCGGCCAAGCACCATGTCATCTCCAACGCCTCCTGCACGACCAACTGCCTGGCCCCGGTGGTCAAGGTCCTCCACGACGTCTTCGGCATCGAGCGGGGCTTCATGACGACCGTCCACGCCTACACGAACGATCAGAAGATCCTCGACGCGCCGCACAAGGACCTTCGCCGGGCCCGGGCCGCGGCCGTGTCCCAGATCCCGACGACGACCGGCGCGGCCAAGGCCGTGGGCCTGGTCATGCCCGAGCTCAAGGGCAGGATCGACGGTTTCTCGGTGCGCATCCCGACGCCGGACGTCTCCCTCGTCGATTTCGTAGCGGTGCTCAAGAAGGCCACGACGGCCGAGGACATCAACGCCGCCTTCAAGGCCGCCGCGTCCGGGCCTCTCAAGGGCATCCTCGGCGTCACGGACGAGCCCCTCGTCTCCTGCGATTTCCTGGGCGATCCGCGCTCGGGCATCGTCGACCTGCTCTCGACCAAGGTCATCGACGGCACCCTGGCCAAGGTCATCGCCTGGTACGACAACGAGTGGGGCTACTCCTGCCGTCTCGTCGACCTGGCCAAGTACATCGCCAAGTGAGGCGGGCATGAACTTCGTCACCGATCTCGACGTCAAGGGCCAGCGCGTCTTCCTGCGCGTCGACTTCAACGTGCCTCTCGACGACACCGGCGCGATCCGCGACGACAACCGGATCAGGGCCTCTCTCCCGACCATCAACTGGCTGCTCGAGCGCGGCGCGCGCCTCATCATCGCCTCTCACCTCGGCCGCCCCAAGGGCAAGCCCGACCCGAAGATGAGCCTGGCCCCGGCCGCCAAACGGCTGGCCGAGCTCATCCCCTACCAGGTCGCCATGGCCCCCGACGTCATCGGCGACGAGGTCCGGCGCCTCAAGGCCGGCCTGGGCGAGGGCGAGGCCCTCGTTCTCGAGAACGTCCGGTTCTACAAGGAAGAGGAAAAGAACGATCCGGCCTTCGCCGCCCAGCTGGCCGAGGGCATCGACGTCTTCGTCAACGACGCCTTCGGCTCGAGCCACCGGGCCCACGCCTCGGTCGTCGGCATCGCCGACCACGTCCCGGTCAAGGCGGCCGGCTTCCTGATGAAGAAGGAAGTGGGCTACCTGAAGAAGGCCGTGCACACGCCGGTCAAGCCCTATATCGCCATCCTCGGCGGGGCCAAGGTCTCCGACAAGATCGAGATCATCGAGAGCCTTCTCGGCAAGGCCGACCATATCCTCATCGGCGGGGCCATGGCCTACACCTTCCTCAAGGCCCAGGGGCTCGGCGTCGGCACGTCGCTCGTCGAGGACGACCAGAGCGAGGTCGCGCTGGTCATCCTGGACAAGGCCCGGCAGAACGCGGTCAGCTTCCATCTGCCCCAGGACCACGTCCTGGCCAAGGCCGCCGTGGCCGGGACCGAGACGAAGATCGTCGAGCATCTGCCCTTCCCCGAGGACATGATGGGCGTCGACATCGGGCCCAAGACCGTGGCCGCTTACGCCAAGGTCATCGCCACCGCGAAAACGATCTTCTGGAACGGGCCCATGGGCATCTTCGAGATCGAGGAGTTCGCCAAGGGCACGATCGGCATCGCCCAGGCCGTGGCCGCGTCGGGCGCGGTCTCGATCGTCGGCGGCGGAGATTCGGTCGCCGCAGTCAAGAAGGCCGGGGTCAAGGACAAGATCAGCCACATCTCGACGGGCGGCGGGGCCTCGCTCGAATACGTCGCTTACGAAACGCTGCCCGGCATCACCGCGCTGGAAAAATAGATGACCCGCAAACGCCGCCGCCCGTTCGTCGCGGGCAACTGGAAGATGCACCTCACGCTGGCCGAGGCGCGCGAGCTCGCCCGGCGCGTCGCCGGGGCGGCGCCGGGGCTTGCGGAAAGCACCGTCGTTCTCGCGCCGCCCTTCACGTCGCTCGCCGCCGTCGGCGAGGCCCTGGCCGGGTCAGCCGTGGGGCTGAGCGGACAGGACCTCTACTGGGAGGATAAGGGCGCGTTCACCGGAGAGGTTTCGGGCCCCATGCTCAAGGACGCCGGGGCCGCCTTCGTCATCATCGGCCATTCCGAGAGGCGCCAGTTCTTCGGGGAGACCGACGAGACAGTCAACCGGAAGGTCCGGGCGGCCCTGCGGACCGGCCTTTCCCCGATCGTCTGCGTCGGGGAGGTCCTCGCGGAGCGGGAGTCCGGCCAGACCATCGCCCGGGTGGGCCACCAGCTGGCTCTCGGTCTCGAGAGCGTCCCCGGGGAGGATATGGGGCGGGTCATCATCGCTTATGAACCCGTTTGGGCCATCGGAACGGGGAAAACGGCCTCTCCGGCCCAGGCGGAGGAGGTCCACGGCCATATCCGGGGCCGGCTCCAAGATGCCTATGGAAATGCCGGGGCCGGTTGTGCTATAATTTACGGCGGTTCGGTGAAGCCGGCCAATTCCTACGCGCTGTTCCGGGAAGAGAACATCGACGGATTTTTGGTCGGAGGAGCTTCGCTCGACGCCGATGGGTTCATCGGCATCGTCCAGGAGGCTCTCCGAGCCTACAGGGAAGAAAAGTGACAACGCTAATCATCATTCTCCACGTCATCGTTTGTCTGATCCTGATCTTCGCCGTCCTGCTGCAATCGGGCAAGGCGGCGGACCTGGCCGGGGCCTTCGGCGGCGGCGGCAGCCAGACCGCCTTCGGGTCCCGCGGCAACGCCACGCTGCTCTCCAAGCTGACGACGGCGTCGGCCATCCTATTCATGCTGACATCGCTCGGGCTCTATATCCTGTCCGGCAAGGAAGGCTCGTCCGTCGTCGGCAACGAGAAGGCGCCCGCCCAGGTGCCGGCCCAGACGGCCGCGCCCGCGCCGGCCAAGCCCGAGGACAAGACCGCGACGACGGCGCCGGCGACCACGACCGAGCAGAAGACAGAGGCCCAAAAGCCGGCCGCGACGCCGCCCGAGAAGAAATAGTCCCCTTGATGCCGAAGTGGTGGAATTGGCAGACACGCTAGCTTGAGGGGTTAGTGCCCGCAAGGGTATGGGGGTTCGAGTCCCCCCTTCGGCATTCTACAACTCCTTCGATCCGGTCCGCTGGCCGCCTCTACGACCGGCTGGCCGCCCAGAGGGCGAAGCTGCTCTCGTCCGCCGCCCCGACCGTCCGTCCCCTCTCCGTGTTCTTGTGGACGATGACGAAGGTCGGCACCCCCTGGACCCCGAACTCCCGGGCCAAGTCCGGGTGGTACTCGACGTTGATCCGGATGACCACGATCTCCCCGGCCCGCCGGGCGGCCAGGCGTTCCAGCACCGGGTGCATCAGGTGGCAAGGCCCGCAGGTCGTCGAATAGAAATCCGCCAGCACGGGCAGGACGGAGTTCCGGAACAGATTGACGATCCCCTCGGCGCCGGGCTCCAGGACTTCCCCCGGCTCAGGGAGCGGGGACTTGCACCGGCCGCAGAGGACCGTCTTGCCGCGGGCCGCGACGGGGAAATTGTTGGTCGTGCCGCACGTGCCGCAGCTGACCTTGATCTTGTCCTGCTCTTCGGCCATATCCCCTCCCCTACTTCTTGATCGGGTACGGCGGGATGGGCGGGAGCTCACGGCCCTTCGTCTTCAGCTCCTCGAGCGCCACCTCGATCCCCTTGTTGAGCTGATCGTCGACGCCGGCGAACTCGCGGGCCGGGTCGTTATCGACGACGATGTCGGGCTCGACGCCGATGCCCTCGATGATCCAGCCCTGGCCGTCCGGGCTGTACGGGGCGAACTCGGGCTTGTTGAGCGAGCCGCCGTCGAGCAGCGGCAGGGTGCCGCGGATGCCGACGACGCCGCCCCAGGTCCGCTTGCCGATGACCGGGCCCAGCTTGAGGGTCTTGAACCGGTACGGGAAGATATCGCCGTCGGAGGCCGAGAACTCGTCGCAGAGGCAGACCTTCGGGCCGAGGAAGACCGCGCCGGGATCGGCGACGGGGCCCTGGTTGCGGGCCATCTCGACCATGACCATCTCCCGGACCAGCCGGTCGATGATCATCGGCGAGACGTTGCCGCCGCCGTTGCCGCGGACGTCGATGATCAGCGCTTTCTTGCGCAGCTGCGGGTAGAAATGCTTGACGAACTCGTTCAGGCCCTCGGCGCCCATGTCCGGGATGTGGATGTAGCCGACCCGGCCGCCGGTGGCCTTGTCGACCTTGGCGATGTTCGCCTCGACCCAATCGTTGTAGTACAGGGCGTTCTCGGTCTCGACGGGCACGACGACGACCTCGCGGGCGCCCTTGCCGTCCGCGGCCGGCGCGATCTTGAGCGTGACCTGTTTGCCGGCCTTGTTGTAGAGGGCCTCGCCGAGGACGGCGGACGGCGCGAGCGTGCGGCCGTCGACGGCCACGATGTACTCCCCTTCCTTGACGTTGACGCCGACCTCGGTCAGGGGCGAGCGCGCGCCGCGGTCCCAGTTCTGGCCCTTGAGGATGCGGTCGATCTTAAAAGCGCCCGTCCGGGGGTCTTGTGTGAGCCTGGCCCCGAGCATCCCGACCCGGACCGTCGGGGCGGACGGCATCTCCCCGCCGCCGACATAGGTGTGGCCGGAGCTGAGCTCGCCGATGAGCTCGCCGATAACGTAGGTCAGGTCGGCCCGGTGGTTGACGGCCGCGGCCAGGGGCTTGTAGCGCAGGCGCAGGGCGTCCCAATCGACGCCGTGCATGTTGGGGGCGTAGAAGAACTCCTTCATCTGCCGCCAGCACTCCTCATAGATCTGGTCCCACTCCAGACGGCGGTCCAGGGCGACTTCCATCCCCGAGAGATCGAGCTTCGACTCGATCTTGACCGGCGCCTTGGGCAGGTCGACGATGCCGTAGGCGCGGTCCATCTGCACGAGCATCTTCTTGCCGTCGGCCGAGACCTCGTAGCCCTGGACCTTGCCCAGGTCCGTTTCCTTGAGCCCGGCGAGGTCGTAAAGCATCAGGGACGGCGCGTTCTCGAGAGGCTTGAAACGGCCGTAGTAGACGGAATCGCCAGTCGCGAAGATCTGGCCGTAGTTGGCCGTCTCGATGGGCAGGGCGACGATGCGGTCCGTAAGGCCGTCGATGTCCACCTTGACGACCGGCACGGCCTCCGGCTCGGCCTTGGCTGCGGGCTTCTCGGCCGGCTTCGCGGGCTTGGCCGCCGGTGCGGCCGCCTTTTCGGGCTTCGCCGCCACCTCGTCGCTCTTCGGGGCGAAGGGGGACTTGGTGTCCTTGGCCAGGGTCACGAAGTAGACCCGGGACATGGCGAGATAGGCGTGGTCCCATTCGGTCTGGCTGAAGACGGGATTGAAGTCGCGGTCGGAGACGAAGAAGAGGAATCTCCCGTCCCGGCTGAAGGACGGGTCGGCGGAGTTGTACCAGGTATCGGTCACGGCGACCGCTGTCTTGGTGTCGAGCGAATAGAGATAGACCCGGTTCGGGGTCTCGACCTCGGGAAAGCCGTACGCGATCCAGCGGCTGTCGGGCGACCAGCCGAACTGGACGATCTCGCCGGCCTTGGCCGTGGCGGCGACGGTGACGGCCTTGGTGGCCACGTCGACGAACGAGAGCCGGAGCATCTTGTCGTTCCAGAGGATCTTCGAGCCGTCGGGCGACCAGAGAAGTTGATACTTGTAGGTGTCGCCGCCCGTCGTGAGCTGGCGCGGCTCGCCCGTACCGTCCTGGTTCAGGAGCCAGATCTCCTCCGTGCCGCTCCGGTCCGAGATGAAGGCGATGGTCCGGCCGTCGGGCGACCACTTGGAGGCGCGCTCGTGGATGCCCGGGGTTTGGGTCAGATTGCGGGTGTTGCCGTACTTGGCCGGGACGGTGAAGATGTCGCCGCGGGCGCCGAAGAGGGCCCGCTGGCCGTCAGGACCGATCTCGTAGTTGGTGATGTTGCGCTCGACCTTGACGACCTTGCCGCGGCCCGAGACCATGTCGTCGGCGACGACGACCGGCACGCGCGTCGTCTTCTCGGAGGCGAGGTCGAAGAGATAGAGGAAGCCCCCGTTCTCGAAAACGATGTGGTTCGGCCCGAGCGAGGGGAACTTGATGTCGAACTCGGTGAAATCGGTCAGCTTGCGGGTGGCCTTGGTCGCGAGGTCGTAGACGTAGAGGTTCATCCTTTTCGCCTCGTCACGGTCGGAGACGAAGTAGATCCGGTCGCCGCTCCACATGGGGATGATGTCCAGGGCCGGGTTGGCGGTGATGTTCTCGATCTTCTTGGTGGCGAAGTCGTAGATCCAGACGTCGTCGGCCATGCCGCCCCGGTAGCGCTTCCAGGTCCGGAACTCGCGGAAGATACGGTTGTAGGCGAGCTTCGAGTCGTCGGGCGAGAAAGAGCAGAAGCCGCCGCGCGGGAGCGGCAGCTCCTCGGGCGTGCCACCGTCCTTGGGGACGAGGTAGAGCTGGCCGTTGAAATCGTTCCATTCGGCCATGCGCGAGCGGAAGACGATGCGGCGGCCGTCGCGGGCCCAGCCCATGACCAGGTTGTTCGGGCCCATGCGGTCGGAGATGTCGTCTCGGGTGAGCGAGGGGGTGTAGGTCAGGCGCTTGGGGACGCCGCCCTCGGCCGGGATGAGATAGACCTCGCGGTTGCCGTCGTACTCGCCGGTGAAGGCGATCGAGGCGCCGTCCGGGGAGAAGCGGGGAAAGGCCTCGAAGCCGTCGGCGAACGAGGTCAGCTTGCGGGCGACGCCGCCGGCGATGGGCACGGTGTAGAGGTCGCCGGCGTAAGTGAAGACGACGGCGTCCTTCGAGACCGTGGGGAAGCGCAGGACGCGCGCTTCCTGCGGCCCGAAGGACAGGGTCGTCAGGGTGAGCATCAGGGCAACGAGGACGACGGCGCGGACAGCTTTCATCGGACCTCCTCGGCGGCGCGGCGTGGCGCGGCCGCTTACTTGAACCTTGTTTTGAGCATGATCGCCTTCCGCTTGTCTTCGGGAAAGCGCTCGATCGCATAACGCAGGGTCGTCCGGGGAATGGCCGGGCCGTGCTTCAGGAGGAATTTCTCGAGGCGGACGGCATCGGCCTTGCCGGCCTCCCGGAGCAGCCAGCCGTTGGCCTTCTCGACGAGGTCGTCGTCGGCCGTAAAGACCGAGGCCGAGATCGCGTAGACCGCCGGGAGGAACTCGGGCTTGCGGGCCAGCTTGATGAACGAGACGAGGGAAGCCCGCTTGACCCAGCGGTTGGGATGGCCGGCCCAGGACTTGATCCTCTCGACATAGGCCGGGTAGCGCTCGAGGAAGGCGCCCAAGCCTTCCGCGCAGAACGTGTCGACCGAGGCCCAATTGTCGAGCCTGTCGGCGGCGAGCCAGGCCTTGGCCCGGGCGAAGAGCGCCGGCGTGAAAGACCTCTTGAACCGGTTGAGGACGAGGGTGCCGATCGCTTTGGCCTCCAGCTCGGGATCGCGGACGAGGATATCGCAGAGCTCGATCGCGTCGTCGACGGTCCAGTCCGCCTTGACCCGGCCATAGAGCTCGGCCGCCAGGGCATGAACGTCGGCGGCGGCCAGGCCGTAGGACTTGATGCTGTGCTTGAAATACCGTTCCGCGCCGCGGGCCTTGACCGGGTCGGCCTTGGCCCGGAGCGCCCGGCGGGCCGCCTGGGCGATATCCCGCGGCCGCGGCTTTTCCGGCATGATGGGCCCTCCTCCGTTCCGGTCGATATGCCTCGATTCTAGGCCCTCGGGCCCCTAAAATCAAACCAAGAAGAAGGGGTCAAACCTTAAATTCTTCAATTTCAGATTTCATCAACAAGATGGGTGCCTGAACAAGAGGGTCCCAGGTCTGCATAATGCATAAACCCGGGACGTTCCAAGAAGAAAATTGAACAATTTAGGGTCTGACCCCTTCCTAAAGGCGGGAGAGGATGGAGTTGGAGACGAGGAGCTTGTCGGGGGGGATGCGGAGCCGGTCGCCGGTCCGGACGAGCAGCGCTTCGGCCGCGAGCTCGTCGATCGCCCGCCCGCAAAGCGCGAATAGGTCGACCCCGAACCGCCGGCCGAGCGCAGCCGCATCGACCCCTTCGACGAGCCTGAGTCCGAAAACCAGGGCCTCCCGGGCGGCGCCGGCCGGGTCGAGCTCGACGACCTCGTCCCGTGGCGCCTCTCCCCTCCCGAGGGCCTCCGACCAGGCCGCGAGCGATGGCTTATTCGACCAGCGCCTCAGGCCGACATGCGAGCAGGCCGAAGGGCCCAGCCCGTAGAAGGGCTCGTAGCGCCAGTACTTGAGGTTATGGCGGCACTCCTTGCCCGGGCGGGCGAAGTTCGAGATCTCGTACTGCCGGAGCCCGGCGGCCTCGAGAGCGTCCCTGATCCTCAGGAACGTCTCCACCGACGCGGCCTCGTCGACCGGGCGACGGCGCAGGACATCCTCGAAGGGCAGGCCCTCGACGTTCTCCAGAAAATAGACGGAGACGTGATCCGGCTCCAACCCGATCAGGGTCCGGACCGTCCCATCGGCGCTTTCCGGCGTTTCCCCCGGGATCCCGGTCATCAGATCGACCGCCAGAGCCCCGAATCCCGCCCTGCGCCCGGCCCGGCAGAACGCCAGGGCCTCGTCCGCCGAATAGGGGCGGCCGAGCGTCTGGAGCACGCCGTCGTCAAAGGATTGGACGCCGACGCTCAACCGGGTGACGCCCGCGTCCCGCCAGCCGCCGAGAAAGCCCTCCCTTCTTCCGCCGGGATTGGCTTCGAGGGTGAACTCGGCGATATCGGCCGCGAATCGGCCCTCGGCGAGGCCGCGAACGGCCGCGACCTCATCAGGCCCCAAAAGCGAAGGCGTCCCTCCGCCGATATAGAGCGTATCGAAACAAAGGCCGGGGGTCTCGCCCAGGCCGTCCGCCGCGCCCGCCTCCTTCTTCAATCCTTCCCGCCAGGCCCGAAGCCCCGCCCCTGTCAGGCCCTCGCTCGCGAAGTGGCAATAGGGACACTTCGACACGCAGAAGGGGAAGTGGATATAGAGGCCGGCTCTCAGCTCTTTTCCTCGTACCCGACGGCCGCGTAGTACATGGCCCGGTCGAAGAAGACGAGGACCCGGTGTTGGAGGTCTAGGGCTTGGTAAAGGTCCAGGGCGGTGTCCAGCAGGCCCGCGGCCTGGATCTTGGTCCACAGGAGGCGCCGGATGTGGCAAAGCGAAAGCACGATCTCCGAGAACGGGAACCCCTCCCGGCGCCTCTGGCGGCCCAGGGCCGTCCAGTAGCTGCGGACCTCCTCCTTGGTCGTCTCGTGGGAGACCCACTTGCCGAGCTGGCTGTAGACCCGATAGGCCCTCTTGTAGATCTCCTTCTGATCGAACCCTTGGTAGCTGGGCATGCGGGGGTCGCGGCGGATGTCCTCGACGTAGCTCGTCGTCAGCTCGTCCGCGTTGACCTCGATGAGGTCGACCAGCTTGCGGGACGCGGTGGTCTCGAAAAAGTGGTCCTCACCCGAATCCAGCAATTCTCCCCTCCCTGGGAAAAACCTACCACGCGCCCCTCATCCTGTCAATAAAAAAAAACCCCTTCGGAGGCCCGAAGGGGGTTTGAGGAAGATCGAAACCAGGGAGTCTCGGCCCTATTACTTTTTCTTCATCGGGCAATCGGCGCAGGCGGATTCCGCGGGCGCCTTGATCCCGGTCGCGGCGGCCGGGGCCGGGGTCGCAGCCGCGGCTTCCTTCATCTTCTTCATCATGGCGATGTGCTCGGCCATATGGACTTGGATGGCCTTGACGACCTCGGGGTCCTTCGACGTGACCTTGAGGGCCGCCCCGTCCTTCGTGTTCTCGACGGAGACCTCGATCTTATCGCCGTAGAGCCTGCTGAGCTGGGCGAGACCGGGGGCGGCCATCATCGGACGGCCGGCCATCATGCCCCTATGTCCCATACGGCCCATCCGGCCCTGCATCATCATGCCCTGGCCCATCATCGGCTGATGCTGCATCATGCCCATCTGCCCCCCCATCATGCCCTGGCCCATCATACCCATGTGGCCCGTCTGCCCGGCGGGCGCCGCGGCGCCCTGCTGGGCCTTGAGGTATTTCTCGGGCTCCTTGGCGAAGGCGTCCTTGCAGCCGGTGCTGCAGAAGTAATAGGTGGTGCCCTTGAAGTCGTAGGTCGCCTTGGCGTTAGCCTTGACCACGGTCATGCCGCAGACCGGGTCGACGGCCTTATCGGAGCTCTGCTGCTGGGCGGCGAGGCCGAGAGCGACGACGACGGCCAGGGCGGCCATGAGCGCGATCATACGGATGTTCTTTTTCATGTTGCCTCCTGAACTTCTTTAAAGTATATCGGAAAGGTCGGAAAAACACAAGCGCCCCCTCGATGGCTTATAATGTTAATGTTGCCCACGAGAATCCGTGAGAGGCTCCGGCCGGAACGAACGGCCAGGCGACGGGCGGGGGTGGCCCTGGCCGCCGGGCTCTTCGCCCTGGTGGTCTTTGCCTCGACCCCAGCCCAGGAGGGGCGGAGACAGGGCGAACCCGGGGCCTCCCGGCTTCTGCGCGAGATCCGGGACGAGGTCGCGGCGCTCCCCCGCTACCCGGGCGAGGACCTCGCCCGGGGCGAGTTCTTCCTGGGCGAAGGGGACGACGATACCAACAAGACCCACGCGGTGGGCATCCTGGTCGAGGATGGTGAAGGGGCCGGGACCCGGCGCCTGACGATCGTCGTCAGCCGGCTCGAACCGGCCCGCGACGACCCCCATGTCAAGTTCACCCGGGACGCCAGAACATTGGTTTGCGAATTCGCCGGGGACGGCGTCGAGCTCATCCGCTCGGATTATTCGACGACGGAGCTCGAGAAGCTCCTCCCGGTCATCTTGAAGGCCGTCCTCGACAAAAAGGCCCTGCTTAAGAAACGGACATCACCTCTCTAGGCGGCGAGCGAATTTGCCTGGAAGATCCCCGTAGCGGAGGGGGGCCCACCGAAGGTGGGGGAACCGTCGGGACTGGTTCCCAGAGGGTCCGGGGAGCTAGAGGCGAATCGCGAGCAAAGCCGCAGAGAGGAATTACTTTCCTTTAAGGATCGAGATCAGGGTCTCGAGGGCCCGCGGGTCGTCGCACTCCCCCAGCCAAAAGACGGCCTTCTTGCGGACGCGCGGGTCCGGGTGCGTCTTGGCCAGCTTGATGAGCGGCTCCACGCCGCCGTTATCGGGCAATTGCGAGAGGGCGAACACGGCGTGCTCCTGGATCTCGATATCGCCGTCCTTGCGGGCGAATTCCTCGAGGGCCGGTCCGGCCTTCTCCGAGGCCATCTGGCCGATCCATAAGACGGCCTGCTTGCGGACATCCATGAGCTCGGCCCCGCGGGCCAGGGCGATGAGCTCGTCGACGGCGGCCGGGAGCTCGACCTGGCTGATGGCGAAGACCGCGCCCTCGCGGACGTCCTCGGACCTGTCGGAGCGGGCCGCCCGGGCGAGGATCCGCAGGCCTTCGTCGTCGTTCTGCTGGCCGATCCAGAAGGCCGCGTCCTTTCGCAGGTCGTCCGGATCACCGCCGCCTAATACCCCGGCGAGGAACGGCACGACCAGGGCGGGGGTCCCGTGGCAGCCGGCCGCGGCGAGCAGGCCGTCGCGGGCCTCTCCGTCCTTGCTTCCTGCATAGAGCTTTTTGACCAGGGCCAGGCTTTCGGCGTCCTGGGCCTTGCCCAGCCAGTAGAGCGGGAGCGCCTCGAAATCGAAGCTCAGGTCGAGGTTCGACAGGCCGACCTCGGCCAGGACCCGCGGCCGCCCGGGCTTATAGCGCAGGAAGATCCCGATCTCCTTCAGGACCTTCTTCTCCGGCTTCCCCTTCTTGTCGAGCTCATCGAGGACGGCCTTGGCCGCCTCGCGCACACCGTCCCCGCTTTCGGGAGCCGCCGGAAGGAGCTTCTGGCCGGTCAGGACCTCGGCGACGGTCGGCTCCTTCGCCCGGCTGCCGCCGCGAAAGGACCCGATATGGGAATTCTCGTCCATGAGCCGGTCGACGGCATAACCGATCCAGACCGCCTCGGCCTGGCCCGGCTTCGAGGCCTCGTCGAGCGCCCAGGCAATTCTTGCCTCGAGGGCCGCCGCTTCGGACGAGGGCCGGGCGATCCGGCTCGGCGGCCGGTTGGCCCGGCCTTCGGCGGCGGCCAGGCCGGCCGCGGCGATGATGACGGCCACAACGAAGATCTGGGGGCGGCGCACGGCGGTGCTCCCTGGTTGGTCCCGCCGCCCTAGTCCGCCCTCTTCTCGATGATCTCGAGGAGGGCGGCCTTGGCTTTGGGCGTTCCGATCTCGCCGAGGGCGGTGATCGCGGCTTTGGCCATCCGAGCGTCCTTGCCCTTGGCCACTTCGACCAGGATCGGAACGGCCTCGTCGCTCTTGGTCTCGCCCAGGCTGATGAGGGCCATCTCCCGCATCTCGCGATCCGTCTCCGATTTGATGATCTCGCTGAGGACCTTGACCGAGCGCCCGCCCTCCTCGTCCATGAGGGACATGAGGACGGCCTTGCGGGCCCGCTCGGATTTGGCGTTCTTCATGATGTCGAGAAGGACGTCCTGGCCGACCTCCTCCTTGATATCAGCCAGGGCGAAGACGGCCATTTGGGCGACCTCTTCGTCCGTGCTGGTCAGGGCCGCCTTGACGAGCGCGTCCTTGGCTTCGACGCCGCCGTGCTCGCCCAGGGCCATCAGCGCGGTCCGCCGCAACTCCTCATCGGTGGCCGTGGCCAGGACGTCCTTGAGGATGGCCAGGGACTCCCGGCCTTCGATCTCGGCGATCTGGAACAGGGCCGCCCGGGCCAGCTCCTTGTCCGTCTCCTTGAGGACGATGTCCTTGAGCAGGGGCAGGGATCGGACGTCGTCGCGGTCGATCAGGGAGAAGAGGGCGGCCTGGCGGATCTCCTTGTCCTTGGCCTCTTTCAGGATCTTGCGCAGGGCGGCCGTAGCCTCCGGGCCCTCGATCTCGTTGAGCGCGAATGCGGCCGTTCGGGCCATCTCCTGGTCGGGGTCTGTCAACGCGACTTGAGAGAACAAGGCGACCAGCCCCGGCTCTTCGGTCTCGGCCAGAGCGAAGAGGACGTGCCGCCGGATCTCCACATCGGCCTTCGAGGCCAGGACCTCCTTCAAGACCTGGACGGATTCCGGGCCGCCTTTCTCGCCGACGGCGAAGAGGGCCGAGCGGCGGATCTCCGGGTCGGCTTCGCGGGTCGCGATATCGCGGAGCTTGGCGAACGCCTCGGGCGTCTCCAACTCCGCGAGCATGAAGACGATCTGGCTCTTGAGCTTGGCGCTCTTGGCCTTGTCGAAGATCTCGGAGATCGTCTTCAGGGCGGTCTCGTCGCCGATGTTCTGGAGGGCGTAGAGGGCGGTGAGCTTGATGTCGTCCTCGGCCGCGTCCTGGTAGGCCTCGATGACCGTCTGGTATTCGGGCTTGCCGGTCTTGGCCAGGGCCTGGGCCAGGCGGATCATGTTCGACTTGGCTTCGTCGGCCCAATCGCTTTCGGGGTTCTCGTCGACGAACTTCTGGTAGCACTTGAAGGCGGTCTCCGCCGGCTGGCCGGTCTTTTCGGCCGCGTAGCACGACCAGAAGCGGGCGTCGTCGACCCAGGCGCTCTTCGGGAACTGGCGGATGAGGTCGTCCATGGCCGTCTTGGCGGCGGCCCACTTCTCTTCGAGGACGAGCGAATACGCCTGTTTATAGGCGACGGCGTCCTTCTCCTGGTTGGCCGGGTCCTCGACGGCGGCGACCGCCGCGACGGCCAGGCCGGCGACGAAAGTCAGGGCCAGGGCCAAGCGCAGGAAGACTTTCTTCGGGGTTTTCTCGGTCCGTTCTTTCATGGTCTATCTCCTTAAGCGATCGTTTTTTTGGGGCGGGCCGTCTCCGCCGGCGGGGCGGCCGGGCCGCGGGCCTCGCGGCCCATGCGATCGAGGTCGATCTTGAGGAAGATCCCTTTCCGGTCGACGCCCTGCTTGATGAGGTCGACGCCGTCGAGGTCTTGACCGGCCTCGAGATTGGCGATCTGCATCAGGATGATCTCGAGGTCGGCGACGAGCTCGCGCAGCCGGCGCTGGCCGGGCTCCTTGAGGGCGCCGCGGAGGGCCGGGGCTTCCGCCGCCAGGGTCCGGGACACCGCCTTCTTGCCGTCGAGGTCGAGGGCGTAGGGGTCCTGGGTGGCCGGGTCGTAATTGACCAGGCCGAGGAGCAGGACCTTGG
>CAYOYQ010000031.1:0-19476 GCA_964408215.1 uncultured Eubacteriales bacterium
AGGCCTGGGCCCCGGCGAACTCGGCCTGCATGGTCCCGATGTAGTTGACCATGTGCAGCGTCAGCGTGTCGAGGTGCTTGGCCGGGTTGGAATGGACCTGGTTCGGGACGTGGCCGAAGCCCTTGCGGATGAGGTTCTCGAGCGACCAGCCGGCGCAGTAGCCGACGATCGGGTAGCTCAGGTCGTGGATGTGGAACCGGCCCTCCTCGTGGGCCTTCTTGGCCTCCTCGGTGTAGATCTGGTTGAGGGCGAAGTTCGACAGGACCTCGCCGGAGACCCGGGCGTTGAGGCCGGCGAACGACTGGACGCCCTCGTTCGAGTTCTCGCGGATCTTCCAGTCGGCGTTGCTGAGGTAGTCCTTGACCAGCCGCTCGAGGTTGAGGCCGATCCTTTTAGCCTCACGGATCCCCTTGTGCTTCTCGCGGTAAAGGATGTAGGACTTGGCCACCTCGTGATAGCCCTGCTTCATCAGGACCATCTCGACGATGTCCTGGATCTGCTCGACGGAGGGGATGGTGTAGCCGCCGAACTTCTCCTCGATCATGAAGCTGACGATGTCGGAGGCCGTCTTGGCGATCGACCGGTCCTGGATGCCCTGCGACTGCATCGCCTTGTGGATGGCGTTGGTGATCTTGTCCTGGTTGAAGTCCGCGACCGTCCCGTCCCGCTTCTTGATCCGGCCGACTGCGCTGACCATCAGGTGCCTCCTCCCTCGTTCGCTTTTTTGGAGCGGCGCTCACAAGCCTGGGAATTCCGCCACGGACGTGCTAAAATTACCCTTCCCGAAACCCATGGCAAGCCTCAAAGCCTTTCGGCTTCTATCCCATATCTTGTGGAGCCTGTCCCCGGAAAATACCAAATGTTGTATTTTCCGGGGTGAAGATACACCCCCGCTTGGAGGCTTGTCAAGAGCTTTCGCCAGATTTTTTTAAGTTGTTGAGGCGCCAATGAATACCATCGAGATCCGGACGAAAGCGCGGCAAGAATTCGTCGATCTGACGGCCGAGGTCGGACGCATCGTGGCCGCTTCGGGGGTCACAAGCGGCGTGTGCGTCGTCACCGTGCCCCACACGACGGCCGGCGTCACTGTCAACGAGAACGCCGATCCCGATGTCCGGGCCGACATGGACATGGTCCTGCGCAGGATCGTTCCCGACGCCCTCCCCTACGCCCACGGCGAAGGCAATTCGCCGGCCCACGTCAAAGCATCGCTCGTCGGCTCGTCGGCGACGCTCCTCGTCGAAGGCGGGAAGCTCCGGCTCGGGACGTGGCAGGGGATCTACTTCTGCGAGTTCGACGGCCCCCGGACGCGCCAGGCCTGGGTCCAGGTGGTCGGAGAATAAGAGAGGGTCAAACCTACTTTTTTCGAAAAAAAGTAGGTTTGACCCTCTCTGGCCTAGAACCTCAGACCAAGCTTTTTGAGCTCGGCTTCGAGGTCCGTCTCCGGTTTGTAGAGGATCCCGCTGAGGCCCGCGGCCCGGGCGCCCGCGACGTTCTCCTCCATGTCGTCGATAAAGGCACACTCGTCCGGCCGGCAGCCCGCCTTCGCGGCCGCGGCGAGGTAGATCGCCCGATCGGGCTTGAGCAGCTTCAACTCGTAGGACAGGACATAATCGTCGAAGAACAGGATCTCGGGGAAGCGGCGGCGGACGAAGCCGAACCGCTCCGGGTCGGTATTGGAGAGAAGAAGCGTCTTGATCCCCGCGGCCTTGACCTTGGCCAGAACGTCGATCGCCGGGGGATTCGGGGTGAAGATATCGTTGTAGATCGCGTAGAAGTCGCCGTAGGGGACATCCGCGCCGACGGCCGAGGTCACATGAGCGAGGAACCCCGCCGGCGTCAGGGCGCCGCCGTCGAAGCGGCGGATGAGCTCGAGGTCGCCGTGGACCGTGGCCTTGACCGCTTCGAACGGTTTGCCGGCCCGGTCCGCGAGCTTGCGCAGGAAGACGTTGTTGTCGAACCAGAGGACGACGCGGCCCAGGTCGGAGATGACGACGCGGATCATGAGGGGCCTTTATAGCAGAAACAGCCGACCCCGGCAACCGGAGCGGGATCGCATTTGACATCGTACCGGCCGTCCATTAGACTGAATCTGTCGCAGGCCAGCGATGGGATATCCGGTTTTTCCTCACGCATAAAATATCGTCAAAGGAGGAGTTATGCCTATGAAGAGAACGACCCACCGCAGCGTGAAGGGGACCAAGCTCTACGCCGTGCGCGACGCCAAGGGGCGCTTCGTCGACATCCAGACCTACAAGCGCGCTCACACCGCCGACATGCGGCGCAAGAGCAAGGCCGAAGTCGCCAAGAAGCCCTGACATCCTTACTTTCTGATCTTTTCTGACCCGGAGGGGTCGATTTTCGGAAGGTGTCCTTCAGGGTCAGGTCTGTATCTTTCGATCCCCGGTCGTCAGGCGAGATCCGGCAGGTCGAACTCCCCCAGTCGGAGCGGATAGGTCCCGTGCTTCCGGACGAGCTCGATGACGAACTCGTAGTTCCGGGCCGAGACGTTACCGGGTACGGAGTGGTCGGACTGGAAGATAAAGCCGCCGCCCTTCGCCGCGTTGAGCTTGGTCAGGACGACACGCCGCAGCTCGTCCTCGGAACCGTTGGCCCAGGTCAGCACATCCATGTTGCCGCAAAAAGCGATCCGGTGGCCGTATTGCCGCCTCAGCTCGACGACATCGAGGCCGGCCTTGGCCTCGAGGGGATTGTAGGCGTCGACCCCGCACTCGATGAGATCGCCGAAGATCCGCCGGACGTTGCCGCAGCCGTGATAGATGACCGGCAGGCCGCTCGCATGGCACTCGTCGACGATCGCTTTGACCACGGGCTTGAAATAGCGGCGCCAGTACTCGGGCGAAAAAAGCAGGTCCTTCCGGTAGGCCACGTCGCCCCAGATGACCAGCCCGTCGAGGCGGCCGCCGGCCGCCTTGATCTGGGCCTTCGTGATCCCCAGGACGAATTCGCCCAGCCGCTCGACGAAGCGCCCGACCTCGTGGGGATAGAGACCGATCCAGAGGAGGACGTTCTGGAGCCCGACGATGCGCCAGAGCATCTCCTGGGCCTCGCAGACGCTGCCGTAGGCCGGGATCCACGGATGAAGCGACTTCACGGTCTCGACCCAGGGCGGCGAGTTCCGGGCGAAGCCGTCCCCCACCCCGGCGATCTGGTTGTCGCCGGCGGCGAAATAGCGCCGGTCGTCCGACGGATCGTCAAAGCGGAAGGCCCGCATCTTATCGATCGTATCCGTGTCGAACGCGAGGAAGGCCGGCATCGGATCGGCGAAGTTCTTGCGGATGACCGCCTCGAAGCCCGTCCGCACCGTCACGTGGTCCGCCGTCTCCTCGAGGGTCTCGAAGGCCCGGATGTGCGGGTCCATGTTGGGTGTCGTGACGATCCAGTCGAGGTCGTAGTGCTTGTAGATGTCGGCGTCCGCGGGCAGACCCGTCTCCCGCCGCCAGCGTTCGAGGAACGAGCCCCAGAAGAAATCACTGACCGGGACGCGGTCCGCCTCCTGGTGCCGGAGGGTTTTCGTCATCCGGTCGAGCTTGGCCAGGCAGCCGGCGGTCCGCACCATGACGGCGTCCGTGTCAGTCCGTGTGGAAGACCTCTTCCATCGGCGCCCACCACTCCCCTTCCGGCCGGCCCGCGATAGGCTCCTGCAGGGGCATCATGATCTTCCACCAGTCCTGGGTCTTGGGATCGGCGGCCATCCTGGCCATGTCGGCCGCGTAATCGCTGCCGTGGTACTCGAAGTAGGCGAAGAGCTTCCCCTGCCAATGGAAGATCGAATAGTTATGGATGTGGCATCGCCGGATGGTCTCCAGGACCTCCGGCCAGACCGTGGCATGGTAGGCCTTGTACGACTCGAAGGCCTCCGGCTTGACCCCGATCAGCTGACCGAATCTCTTCATGGCGAGCCCTCCTTGACCGTATCTCCGCGGACACCCGGCGGCCCGTCGAGCTAGGCCTTGGCCCGGGCCCTTTCCGGCACCTCGAGCCCGGCCCCCTCACGGTGATCCGCCCGCCGCAGGAGCAGGGCGAAGACGAAGCCGATGATCCCGAGGCTGGCGAACATGACCTGGCTCGCGACGTAGGAGCCGGTCCTGTCGCGCAACAGGCCGTTCAGGAGCGGGAACAATCCCAAGCCGATGTTCTGGATGGCGGTCATCAGGCCAAAGGCCGTCCCGACGCGTTCAGAGCGGACGATGAGCGGCACGGACGGCCAGAGGGCAGCCGGGACGAGCACGAAGGAAAAGCCGAGCAGGATCATCGGGTAGACGGGATAGATCCTCGTCAGCCCCATGGCCAGATGGCACGGGATGAGCATGAGGGCCCCGGCGATCATGAACGTCGTCCTCTTTCCCACCCGATCGACAAGCCGCCCGGCGAAGGGCGCCAGGATCATCGAGGCGAAGATGATGATGCTGGTGATGCCGCCGGCCGTGCTAAAGATATGAAGCAGGTTGTTGAAGACTTGATGCAGGAAGCTGCCGATGGCCGGAGCGGTCAGGGCGATGCCCCACTTGGTGTGGAAGAAATCGGTGGCCAGGCTCTGGAAGGGGAAGATGGCCGCATAGAACGTGAAGCAGAGGGCAGTGACGAACCAGAAGGTCGGCTTGAACTCCTTGATGTCCTTGAAGACGATCTTGTCGCCGGCGCTCTCGTCGCGAAGATTGAGGGCCTTTTCGCCGCGCCTGTCGAGGACGATGTAACACAGATTGCCGATGAGGGACAGGGCGCAGGCGCCGACCGCGGCCATAAGGGCGGCCCGGTAGGTCCCGAAGTTCTTGGTGAACAGCTCGCCGGTGTTGAAGGCGAAGAGCGACCCGAGGCGGCTCACGGTCAGCTGAACGCCGAAAGCCATGGCCATCTCCTTGTTCTTGAACCAGCGGGCGAGCATCGCGCTCTGGGCCACGACCAGGGGCTCGGAGCCGGCCCCGAAGACGAACCGCCCCAGGAAGATGACGGGGATCGACTTGGCCTGCCAGACGATGGCCGCGCCGGCCAAGACCAGGACCGAGAAGATGATGCTGGCCTTGCGCGTGCCCAGCTTGTCGATGAGCATGCCGCCGAAGAGGACGACAAGGATGGCGGCGATGCTGTACATCGTGTTCATCGTCCCGACGGTCGCCCGGGCGGCCTTGAGCTCGTCGACGAGCGAGGGGGCGATGGCCCCGATGATGTCGTAGGCGAAATAGCTGCCGAACGACAGCGAGGAGATGAAGAGCAGGTTGACGAAGCGGTAGATCGGCCGGGTCGGGTGGAAGAAGCCGGCCGGCTCGGCGGTGGCGGCGTTGGTCATGGGTGGGCCCTCCGGTCCCCTATCTTCTGGAATCCGCGGAAAATAATCAAGCCTCTTTGTCCCCTGCCCGGCTGCTGGTATAATCCGCCATGGGAAAGAGGGGACGCCCCATGAGCAAGCCATCCCGCGGATTCCAGCTGTTGAATGCAGGAGGTCTGGCCGCGGCCTTCGAAGGGGCCCTCAACGATCTCGAGGCGGAAGGGATCGTCCGCCGCGTTTGGGCGCGTGATGGGACCGTCTGGAAAGAGGCGGACGCCGGGATCGGGAACCGCCTCGGCTGGCTCGATTCGCCGACGGCGGCGGCGACGATCCTGCCGGACCTCGGCGTCTTCGCGGAGTCGGTCCGCGGCCAAGGGCTGAGGCGGGCCGTCGTCCTGGGCATGGGCGGCTCGAGCCTGGCCCCGGACGTCTACGCGCGCCTCTTCGACCTCGAGCCGGGCGCCCTCGAGCTCGAGATCCTGGACACGACCGAGCCCGAGACCATAGCCGCGGCAGCGGCGCGCCTCTCCGCCAAAAAGACCCTGTTCATCGTTTCCTCGAAGTCGGGGACGACCGCCGAGGTCATGGCTCTGCTCGCCTTTTTCTACGACCGGGCCCGCCGCGACCTGGGGACCGATCGCGCCGGCGGCGCGTTCGTCGCCGTCACCGACCCGGGAACCCCGCTCGAAGCCCTGGCCCGCGAGCTGGGCTTCCGCCAGACGTTCCTGGGCCAGCCCGATATCGGGGGCAGGTTCTCCGCGCTCTCGGTCTTCGGGCTTCTGCCCGCCGTCCTGGCCGGGATCGATGTCGACCGCCTCCTCGGATCGGCCCGGGCGATGGCCCTGCGATGCCAGATCGAGGAGACCGCCGGCAACCCCGGGGCGCTGCTGGGGGCCTTTCTGGGCACGGCCGCCGTCAAAGGCCGGGATAAGCTGACCCTTCTCCTGCCGCAGCGTCTCCGGCCGCTGGCCGGCTGGCTCGAGCAGCTCATCGCCGAGAGCACGGGGAAAGAGGGCCGCGGCATCGTCCCCGTCGTCGAGGACAGGCCCGGACCCGCGGAGAGCTACGGCGAGGACCGCCTGTTCGTCGAGATCGGGGCGGCGGACGAGCCGGCCCCGCGGCCCGGGGCCCGGGTCCCCGAGGGCGCCCGGTCGCCCGTGGCCCGGCTCAATCTCGACGGCCCCTACGACCTCGGGGGGCACTTCTTCCTGTGGGAGTTCGCCACCGCGGTCGCCGGCCACATCCTCAAGATCAACCCGTTCGACCAGCCCGACGTCGAATCAACAAAGGAAAAGACCCGGGGGATCCTGGCCGCCGGCCACGGCCCCGGGGCCGAAGCGACCCGCCCCCGCCCCGCGGCGGGAGAGGTCCGCGTCGCCGGGACATCAGAGGACCCGGCGGCCGCCGGGCCCGGCTTCCTGCGCGCGAACCGGGACGGGGATTACCTGGCCCTGCTGGCGTTCCTGCCGAAGCGGCGGGCCATCGAGGATCTCCTGTCGGGCCTGGCCGCCGGCCTGCGCCTCAAGACGGGCCTGCCGGTCACGGTCGGCTTCGGCCCGCGCTATCTGCACTCGACCGGCCAGCTCCACAAGGGGGACGGCAACAAAGGCCTGTTCCTCGTCCTCGTTCCCGCCGACCTCGCGGACCTGCCCGTCCCGGCCGTCGCCGGAGTCCCCCGGCCGGCCGTGGATTTCGCCGCCCTATTCCGGGCCCAGGCCCGCGGCGACGCGATGGCCCTCACGGAAAAAGGCCGGCGCGTCCTGACCCTCGAGCTCGGGAGCCCCCTCGAGGCCTCCCTCGGCAAGCTCGCCGCGCTCCTGACCTGAGGCAAAAAAAAGGGACGGCCGGCCCGGCCGTCCCGAGGACATTCCGCGAAAAGATCAGTAAAGCCCGACGCCGGTGACGTCGGCGTGGAAGATCGTCTTGGTCTTGGTCCGGTCCTTCTTGTCGACGCTGTCCTTGACGGTGACGTAGAACCAGAACTTATTGAAGAGCCGGAGCTTCTGGATGTAATAGTCGGCATAGGTCGTGACGTTGTCGACGGTGATCTTGGCGAGCTCCTTGCCCTTGTCGTCGGAGAGAACGATCGAGCTGATGTCGCCCTTCTGGAGCTGGCCGTAGACCTTGCCCTGCCCCTTGCCTTCCCACTCCTCGGGCTTATTGAGGCCGGTGATGGCCAGGGCCGGGACCGTTTCCCGGACCTTCATCTCGACGAAGTCCTCGGCCGCGAAATCCTGGTTGCGGGTGTAGATCGCCTGGCCGCCCGATTCGACGCTGTCGGCCAGGAAGACCGGCGGGTGGTCGGGGAGCAGGTTGCCCTTGACCTTGATCGTCTTGCCCACGACGGAGGCCGCGTCGAAGCCGGGCAGGACGATATCGAAGCCCTGGGCGGTCGAAAGATACATATAGCGCCCGAGGCCCGCCCGGACGACGCCCTCGAACTCGGTGACGGCCTGTACGGCCTCGGCGGCCGGCGTCTCGGCCTTCTTCTGGCAGGCCACGGTGACGGCCAGTCCGGCGAGGACGGCCAAGCCTAATAGAACGATGCCTATCTTCTTGGTGAAACGCATTGGAACTACCTCCATATGTCGAACGCACGTCCGGAAGGACCTCCCGAACGAGGAGTAGTTTATATCATCGCGGGGCCGAAAAGTAAAGAAAAAATTGGGCCGGGGGCGGCCCCGGCCGGGGACAGGCGATCTATCGTCCAACCGGCATCGGCCGGTCTGTCTTCACCCTACTTTCTCTTGGTGCCCGCCTTGGAGGAGGAGCCGGAGGACCGGGACGAGGAGCTGGACCGGCCCGAGGAGGACGAACGCCCCGAGGAGGAGCCGCTCGATCTCGGGGAGCTGACGGACCGCCCCGACGAAGAGCTCGGGCGGGGGGCGCTCATCGTCCGGCCCGAGGAGCCGCTGGAGCGGGAGGGCGAGGAATAGGAGCCGCCCGTCCGGGACGCGGAAGGCGTCCGCGTCAGGCTTGGCCGGGACGAGGACGGGGCGGACGAACGGGAGGGCGAAGCGACGGTGCTCCGGGACCGGGCCGAGGACGAGCGGGAGGAGGCCGTCGGCCGGGAGACCGACGGCGAGCTCGAGCGCGAGGACGAAGACGAGGGCCGGGAGATCGACGACGAGGACCGGGACGGGGACGGGGACGAGCTCAGCCGCGATGGCGCACGGGTGACGGTTGATCGGGACGTGTAGGTGCGACTTTGAGACCTCCCGGAAGAGGATTCGGAACGCGTCACGCGGGACGGCGCCGAGGCGTTGCCGTCGGGGCGGGAGACCCGGGCCGTGCCGCCGCGGGTCTCCGACGCTTCACGGCGCGTCGCCGGCGCGGAGACCGCCCGGCGCTCTTCGGGAGCGGCCGGCCGGTCGCGGCCGACCGTCGCGCGCTGGCTCGGGAAGGACCGGATGGCCCGACCCTCCGTTTCCGTGCCGCGCGGCCGGACGAGGCCGCTCCCCTCGCGAGTCCCGGTGACCGGCGGGCGTCCGTCGGACCGGATGGCCCGGCCGCCGGATTCGGGGGTGCGGATCGAGGGGCGCGCGACCGCGCCGCGCTCGGCCGGGGCGGCGACGACGCTCCGGTCCCTCGTCACGGATCTCTCGGCCGCGCCCGGGCGCAGCCGCGAGCGCGACAGCGAATTCGAGGGCGCGACGGACCGGACGGCGTTGCGGCTGCCGGGCCGGTCGGCGAGGGCCCTCCGGGCCGCCAGGGCCTCGGGCCGGACGTTGTCCACGACCGGCCGCAGTGAGGGCTGCTCGCGCCGGAGCTCGACCTGGCCGAGGCGTCCGCGGTCGCCGGCGCCGATCTGACGCCGGGAGAGGTCGCGGGCCTGGAGCTGGTCGCGGCGGATGACGGACATGGCCCGGTTGTGGGCCGAGAAGTAGCGGTCGTAGTGGCGGTCATAGAAGTGGTTGTCGACGAGCAACACAGGCCGGTTGTACCAGCTGAGCGGGCACCAGCCGATGTAATCGCGGTCCCACCACCAGTGCACCCAGGCCGGGCCCCAGTGACGCTGGGGGATCCAGTACCAGCCCAGGCCGAAGCGCCAGTGCCAGCGGCCGTAGTGGTAGGTCGCCCAGCCCCAGGGCTCGGACGAGACCCAGGTCCAGCCGATGACGGGGTACCAGACCCAGCGGCCGTAGAGATAGGGCCGCCAGTCGGAATACGAGACCTCCGGCACCCAGACGTTGCCGTAGCCCCGCTCATAGACCCACTGCCCGTTGTCGGCGAGCTCTTCCTCGTACTCGGACATCTCGGCCGGCAGGTACTGCCGCTCGTTCCGCGCGGAGAGCTGGCCGTCCCGCGAGTCGCTCCAGGTGTCGAAGCCGTCCCCGCGGAGGTCCGCGTAGGCCGGATCGCCGAGGAGCCGGCCGTCGGCGGCGGCGACGCTCTCGCCCCGGTTGACGACGACGGAGCCGTCCTCGGTGGCGGCCTCGAGGCTGCCTTCCCGGACGGCCGCCTGGGTCTCCCGGTCGAGCCGGATGTCGAAGCGGTAGAGGCCTTCTTCGAGGACATAGAACGAGGCGTCGGGGGTATGGACCTCGATGCCCTTGTCGACGGCGAGCTGGCTCACCCGGAGATAGGCGCTGCCTTCGGTGAGATGGAGCTTGATGCGCTCGTCCCCCTCGGAGGGCAGGAGGGCGAATTCGACCTTGGTGTTATCGTCGAGACGGAGGTAGTTCCGGCGCCCGAAGTGGATCTCGGCCTGGCCGCTCTCGGTCCCCATCTTGTCGCCCTGGACCAGGGCGAGGTTGACCTCTCCCTTTTCGTAGCCCAGGTCCGACGTCCTCTGGACATAGACCGTGCCGTTGACATAGCTCAGGCGGGCGAAACTGTAGGGGTAGAAGCCTTCGTCCTGAGCCGCGAGGCCGAGGGGGATCGAAACGATGAATGCGGCCGCCATCAGAGCGACCTTTGTCTTGTTCTTTCTCATCGTCTTTCTCCTTCCGGCCTCATTAAAAGCAACTATCGTGCCAGCCTGTCCCCCAGGGGAAAAAGGGCCTGCTGTCCTCTCGGGGGGACAGATCCGTCTGGGGACATGTCCCCTCAATAGAAAAGGGACACGCGCCTGGGCCGCGTGTCCCTTGAACGAAGAAGTGGAGCCTTACCGGTGCCGCCAGCGCCGGATGAGCGCCCGGTGACGAAGGCCCCGTAGCCGGGCCAGGCGTTCGGCCCTGAGCCCGGGGCCGAAAGGCCGGCCCGGCCGGCCGAAGCCCAAACGGCCGGCGCGCCCGCCCAGCCGCTGCCGCAAGGCCTTCATTTTCTGGAGCTGCTCGGGCGTGAAGATCCTGTCCCGCTCGATCCGGTCCCGCAGGACCGCCTTCTCCCGTTCGGCCCGCAGCTTGGCGGCCCGGTCGATGAGGGCGTCGAGCTTGGCCCGGTTCGCCTGGGGGTCGCGGACGAGCTCGCGCCGCTCGGCGCGGACCTTGGCCATCTCGTCCCGGAAGGCCGTCCTCTCCCGCTCGCGGGCCTTGCGGAACTCCGTCAGGGCCTTTTCCTGTGCGGGGGTCAGGCCGAGAGCTTGCCGGGCCGGCATGCGGCCCGGCCGCTCCTGCGCCGTCGCCGGCGGCGTCTGGGCCTCCTGCGCAGCGGCGAGTGCCGGAAGCGACCAGGCGGCCAGGAAGGCCAGCGCGGCCGCTCCGACGATCATCCTTCGTTTTCTCGTTCTCATAGAGAAACCTCCTGAACTCATCTCGTGGGATTAGACGACCCTCCCGGAGATTCCTTTGAAGAAGGTCAGGGTCTTATTCCCCTGTTCCTGTTTGCCTCTCTCGGCGGCGAGGGAATCGCCTCTACTCTTTCCTGTGGCGGAGGCGGTCCAAAGTCACGGCCACGACGATGATCGCGCCGATGATGATCTCCTGGATGTAGTTCGGCCAGCCCATCATGGTGCAGCCATTGCGGAGGAACGACATGATCAGGACGCCGATCATGGTCCCGAGGATGCTGCCCTCGCCGCCGTTCAGGCTGCCGCCGCCGATGACCACGGCGGCGATGATGTCGAGCTCGAGCCCGACGGCCACGGTCGGGTCGCCGACGGTGAGCCGCGAGAACTCCATGACCCCGGAGAGGCCGCAGAAGAGCCCGGCCAGGGCGTAGACGAGGACCTTGACCCGGTCGGTCCGGATGCCGCAGAGCCGGGCCGTGGCCTCGTTCGAGCCGACGGCGAAGATGTGCCGCCCGAAGACGGTCGACCTCAGGGCGACGGCCAGGACGACGGCGAAGACGATGACGATCCAGACGCCCGGGGCCAGGAGCAGCCAGGACGGGCGGGGCGACTTGGCCATGAGATCGTTGATCCAGGTCATGGGCGCGTCGATCTTCTGGTTCCCGGCGATCCACTTGGCCGCGCCGCGGGCGATGCCCATCATGCCCAGCGTGACGATGAAGGGGACGAGCCGGAGGCGCGTGACCAGCGAGCCGTTGGCCAGGCCGACCAGGCCGCCGGTCGCGACGCCGAGGAGCAGGGCGACGAGGGGCGCCGCGCCCGCGTTGACGGCGTAGGCGGCGATGACGCTCGACAGGGCGATGTTGGAGGCCGCGGAGAGGTCGATGCCGCCGCTGATGATGATCAGGGTCATGCCCAGGGCGCCCAGGGCGACGATGACCGACTGGGTGGCGACGCTCTTGAAATTTGCGAACCTCAGGAACCGCCCCTGGACCTCGGGGATGAGGGCGAACAGGGCGATGACGAGCAGCAGCCCGATGAACGGGCCGAAGAAGTTGAGGGCTTGGGTGAGGCGGGCCCGGCGTTTTCGGCTCATGCGGCGCTCCTTGGGCTCGGCGGTTCGGCGCGGGGGGCCCGGCCCACCGTGGCCGCCGCCATGAGCGAGGCGGCGTCCCAGGCGGCGGCGGGACGGGACTCGACGCAAGCGCCCCGGTGGAACACCGCGATCGTGTCCGAAACGCCGAGGAGCTCGGGAAGATAGGAGCTGACGAAGAGGACGGCCTGGCCTTCGCGGGCGAGGAGGCCGATCCACTCGTAGATCTGGCTCTTGCTGACGACGTCGATGCCCCGGGTCGGCTCGTCGAGCAGGAAGACCGAGGCTTTCTGGTGCAGGAGACGGGCCAGGGCGACCTTCTGCTGGTTCCCGCCCGACAGGTCGCCGACCTTCTGGGCCGGTCCGCGGGCTTTGATCTGGAGCCGGCCGATCCAATCGGCCGCGCCCCGGCGCTGGAGGGCCGGGCGGAGAAGGCCGCGGCGGCGGTAGGGCGCAAGGTCGCTCAGGGTCAGGTTGTCGGCGATCGAGAGGTTCAGGGCCAGGCCTTCGCCCTGGCGGTCCTCGCTGAGCAGGCCGAGGCCGCGCCGGATCCGGGTCCAGGGGGCCCGTCCCCTGAGCGCCGCGCCCGAGACGACGATCGTCCCGCCCTCGACCTCGTCCAGCCCGAAAAGGGCCCGGAGCGTTTCCGTCCGGCCCGAACCGATGAGGCCGGCGATGCCGAGGATCTCGCCTTTGGCCACGGACAGGCTGACCGGCGCGGCCATGCGCCGGCCCTTCAGGCCGTCGACGGCGAGGACGGGCTCGCCGACCGCGTGCTCGACGCGGGGGATGAGCTCGGTGAGCTCGCGGCCGACCATGAGCTGGATGATCGCCTCGAGCCGGGTCCCGGCCATCGTCCCCGCGCCGACGCTCCGGCCGTCGCGGAGGACGGTGAACCGGTCGGCCACGCGCTGGACCTCCTCGAGGAAGTGGCTGATGTAAATGACGCTGACCCCCTGGTCCTTGAGGCCCCGGACGATCTCGAAGAGCCGCTGGCTGTCTTCGAGGGCGAGCGAGCTCGTCGGCTCGTCCATGACCAGGATGCGCGACTTGTTGAGCAGGGCCCGGGCGATCTCGACGACCTGCTTGGCCCCGACGCTCAGCCGGCCGATGGGAACGTCGAGCGGGAGCTCGGGATGGCGGACGAGCTCCAGGGTCTCGCGGACCTTCCGCCTCATGGACTCCCGGTCGAGCCAGCCGCCGGCATGGACCTCGCGGCCGAGACAGACGTTCTCCTCGACGGTCATGTGCGGGGCCAGGGTCAGCTCCTGGTAGATCATGGCGACGCCGGAGCGCAGGCCGTCGAGCGGGCCGGACGGGACGTAGGGCCGGCCGTCGATCTCCATCCGGCCGGCGTCGGGGACGACGGCGCCGCTGAGGACCTTCATCATGGTGCTCTTGCCGGCGCCGTTCTCGCCGATGAGCGCGTGGACCTCGCCCCGCCGGAGCTCGAAGCTGACGTCGTCGAGGGCCCGGGTCGCGCCGAAGGACTTGCTCACCCCGGCCATGCGGAGGACGGGGGGCGCGCCGGGTCCGTCGGTCATCAGTCGTTGATCAGCGAAAGGTCGGGCGAAAGGAGGGCCTTGATCTCGGCGAGGTCCATGTTGTCGGCCGTGACCATGACGACGCCGGTGTCGATGACCTTCTCGACCGGCTCGCCGCCGAGGTGGGCGACGATCGTCTTGACGCCGAGATAGCCCATCTTCTCGGGGTTCTGGAGGACGAGACCCATGATCTCGCCGTCGCGGAGGCCCTGGACGAGCTTGGGCGAGCTGTCGAAGCCGACGAAGACGACCTTGCCCGCGAGCCGCGATTCCTGGAGGGCCCGGAGGGTGCCGAACGTGCTCGACTCGTTGGGCGTGAAGATGCCCTGGACGTCGGGGAAGCGGCTGATCAGGTTCTCGGCCAGCTGGTAGGCGGTCTCGGTCGTCGCCCCCGCGTACTGGTCCTGGACGAGGAGGGTCAGGCCGGGGAATTCCTTCCGGACCGTGTCGAAGAACCCGGCCTCGCGCTGGACGGTGCTGGCCGAGCCCTCCTGGTAGCGGATGAGGAAGATGCGGCCCCGGCCGCCGAGGAGCTGGCCAAGCCGCCGGGCGGCCAGGACGCCGCCCCGGTAATTGTCGGTGGCGACGTAGCTCACGTAATCGCTGCCCTGGAGGGCGGAGTCGATGATGACGACCGGGATCTTGTCCCGCATGGCGTCCCCGACGGGCCGCATGAGGGCCCGGTCGTCGAGCGGGGCGAGGACGATGCCGTCGACGCCGCGGCTGACGAAATCCTCGACCACCGTGATCTGCTGGGCCCGGTCGTCCTCCTTCTGGGGGCCCTTCCAGATGATGTCGACGCCGACCTCCCGGGAGGCCCGGACGGCCCCGGCGTGGATGGCCTTCCAGAACTCGTGAGTCGTGCCTTTCGGGATGACGGCGATGGTCAGGGTCTTGGCCTTGGCCTCGGCTCCCCCGGGGGCCGCGCCCTCCGAGGGCTTCTTGCCGCAGGCGGCGAAGACCAGGACGAGGCCCAGAGCGCCGGCGAAGAGCTTCGAAGCGAGGGATCTCATGGCCTCAGTATACCCAAGAGGCGGGGACCGGTCAAAGCGGCCGAACAAAACAGGGGGGAACCACCTTCGGGCTCGACGCCCCAGGTGGCTCCCCGCCTGGCCGGGGACCCGCTCCCCGGCGAACGCTGTCCGAGTCGGGACTTACTTCTTCTTCAGGATGGGCATGCCCGTCTTGGCCGTCTCCTGGACGATGTAGCCGGCGGGGACCGCATCCAGGGCGCCGGGACGGACATCGCGGGCGAAGAAGTAGATCGTCTGCTTCCGGCCACCCTTCAGCAGGACGTCCTTGGAGTGCAGGAAGTAGCCGACTCCCCTCGAGTTCTTGAATTCATAGGCCATGTCTATAACCTCCGTATGAAATTATTGCCGCGTCAGAACTTGTAGCCCAGGTCGATGCCGAAGAGATGGGCCCGCGTCTTGAACGTCCCCTGCATGAAGTCCGGCAGGTCCGGCCGCTCGCTCGTCCGCTTCTTGAAGTTCTCGAAGTGATAGGCGAAGTCGATGGTGAAGTGCCCGACGGTGTAGCCGAGCCCGGCCGTCAGGGCGAGGCGGTCGGCATCCGGCAGGGTCGAATCCATGGTCGTGGCCGGCTGGGGCGTCTTGTCGTAGATGACGCCGCAACGCAGGGCCAACCGCTCCGCCGCCTGGTACTCGAAGCCCGTCCGGAGGAGGTAGCTGTTCTTCCATTCGGTCGGGACGACAAGGTCCTCCGTGAAGGCGATGTCCGGGACCTCGATGTGGAAGGTGTAGGATTTGTAGACGCTCCAGAAGACCCAGTGGAAATCGACCGACCAGATGAGCTTCTTGGCGAGGTCGAAGGACACCCCCATGGTCAGGAGGTTGGGGAACTTGAAGCTCGTCTCGCCCGTCCCTTCGACGGCCCCGAGGAGCGGGTGCTCCAACGTGACGGAGCCGGCGTAGTCCATCGTATACCCGCTCCGGTAGTTGAGCCCGAGGCGGAAGCCCTTGCCCCTGTAGAGGAGCCCGCCGTTGAATCCGAAGGACGTGCCGTCGACGGACGCCGTGGCGGGGACGTCCACCGTGGCCGGGGCCAAGGCCCGGAGCCCGGATCCCGCGCCGATCGGCTCCACGGGGAACATTTGGGTGATCGACTGGTCCAGCTTGGAATAGATGAAGGCTACGCCGAGGCCCAGGGAGAGGCGGTCGGTGATCTTGAAGGCGATGGCCGGATTGACGAAGAACGTCTCCATCTCGCCCGACGTCCCCAGGTAGCGCCAGGGGAACGTTTCCGGATCGGGCCAGCCCATGCCCAGGCCGTAGGGGGCGAAGACGCCGAGGCCGACGACGGCCTTCTTCGACAGCTGATGGGTCAGATAGAGGTTCGGCGGCGTGAAGAGGTCTTTGTTCTGGTTGTACCGGGGCGAGCCGGGATAGTCGGGAAAATCCACGTATCCGCTCGGCACGACGAAGGTCGCCCCGCCCATGATCTGGGTGCCTTCGAGCCAGGCCATGCCGGCGGGATTGTGCCAGAGCGCCGACGGGTCCTTGGCCAGGCTGGTGAAGGCCCCGGCCATGGCCATGGCCGCCGCGCCGTGCTCGTAGATCATGAAGCCGGCGCTCTGGGCCGCCGGCACGGCCCCGAGCAGCAAGGCCGCCGCGATGATCAGCGTCTTTGTCTTCTTCATCTCAGCCTCCTCGGTGAACCGTCCGGTGACAACCCTGTCCTTTCCGCCTGGGTCAACTATTATAAGAAAAGGCCCCTGATGTCAAGCCGGGAACAGGGGGGAATGAGCCGGACGCGCCTCACTGAATGAAATCGACCGTCGGGGGCATGTCGGAGGGGATGATCGTGCCGTAGGCGTCCTCGTAGCGCTTGATGTTCGCCTGCAGCGCTTCGAGAAAGCGCTTGGCGTGGGCCGGGCTGACGATGATCCGCGCGACGAGCTTGCCGAAGGGCCCGTCGGGGAAGAGGAAGGCGAAGTCGAAAAGGAACTCCTCGCGCGAATGGCGGATCGCGGCCAGGCTGGCGTACTGGCCAAGTGCCACCGCCTCGTCAACCTTGATCTCGACCTTCTTCGGATCGGTCTTCTGGTCCATGGTCCCTCCCGGATCCGGGCGTTCGCCTCATTGTGGGGCGAAACGGGCCGGAAATCAATAGGATGCGGCCCTCGAAAAAAAAGCGAAGAAAAATGATAAAAAACACTGGACATCCTTTGAGCCGGTGCTATAATGGTATTGGCTTTCTTGCGCGGGCTGGAGAAAGCCCCCACCTTTTTGGTTCCCATCACCAACCCCCCTTTTGCTGACAACGGCCCGCACTTCTCCGCGCACGGGACACCAGATAAGAAATATCACGCGGGCGGGACCGGGCCGGCTCCGGGCCGGGATCCTCAGTCGGTATAATAGAGGATGGTCTTCAGGACGGCGGCCGCGCAGACCCTGCAGAACGGTTTGGCGCCGCGGGTGAACATCAGGCAGTCGATCTCCGGCCGGTACAGGCCCTTGGCCGCGTAGCCGGCGCCTTCGAACGCGCCGACCCGGCCCCAGAACTTGCTGGCCCGGAGGAAGGCGTCGACTTCTTTGGCGTTCTCCCGCGACAGCCGGTCGGATTCCTCCTCGGCCTTGGCGATCTCGGACGCCGGCGCCCCTTCCCTCTTCATCCGGGCGATCGCCGCATTCGTCTCGCGGCGAAGCTTCTGGTAGGCGTTGTCCATCTTGTCGAAGGCCGCCTTCTCCCACGGCGTCGGGATGGCGGTGCCGGGGCTCACCAGGCTTCCCCATTTCACCTTGCCGGGCTCGAGCAGGGCCGTGATATTCGGCTCGGCGGGCTCGACCCCGGCCGGGTAGAACTCGTTGTAGGCGACGTCGGAGGTGTAATACTCGTCGGCCAGCCCGGCGAACGCGTGCCCGAACTCGTGGAGGAACAGGTACTCGTACCACTGGTTGTCGGCGGTGAAGGTGCAGTAGAGGTTGTAGATCCCGCCGCCGCCGTAGCGCGCGTGGTTGACCATGATGTAAAGCGCGTCGTAGGGGACGTGGGCGGCGATGTCGCGCAGGCTCTTGTTGTCCTCGGTCAGGAGGTAGCGCTCCGAGCCCAGGGCGTCGAAACTGGCGTTGAGGACGGTCGACTTGAAGATCCCGTGGCTCGGCTCGTCGCAGCCGCTCTCGGCCGAGGCCTTGAAGACGCCGGACATGTTGAACTTGTCCCGGTTCGACCGGTAGGGCTCGAGCGAGAAGAAGACCCCGACGAAGCGGTCGAGGTCGGCCGCGAACTTCGCTTCTTCGGCGGCCGTGTAGCCCTCGGCGAGGATGGCCACATCGACCTTGCGGCGGGGCTCGCCGGATTTGAGCGCCTCGAAGACCTTGACCCCGGCCGCGAGCCGCTCGCGGATGACGGTGGCGGCCGCCGGATCGACGACCTGGCTGAAGAGAGGATGATAAGCGTTCTGACGGTCCCGCCCCTCGACCGTGAAGCGGATGGGCTTCTTCGGATACGGCAGGAGGGCCGATTCGTGATAGGTCCGCCGGACCCCGTCAAGGGCCGGGCCGGAGGTTCTGTACTCGCCGAAATAGCTGTCGTAGCCCTTGCTGAAGATGAGCGCTCCGGTCTCCGCGTCGAAGACCTTGACGAGATAGCGGCCGAGAGCGAAGGGATCGAGGAGGTGCGTGCGGCTGCCGGCCCAGACGCCCTGGTCGTAGACCTGGTCGAGGGTGATCGTCTCTTCGGCGGCGTTGCCGGCATGGAAGAAGTCGACGCGCAGGGTCTTCGCGACGAACCAGCTGTCGAAGGCCGGGCCCTTCTGGGCCGAGGCGCATCCGGCGACGACAGCGGCCAGGGCGGCGACGACGAGCAGGCGCTTCATGGCTCCCCTCCTCACGACGGCCGGACGATCCGGCCGGCGGTCTCCTTGATGATCTTGAACGCGGCCGCGGCGGTGATCTGGGCGGGGTCGCGGCTGGGATTGAGCTCGACGATATCCAGGCCGACGATCCGGCCCTTGAGGGCCTGGAGGACCTGGATCGCCTGGCGGGTCGAGAGCCCGCCGGGCTCGTGGTGGGAGACCCCGGGCGCGAAGGCCGGGTCGAGCGCGTCCATGTCGAAGGACACGTAGACCGGATCAGCGAAGCGCAGGTGCAGCGTCTCCTGGATGTCCTTCATCTCGACCATCCGGACCCCGCACTTGAGGGCCCGGGCCCGGTGCTCGGCCGTGATGGCCCGGACCCCGACCTGGACGACGCCGGCGGCCAGGCCGTCCTCGAGGATGCGGGCGAACGGGCAGGCGTGCGACAGGCGGTCGCCATAGAGGTCGTCGTAGAGGTCCGGGTGGGCGTCGAAATGGAGGACGTCCAGGGGCTTGTGGTGGCGGGCGAAGGCCTTGAGCACGGGATAGGAGATGCTGTGGTCGCCGCCGAGGACGATGGGCACGGCCCCCTTGGCCAGGATCCGGTCGACGGCCTTCTCCGTCAGGGCGAAGGTCTTGTCCGGATCGCCGGACGTGTCGACGTCGCCGAGGTCGACCAGGACCGTGTCCTCCTCGAGGTTGACCCCGAGCTCGGTCCAGCCGCAGTAGCACTTGCCGGTCGAGACGGACCGCACGGCGGCCGGCCCGCCCGCGGCGCCCCGGAGGTAGCTCGACTTCTCGTCGAAGGGCACGCCGAGGATGGCCATCTTGTAGTCGGGGTTCTCCGCGAGCGGCTTGGCCGCTCCGCCGAAATCGGACATCTCTCACCTCCAGGCCGGGGTTCCGGCCGATTATACCGGATTCTGCCCCGGTGGCCCAATAGCCTCTCGCTCTCAAAGGAGGCGGCATCCCTCCCGCCAAGAGCCGCGGCGGCAATGGTGGTCCCCGACGACCCCCGTAACGGAGGAGGACCCGCCGCAGGCGGGGGAACCGTCGGGACTGGTT
>CAYOYQ010000032.1:0-7765 GCA_964408215.1 uncultured Eubacteriales bacterium
GCCGAAGACGCTCGAGCACATCGTCGACGTCGTCCTGCTCTTCGAAGGGGAACGCGACCACAGCCAGCGGGTCCTCCGGGCCATGAAGAACCGCTTCGGCCCGGTCTCGGAGCTGGCCGTTTTCGAGATGACCGCCGCCGGGCTCCAGCCGATCCTCAACCCCTCGGCCTTCTTCCTCCGCGAGCGGCCGAAGGACGAGGCGGGGAGCGCCGTCGTCTGCACGATCAAGGGCACCCGGCCGCTGCTGGCCGAGATCCAGGCCCTGGCGTCCTCGACGCTCTTCACCGGCAACCCCCGCCGCATGACCATCGGGCTGGACCACTACCGGACGGCCATGCTCCTGGCCCTGGTCGAGAAGAAGGCGGGCTACAGCTTCGCCGGCGAGGACATCTATCTCAACGTCGCCGGGGGGATGTCCATCGAGGAGCCGGCGGTCGACCTCGGGGTCGTCATGGCCGTCGTCTCGTCGCTCAAGAACATGCCCCTGCCCCCGGACATGGCCTTCTTCGGCGAGGTCGGCCTGGCCGGCGAGATCCGCTCGGTCAGCCAGCCGCTCGTCCGGATCAAGGAGGCCCAGGCCCTCGGGTTCTCGTCCGTCCTCATGCCGGCCGGGAACCTGGCCGCCTTGGACAGGAAGGATATCCCGGCCATCGAATGCCTCGGCGTGCGGACCGTCCGGGAAGCCCTGCAGCGCGTTTTCTGACGTTGCGCTAATATAGAGGATAAAGAGGAACGCCCATGGGTCTTTGGATCTTCCGCGTCTTCGTCCTCAGCCTGATCACGATCGGCGGCTTTTTTTATCCGCCGTTCAAGCTCAGCCCCGGCTTCGGGGCCGGCGCCGCCTTCCTGGCCGGCGCCCTGATGATGTTCCTCGAGACCCGCATCCGCACGGTCCCCTTCCGCGTCCTCTGGAGCGCCGGGTGGGGCCTCGGCGCCGGGCTTCTCGCCGGCTGGCTGCTCGGCGCGCTCTACCGCTCGGTCGTTCACACGCCCGAGATGGCCTCGTTCGTCCGCATCTTCTTCCTGGTCATCATGCCCTACATCGGGCTCCTGATCGGGACGAAGAAGCCGGAGTGGCTCGAGCCGGCCAATATCGCCGGCCTGTTCCGGGAGAAGCGGGCCGGGCGCAGCCACAAGATCCTCGACACGAGCGTCATCATCGATGGCCGCATCGCCGACCTCTGCGACACCGGCTTCGTCGAGGGGACGCTCGTCGTCCCCCGCTTCGTCCTCAAGGAGCTTCAGGCGGTGGCCGACTCGCCTGACGCCCTGAAGCGGCAGCGGGGCCGCCGGGGCCTCGACGTCCTCGACCACCTCCAGAAATCGTCCCAGGTCGCGGTCGTCCTGTCCGACCTGGACTACCCGGAGATCCAGGATGTGGACTCCAAGATCATCGAGTTCGCCAAGGCCATGGGCGCGGAGATCGTCACGACCGACTTCAACCTGAACAAGGTCGCCCGCATCCACGGCATCAAGGTCCTGAACATCAACGACCTCGTCAACGCCCTGCGGCCGGTCGCCCTGCCCGGGGAGACGATGAGCGTCTTCATCCTGAAGGAGGGCAAGGAGAAGGACCAGGGCGTCGGCTACCTCGACGACGGGACCATGGTCGTGGTCGACAACTCGAAGCGGATGATCGGCCAGACCGTCGACATCACCGTCACCTCGGTCCTCCAGACGACGGTCGGCAAGATGATCTTCGGCCGCTTCAACAACGGGGAGGCCAAGCCGTGATCCGCACGGCCGCCATCATCGTCGCCGCCGGGGCCGGCAAGCGCTTCGGCGAGCCCAAGCAGTTCGCTTACCTCCGGGGCAAGCCGGTCCTCGAGTGGACCCTGGAGGCCTTCGAGTCCCACCCCGAGGTGGACGCCCTCCTCCTCGTCCTCCCCGACGACCAGGGCCTCAAGCATTACCAGCTGTGCTACCCCAAGGTCGTCGATTGCGTCGCCGGCGGCGAGAGGCGCCAGGATTCGGTCTGGCAGGGCTTCCGGCTGCTCGTCGCCAAGGAGCCGCCCGAGATCGTCCTCGTCCACGACGGGGCGCGGCCACTCGCCCGGGCGGACCTCATCTCCCGGGTCATCGCGGTGGCCCGCGTCGACGGGGCGGCCGTGCCCGTCCTCCCGGTCGAGGACACGATCAAGGAAGCCCGCGAGGGCCGGGTGGCCGGGACGGTCGACCGGACCTTCCTCGCCCGGGCCCAGACGCCGCAGGGGTTCCGGTTCGACGTTCTGAAGAAGGCCCTGGAAGCGGCCCGGCGCGACCGGTTCTACGGGACCGACGAGTCGGCCCTGGCCGAGCGTCTGGCCATCCCCGTGACCGCCGTCGCCGGCGACCCGAGGAACATCAAGATCACGACCCCGGTCGACATGGCCATCGCGGAGGCGCTGCTCGATGTATAAAATAGGGATCGGCTACGACATCCACAGGCTCGAGGCCGGCCGCAAGCTCGTCCTGGGCGGGCTCGAGATCCCGTTCGAGGCGGGGCTCGCCGGCCACTCGGACGGCGACGCCCTCATCCACGCGATCATCGACGCCCTGCTCGGGGCGCTTGGCGAGGCCGATATCGGCGCGCACTTCCCCGACACCGACCCGCGTTACAAGGACGCCAGGAGCACCGGCCTGCTCGCGACGGTCACCGCGCTTGTCCGGAGCCGCGGTGGCGAGATCGTCAACGTCGATACGATCGTCGTCGCGGAGGCGCCCAAGATCGGGCCGCACGCCGCGGCCATGAAGGCGGCGCTGGCCCCCGTTCTCGGCCTCCCCGCCGGCGCGTTGGGCATCAAGGCCAAGACGAACGAAGGATTGGGACCCGTCGGCGAGAAGCGGGCCATCGCCTGCCAGGCCGTCGTCCTCCTCCGCTTCCCCAACTGATCATCCGCCCCATCTACGGCCGCGGAGGGGTCTCGGGGATCCGCTCCGTTCGCTGCGGTGAATCTTCACGCCGTCCCGGTCCGGAGCCCGCTCTTAGGTCTCCGTCCCGATGACGGCTAATTCACCGCTTTATGCTCACTCCGGGATACCCCTCAACCCCTTCTTCCGCGGCCTCGTACGCACGGTTCTGATATCGAGGGGGATCCGGCTGGTTGACTCGGCGAAGCATTCCGACTATCCTCCCGCTTACTTACCGACGGAGGTGGAAAACATGAATCAACGGATGCGCAGGGTCACCGCTCTCGCCATCGTCGCGATCGCGGCCGCGATCGTCTTCGCCGCGGCCCAGGAGCCGGGGTTCCGGGGCCGGGGCGGCTTCGAGCCGAGACCGACCAAAGCCTACATCGTCGGCGGTATCCGCCATGGGATCAGCTACTTCCCGCGGGCGAACTACGCCTTCATCCAGCCCAAGACGCCCGGCGCGATGGATTTCCTCCACTATCACACCTACGACGAGGTCGTCGGCTTCCTGCGCCAATGGGCCGCCGACTACCCGAACCTCGTCGAGCTCTACTCGGTCGGCAAGTCCTTCGAGGGCCGCGATATCTGGCAGATCACCATCGCCAACAAGGCGACCGGCAAGGACACGGACAAGCCGGCCATGTTCATCGAAGGCAACCGGCACTCCGGGGAAGTGACGGCGGCCGAGTCGGCCCTCTGGTTCGCCTGGCACATCCTCCGCAACTACGGCCAGGACCCGGCGCTGACGAAGCTCGTCGACACCAAGGCGCTTTACGTCAAGGTCAAGAACAATCCCGACGGCTCCGAGCTCTACCTGAACACGGCCCAGTCGAACCGGAGCACGGTCCGCCCTTATGACGACGACCGGGACAACCTTCTCGACGAGGACCCGCCCGAGGACATCGACGGCGACGGCCTGATCCTCCAGGTCCGCCAGAAGGTCGCGCCCGGCAAGGGCACGATGACGATCGACCCGGCCGATCCTTCGGGGCGGCTGATGAAACGGGCCGAGGCCGGCAAGGGCGATTACATCGTCTCGAGCGAAGGGATCGACAACGACGGCGACGGCCGCGTCAACGAGGACGGCATCGGCGGCCTCGACCTCCACCGGAACTATCCCGAGAACTGGCGCCCGATGCCGGGCCTCGACTTCACCGGCCGCGGCTACACGCAGGGCGGGGCGGGCGAATATCCGCTGTCCGAGACGGAGACCCGGGCCGTCTTCACCTTCCTCCTCGAGCACCCCAACGTCAGCATCGGTCAGACCATGGACACGACCGTGCCCATGCTGCTCCACGGCCCCTCGACCAGCCGGATGAGCGAGTCCATGTTCCCCGAGGACATGAAGATCTACCAGTACTTCGACGAGCAGGGCAAGAGGATCACCGGCTATCCCTACGCCGGCGACACGTACTGGGACTACGCCAACGCCGGCCGCGGCGACCGGGCCACCCGGGCCCGGGCGGCGGAGATGGGCTTCGAGATGCCGAGCGAGCCCCAGGGCCAGCCGCTCTTCGGCCACTCCCCCGACTTCGGCTATCTCTACTACGGCGCGGTCTGGTACGGGGACGAGCTCTGGAACGGCGGCCGGGTCAAGGACTACGACGGCGACGGCCAGATCACCGACCTCGAGAACCTGCGCTACATCGACGAAGAGCTCGGCGGCCGCTATTTCAAGCCCTGGACCAAGGCCAGCCACCCGACCCTCGGCGAGGTCGAGATCGGCGGCTTCAACCCCAAGTTCTGGCGCCAGAACCCTCCCGTCGAGCTGCTCGAGGAGTGGATCAAGAAAGAGGCGATGTTCAACCTCCTCCTGGCCCAGTCCCTGCCCCAGGTCAAGATCGTTTCGGCCGCCGTCAAGCCGGTCAAGAAAGAGGCCGACACGTTCGAGGTCGTGGCCGTCTTCGCCAACGAGGGCTTCCTGCCGACGGCCCTGAAGATGGCCGACCGGGTCAAGATCGTCCGGCCGGACGCCGTCTCGGTCCGGCTCCCGTCCGGGGCCGATCTCGTCAAGGGCGTCGGGGCCCGGCAGGAGATCGGCTACCTCAAGGGCGGCGAGACGAAAGAGGTCCGCTGGAAGGTCAAGATCAAACCCGGGACGGCCGGCGAGGCCGAGGTCTCGATCCTGTCGACCCGGGGCGGGGTGGCCCGGACCACGCTCAAGATCGGCTGAACCGACGGGACTTCTCCCCTTACGGAAGCCCTCTCCCGGCGGAGAGGGATATTGCCTCGAAGATCCCCGTAGCGGAGGGGGCCCCGCTGAGCGGGGGAACCGTCGGGACTGGTTTCCAGGGGGTCCGGGGAGCAAGAGGCAATATCCCGAGCTAAGCCGGGGAGAAGGCTTCTCCGGGACCGGGAATGGAATCTATCAATCTCGGCCAAATCCTATATAATAGGGTTTTGGCCGGGACCTGAAACCTGGCTCTGTATATGGGGGAAAGGCCCGGGTCCGGGAAGATTTGCCCCCTCCCCCCGTCTAATAGGGTGCGGAGGACAAGTGAGATTATCCGCATGGAAGAGAAACAGCTGGTTCGGCTGGCTCAGGAAGGAAGCCCGGAGGCTTTCGAAGAGCTGGTCAGGAAGTTCCAGCCGAAGGTGTTCAGCATGGCTTTGAGTTTCACCCGGAACCGGGAAGCGGCCGACGATCTGGCCCAGGAGATCTTCCTGAAGGCCTATCTCGCCCTGCCCCGGTTCCACGGGAGATCGGAGTTCGGGACCTGGCTTTACCGCATCTCCGTCAACCATATCAAGGATCATCTCCGGAAGAAGGGCCGGGCCAAGGAGGTTTCCCTGGACGATGTCCAGGAGCTCTCCTTCTCGGACAAGGAGCAGACGGAGAGGGCGGACGAAGAGCGGCGGACCGAGGCCCGGCGAACGATCGTCCAGAAGTTCGTCGAGGCCCTGCCGGAGAAATACCGGGTCATCCTGACGCTCCGCGACGTCCAGGGCCTCGCCTACGAGGACATCTCCCGGATCCTGAAGCTCTCGCCGGGGACCGTGGATTCGCGGCTCCACCGGGCGCGGCGGATGCTCCGGGCCAAGCTGGCCCCGCATCTCGCCGGCGAAGGAGGGACCTATGAGCTGTCGTAAGGCCGAAAAGTGGCTCCTGATGTCCTTCGACGGACGCCTCGAAGCCCGCGCCGCGGGCCTTCTCGAGAAGCACCTCGCGGCTTGCCCCTCCTGCCGGAAGGCGGAGGCGGAGTACCGGTCCATGCTGGCCCTCCTGCGCCACGGCCGTGACGCCGAGCCCCTGCCCCGGTTCTGGGAGCGGCTCGCGCCCCGGCTGCGGGAGGAGACGGAGATCGTCCCGCTCCTCTTCTGGGAGCGCTGGAGCCTGCGGGCCATCCCCGTGTTCCTGACCCTCGTCGTCCTGATCGGCGGGTTCCTCTTCCTGACGCCGCAGGCGGGCGAACTGAGCCAGTCGGCGGCCCTGCTCTTCGAGGACCGCGACCCGCTCCAGGAAACGCACGCCCTCCTCGAGTCCGGCAAGCCCGAGACGAGGACGATGGCGCTCATGTTCGCGTCGCTCGACGAGAAAACCCCCTTGAGGAGACCGACGCCATGAAGACGAAATACAAGATCCTCGTCGCCCTGACGCTGCTCGTCGTCTTCGGCCTGGGGATCGCGGCCGGCGTGCTCGGCGAGCGCTATGTCGTCCACCAGAAGGCCCGGCGCGTGACGGCCGGCCGGTCCCACCCGCCGTCCCCGGAGGCCTGGGCCAAGGAGCTCGGCCTGACCGAGGAGCAGAAGGCCCAGATCCGGGAGATCTTCAAGAAGAACGAGGAGCGGATGAAGGCCTACCGGACGGAAAGCCGGACCCGTCTGAACGAGCTCCGCAAGATGCTCTGGGACGAGACCAACGGCGTCCTCACGCCGGAGCAGAGGAAGAAGAACGAAGAGATGTTCCGCCGCATGGAAGAGCAGCGGAAGAAAGAGATGGAACGGAACCCGTCTCGCGACCGCCGGGAGGGCGATCCGCCGCCCCCGGACCGCGAGAGATCATAAAGGAGATTCGTCATGAAAAAGAAAGTCATTTGGATCATCATCGGCTTGGTCGTCGTCGCCGGCGTGATCCTGGGCCTGACCGTCTTCAAGGGCGGCAAGAACGGCAAGGTCGCCTACAGGACCGAGACGATCGGCAAGGGCGACATCGAGGCCCTGGTCGTGACCTCCGGCACGCTGAACCCGATCGAGACCGTCGACGTCGGTGCGCAGGTCTCCGGCAAGGTCACCAAGCTCTACGCGGACTTCAATACGCCCGTCAAGCAGGGCGACATCGTGGCCGAGCTCGATCAGGAGCAGCAGCTGCTGAAGATCCAGCAGAACGAGGCGAGCTATCAGACCCGCCTGGCCTCTCTCGAGCAGGCCAAGGTCCAGCTCCAAACGTCCGAAAAGGCCTATGAGCGGGCCAAGTCCCTCTTCGCCAAGAACCTGATCTCGATCGAAGAGATGGACCAGGCCGAAGCGAACTTCCTCAACGCCAAGAGCTCGTTGACGTCTTCGCAGGCCGGCTTGAACCAGGCCAAGAGCACGCTCGACCAGAGCCGGATCGATCTGGGCTACTGCATCATCCGGTCGCCCGTCGACGGGATCGTCATCACCCGCAAGGTCAACATCGGCCAGACGCTCCAGTCGAGCTTCACGCCGCCGGTCCTGTTCCAGGTGGCCACCGACCTGACCAAGATGAAGGTCGAGTGCAGCGTCGACGAGTCCGACATCGGCAAGGTCAAGGAAGGCCAGAAGGTCCGGTTCACGGTCGAGGCCTATCCGAACGAGAACTTCAACGGCATCGTCCAGCAGGTCCGGTTCTCCCCCGAGACCGTCCAGAACGTCGTCACCTATACGACGATCGTCAACGTCGACAACCCCGAGA
>CAYOYQ010000032.1:7775-19283 GCA_964408215.1 uncultured Eubacteriales bacterium
ATGACGGCGACCGTGTCGATGATCGTCGGCGAGGCCAAGAGCGTCCTGCGCGTGCCTAACGCGGCCCTGCGCTTCACCCCGGCCAATATGAGCCAGGAACAGCTCGCGGCCGCCCGCAAGGAGGCCATGGATAAGATGATCGCCGAACGGCAGGCCCAGGGCGGCCAGGCCGGCCAGCCCGGCGCTCCCGCCGGCGGCTCGACCCCCGGCGGCGCCCGGCCCCAGGGCCAGGCGGGCCAGGAAGGCCAGCGGACGTTCAACCGCCAAGGCGGACAGGGCGGCGGCCAGTTCGGAGGCGGGCAGGCCGGCGGCGAAGGCCAGCGGACCCGTCCGCAGATCCCGATCGTCTGGCTGATGGGCCAGGACGGTAAGATGACCGCCGCCATCGTCCGGACCGGGGTCTCGGACACGAGCTACACGGAGATCGTTCGCGGCGACATCAAGGAAGGCGACATCGTCGTCACCGGCACGCTGACCGCGTCGACGATCACGCAGCAGGGCGGCCCCGGCATGGGCGGCATGATGTTCATGGGCGGGCCTCCCGGCGGCGGCCGGCGGTAAGCGCCGCCAGGCGAAGGAGAACGACCATGCCCGGCAACGTCATCGAAGTGAAAGACCTCGTCAAGACCTACCACATCGGCGAGACCGAGGTCCGCGCCCTGCGGGGCGTGTCTTACGCCATCGCCGAGGGCGACTTCCTGGCCATCATGGGCGCGTCGGGTTCGGGCAAGTCGTCGCTGATGAACATCCTCGGCTGCCTGGACCGCCCGACCTCGGGCCAGTATTACCTGGACGGCGAAGAGGTCTCCACGTTCGACAAGAACAAGCTGGCCCGCATCCGGAACCGGAAGATCGGCTTCGTCTTCCAGAGCTTCAACCTCCTGTCGCGGACGACCGCCCTGGAGAACACCGAGCTGCCGCTCCTCTATTCGACCGCCAACGGCCAGGACGTGACCGCGCGGGCCCTGGCCTCTCTCGCGGCCGTCGGCCTGAAGGACCGGGCCCATCACAAGACGAACCAGCTTTCCGGCGGCGAGCAGCAGCGGGTGGCCATCGCCCGGGCCCTGCTCAACAACCCGACCCTGATCCTGGCCGATGAGCCGACGGGCAACCTGGACAGCAAAACGTCCTCGGAGGTCATGAACATCTTCAAGTCCCTCAACGAGGACAAGGGCCTGACCATCGTCATGGTCACCCACGAGCCCGACATCGCGGCCTGGGCCGGCAAAAGGATCTACCTCAAGGATGGCCAGATCATCCGGGAGGAGACATCATGATCAAAAGAAGCCTCAAGCACGGGCTGCAGACGCTCCGCATCGCCACCCGGGCCCTCAGCCGGAACAAGATGCGGTCGTTCCTGACGGCCCTCGGCATCATCATCGGCGTCGGCGCGGTCATCGCCATGGTCAGCATCGGCGAGGGCGCCAAGCGCGGCATCGAGGACCGTTTCGCCTCCATGGGCACGAACCTCCTCTTCGTCTCGCCCGGCAGCCAGAACGCGCGCGGCGTCCACGGCGGCTGGGGCAGCATGACCACGCTCAAGGAGGAGGACGCCTACGCCATCCTCGCGGAGTGCCCGGCCGTCGAGTACATCTCGCCTTCGGTCAACGCCCGGGCCCAAACGGTCTACGGCAACAAGAACTGGAACACCTCGATCACCGGCACCGGCGAGCGCTACCCCGAGGTCCGCAACTGGGAGGTCGAGTTCGGGACCTACTTCGACGAGGCCATGGTCAAGGCGGCGGCCAAGGTCTGCGTCCTCGGCGCCGACGTCAAGACCAACCTCTTCGAGGGCGAGGACCCCGTCGGCAAGGTCATCCGCATCAAGAAGATCCCGTTCAAGGTCCTGGGCGTCCTCAAGAAGCGCGGCGAGTCGGGCGGCTTCGGCAGCCGCGACGACATGATCACCATCCCCTACACCACCGCCATGCGGCGGCTCCAGGGCATCGACTACATCCAGTCGGTCGACGTCCGGGCCGTCTCGGCCCAGGCCATGCCCGCGGCCGTCGCCCAGATCCAGGAGGTCCTGCGCAACCGGCACCGCATCGCCCCCGGCGCGGAGGACGACTTCACCGTCCGCAACATGTCCGAGGTCGCCGAGACGGCCGCCCAGGCGACCCAGATGATGACGGTCCTGCTCGGCAGCATCGCCGGCATCTCGCTCCTCGTCGGCGGCATCGGCATCATGAACATCATGCTCGTGTCCGTGACCGAGCGCATCCGCGAGATCGGCCTGCGCATGGCCGTCGGGGCCCGCGAGGTCGACATCCTGCTCCAGTTCCTGACGGAGGCCATCGTCCTCAGCCTGCTCGGCGGGCTCATCGGCATCGGCTTCGGCATCGGGGCCTCCAAGGTCATCAAGAAGATCAAGATGTTCTCGCAATTCAAGACGGTCGTGTCGATGGACTCGGTGCTCTTGGCCTTCTGTTTCGCCGCGGCCATCGGCATCTTCTTCGGCTTCTACCCGGCCCGCAAGGCCTCCCGGCTCGACCCGATCGAGGCCCTGAGATATGAATGATCCCCGCCGGCCCCCCGGGGGCCCGCGGAAGACGTCAAGGAGTATGATTATGAAGAACAAGCTGATCCTCCCGCTGCTCGCGGCGACGCTCGCCCTGGCCCCGGTCGCTCCGGCCCAACAGGCCCAGCCGGCCCAGGCCCCCCAGGGCGCGCTATCCGTCTCCCTCGAGGATTGCATCGTCCGGGCCCTCAAGGACAACCTGGGCGTCGCCATCCAGGTCCTCGGCCCGCAGATCTCGGCCGAGGCCGTCAACCAGGCCCAGGAGAAATACATCCCCACGTTGAGCCTGAGCGCCTCGTCCAGAAAGACCGAGAACGCGGCCTATTCGTACCTGGACTCTCCCGGCGACAGCACCGTCAACAGGACGCAGAATTACACCTTTATGACCGCCAATCAGACGCTCCCGACCGGCGGCACGCTGAGGCTCGACTTCACCGGGTACCGGACGACGACCAACACCCGCGGCATCACCATCGATCCCCGTTTCGGGTCGACCCTGTCGTTCAACCTGACCCAGCCCCTGCTGCGGAACTTCGGCCCCAAGATCAGCCGCCGCGAGATCCTGGTCGCCAAGAACAATCTCGGCGTGTCCGAGGAGAACCTCCGGAACCAGCTGATGAACACGGTCTACAACGTCGAGAGCGCCTACTGGAACCTCGTTTACAGCATCGAGAACCTGGCCGTCCGCCAGCAGTCCCTCCAGCTGGCCAAGGACCTGCTCGAGAAGAACCAGCGTTCGGTCGAGGTCGGGACGCTCGCCCCGATGGAGGTCCTGAGCGCCCAGGCCGAGGTGGCCACGCGCGAGGCCGACCTGATCCAGGCCGAGACCCAGATCAAGAGCAACGAGGACTCGCTCCGGCTCCTGCTCAACATCTCCGAGGCCGAAAGCACGACCGTCACCTCGATCCTGCCCAAGGACAAGCCGGCCTACGTCCGGAAAGAGGTCGACCTCGAAGAGGCCCTGGCCGCGGCCATCCAGAACCGGCCCGACCTCGAGATCTCGCGGATCGGCCTGGAGACCGACAGGCTCAACCTCGGCTATGCCAGGAACCAGGTGCTCCCCGATCTCAACCTGTCCGCCTCCTATTCCAGCCCCGGGATCGACGGGACCAGGATCTACTACATCGGGAACCCCCTTGATGGCATCATCGATCACACCGTTCCCGGCGGCATGACCGGCTCCCTCAAACAGTCCTTCAAGTTCACCTATCCCAACTGGAACCTCGGCCTGACCCTGAGCCTGCCGCTCTCGAACTTCTTCGGCCGGGCCAATTTGGCCCAGTCCAAGCTCAACTTGCGGCAGACCATGCTCGAGATCGAGAACCAGAAGGAGCAGGTCTACATCGAGATCAAGAACGCCGTCCGGACGGTCGAGGCCAACTACAAGAGGACACTGGCCTTCACCAAGGCCCGGGAGCTCGCCGAGCAGAAGCTCGCCGCCGAGGAAGAGAAGCGGCGGGTCGGCATGAGCACGAACTACATGGTCCTGTCCTACCAGCGGGACCTGACCAACGCCCGCATCTCCGAGCTCAACGCCATCATCTCCTACAACGTCTCGCTCGCTTCGCTGGAGAAGTCGATGGGCACGAACCTCAAGTCGAGGAACATCAACCTGACCGATTACGCGATCGGTCTGCAATAAACGACGCCTCCTGTCGGCCTGTCCGGTCGGTCGCGCGGACGGCCCCCCGGATCGGGCCGGCGGGGAGCGAACTCCCGGGAGCGGACCGGCAGAAGTCCGGCGAAGATACACGGAGCCGGACTTCTGCGAAATATCCGGAAGGGTCTTTTGCCTTCCTGGGCCCACCGGAGAGCGGGGCTCCGCCTTGCATTGGAGGGGCGCCTGTGATATGCTCGGGACAAAGGGTGATGCACCCGACCTGGGGAGGGGAGAACTTTCCATGACCATGAACAGAAAGCTTATCCGGCCCAATCTCGCCGAGATCAAGGAGCACATGACCCACGAGAAGGAGCGGGAAAAGGACGCCGTCCGGAAGAGGATGCACCCGCCCACCGACACGTTCGCCGAGAGCTATTACTACCTCAAGCAGATGAACAAGAAGACGCCGGTGGCCGTGGTCTACACCGACGGCGAGGTCGTCCAGGGCGTCATCGAGTGGTACGACCGCAATTGCATCAAGCTCAACCGGGACGACGCGCCGAACCTGCTCATCTACAAGTCCAGCATCCGCTGCATCTACAAGATCGGCGAGGGCCCCGAGCCCGCCGGAGAGCCGTCCGGCGGGAGATGACCTTCTCCAGGATCGGCCTCGCCGCCGGCGATCCCGGAGGCGTCGGCCCCGAGATCGTCGTCAAGACGCTGGCCCGGCCGGATCTTCTGCCGCCGGCCGTCTATGTCCTCTTCGTCGACCCCGCGGTCATCGCCGCGGAAGAGCGGCGGCTCGGCCTGCGGCTCGCGCTCAGTCCTTGGCCCCCGGCCGCCCCGCGGAACGAGGCGGGCCTATTCCTCCAGCCTGTCGCCGGGCCCGGCCCGGCCGACCTCGGCCTGGTCACGGCGGGAAACGGCCAAGCGTCCTTCCGGGCCTTCGAAGCGGCCGTGTCCGAAGCCCGGGCCGGGCGGCTCGAGGCGATCGTCACGGCCCCGGTCTCGAAGGCCGCCTGGGCCCTGGCCGGTCTCCCCTACCGGGGGCACACGGATTACCTCGCGGCGCTCTACCCCGGCGCGATCATGACCTTCTGGTCGGACCGGCTCAGGGTGGCCCTGTTCAGCCATCACCGGCCCCTCAAAGAAGCCGTCGCGGCCGTCCGCAAAGGGCCCCTGCTCGAGTTCTTCCGGTCCCTCCACCGATGCCTCGGTCGGGTCCCCGGCGGCCCCTACCGCCTGCTCGCGGCCGGCCTGAACCCGCATGCCGGCGAGGACGGCGGCCTCGGGCGAGAGGAGACCGAGGAGATCGGCCCGGCCGTCCGCCAAGCCGCGGCCGAAGGCATCCCCGTGAGCGGCCCCTTCCCCCCCGATGTCGTCTTCCGGAAGGCCCTGGGCCGCCCGGACGCCGTCGTCGTCGCCCTCTACCACGACCAGGGGCTCATCGCCTTCAAGCTCGAGGCCTTCGCCGCGGGTGTCAACGCGACCTTGGGACTGCCTTTTATCAGGACGTCGCCCGACCACGGCACGGCCTTCGACATCGCCGGCCGCGGCCTGGCCGATCCCGGGAGCATGGGGGAAGCCGTCCGGCTGGCGGCGGCCTTCAGCGCGACCGGTTCTTGAGCGCGGCCCGGATCTCCCGGTCCGTGTCCCTCTTCTTGATGGCTTCGCGCTTCTCGTGCTCGCGCTTGCCGCGGGCCAGGGCGAGCTCGACCTTGATCTTGCCCCGGTCGCCGATGAAGACGCGCGTCGGGACGAGGGTCAGGCCGCGCTCCTGCGTCTTCCCGGCCAGGCGCTTGATCTCGCGGCGGTGGAGCAGGAGCTTGCGCTCGCGCAGCGGGTCGTGGTTGAAGATATTGGCCGCCTCGTAGGGGCTGATGTGGCACTTGACCAGGAAGACCTCGCCCCCGCGGACCTCGGCGTAGCATTCCTTGAGCGAGATCCGGCCGGCCCGGACCGACTTGACCTCGCTGCCGACGAGGGCCAGGCCGGCCTCGAAAGTCTCGAGGACGATGTAATCGTGCGGGACCGACTTGTTGACGGCAACATTTTTCATGGTTCGGCCGGCCCCGCCGGGGCGATCTCGATGAGGCTGATGTGGCGCTTAGCCATCTTCTCGACGGTCAGCCGGAAGCCGCCGTACTCGAGGGCGTCCTTCTCGCGGGGCAGGCGGCCGAACTCGTAGAGAAAGAAGCCGGCCAGCGTCGTGTAGTCGTTCTTCTCGGGGATGCGCAACGGCACGAGGGCGTTGACGTCCTTGACCTGCGCCGCTCCGGCGACGAGGAAACGTCCGCCCTCGCCGCGCGAGTACCAGTCCTCGCTCCGGCCGTCGTGTTCGTCCTGGATCTCGCCGACGATCTCCTCGATGATGTCCTCGAGGGTGACCAGGCCGTCGACGTTGCCGAACTCGTCGACGACGAGGGCCATGTGGAGGGCCTTCTCCTGCATCTCCAGGAGGACTTTCTCGAGCGGGGCGAGCTCCGGCACGAAGACCGGCTTGCGCATCACGTCTGCGACGACAAATGGTCTGTTATCAATAAAATAGCCGACGACATCCTTGCTGTGGAGGATGCCCTCGACGTTGTCGAGGCGGCCGCGGTAAACAGGATAGCGCGAATAGCCGCTGGTGCGGAAGGCGGCCAGGACCGCCTCGCGGCCGGATTCGATCTCGATGGCCTTGATCTCGGGCCGCGGGACCATGACCTCGCGGACCGGGCGCGAGCCGATGTCGAGCGCCCCGGAGACGATCCGGCGGCGCAGGGCCGAGAGACCCCGCGTCCCGGCGTGGAGGGCGATCCGCAGCTCCTCTTCGTTCAGCGGCCGCGGCGCCCCGGCGCCCGGGGTCTTGGATGAAGGCATGAGGATCCCGGTCACGAGCGAGAAGAGCTTGACTATGGGCGCCAGGACGAACATGGCTCCCCTGAGCGGATAGGCGAAAGCGGAGGCCGTCCGGACCGCGTTGTGAGCGGCGTAGGTCTTGGGATTGATCTCGCTGAAGACGAGGAGGAGCAGCGTCGTCGTCGCGGTGGCGTAGAGGACCGCGCGGCTGCGATGGGCCTCGGGCAGGACGGCGACGAAGAGCGACGTCGCGATCGAGGCCGCGGCGGCGTTGACGATCGTGTTGCCGATGAGGATGGCGGCCAGGAGGTCGTTCGTCCGGGACCGGATCCGGCGGGCCAGGGCGGCCGCGCGGGAGCCCTTCTTTTCCCGGTATTCGAGGGTGTAGGGATTGGCGGCGATGAAGGCCGTTTCGGACGAGGAGAAGAACGCGCTCAGGACGAGGCAAAGAGCGAAGAGCAGGATCCCCCGCAGGAGCATGGGTGTCCGATCAGGCGGCGGCGTGCGACTTCGAGGCCTTGAACGAGCGGGAGAGGGCGCCGAGCAGCTTCTCCTCGACCTTGGCCGAGGGCGACGCGGCCGCGACCGAGATCTCGGAGACGATGAGCTCCTTGGCCTTCTCCATCATCTTCTTTTCCCGGAACGAGAGGGGCTTGTGGAGGCTCAGGTAGTACAGGCTCTTGAGGACCGTGGCCATGTCGACGAGGGTGCCCGACTTCATCAGGTTGAGGTGCTCCTTGTAGCGCCCCTTCCAGTCGGTCGTGACGTCGACATCGCCGTCGCCGATGAACTCGAAGATCTTCCTGATGGACCCGTTCGTCACCGGCCGGCGGATGCCGATCTCGAGGGCCGTCGAGCTGGGGACGGTGACCAGGGTATTGTTGCAGATGATCCTCAGATGGAAGACCTGGAAGCACTGGCCGTCATAAGCTTCCTCTTGGATGGCCTCGACAACGCCCAATCCCTGATTGGGATAGATGACCTTGTCGCCTATCTTAAGTGAATCCATTCCAAGCAATTATACCGCAATCGCCGGGGGGAGTCAACGAATTCTCAGGGGAAAACCGGCTTGACAGGCCGCCGGGCTTCGGGTAACATACCCCTTCCATAGGTGCGGGATAACCATGAAGAGAACGTTTCAGCCGAACAACCGTAGACGCAAGAAAACACACGGTTTCCGAGTCCGCATGAAGACCAAGGGCGGCCAGGAAGTCATCAAGAGCAGAAGGCGCAAGGGACGAAAGCGCATTTCTGTCGGATGAATGAGCGCCTGACCCCTGTCGAGAGAATCCGCAAGAAAAGCGATTTCGCCGGCCTTTACAGGCAGGGCGGCCGCTTTCGGGGGCGGTTTTTCACCCTGGTCTTCCTGCCGAATGGGCTCGGTCAGGCCCGTTTGGCGGTCGTCGCCAGCCGCAAGGTCGGCGCCGCGGTCGTTAGGAACAGGGTCAAGCGGCGGTTCCGGGAGCTCTTCCGCCGGGAGAAAGGGCTTCTGAAGGAGCCGCTCGACCTTATCGTCATAGCCCGGCCGGAGTCGGGAGAGGCCCCTTGGGTCGACCTCCGGGAAGCCTATTTCGCGGCCCTGAAGACGATCTGTCGGAAACGGATGGCATCGTGAAAGCCGTTGCGCTCCTTTTGATCCGCGTGTACCAGCTGACCTTGTCTCCCCTGCTGGGCCGGGGTTGCCGCTACTATCCGACCTGTTCCGCCTATGCCTACGAGGCCATCGCCCGATACGGCTTTTTCAAAGGCGCCTACCTGGGAGCCCGCCGGCTCCTGAGGTGCCATCCTTTCCACGCGGGCGGGGTCGATCCCGTGCCCTGAGAGTGAAAATATGGAAAACAAGGAAAACATCCTGCGGCTGGTCCTGGCCATAGTCCTGTCCTTCGTGGTCATCTTGGGCTTCCAGCTCTTGTTCAAGGGGACGAGGCCCGCACCCAAGCCGTCCGTGCCGGCCGAGGCCGGTCCGGCGACCCAGATGCCCGGGACGACGCCGCAGGTCCAAGCGGAAGCCCCCAAGGCCGAAGCCGCCAAGCCGGTCCCGGCGACCGAACAGCCGGCCGCGACCGAGACGGGGCCCCAAAAGGCCGAAGGGCCGCAGGCCGTCACCGTCATCACGCCCCTTTACACGGCCGAATGGAGCAACCTGGGCGGCGTCCTGAAGAGCTGGAAGCTCGCCCGCTACAAGGACAGCAAGAAGCAGGACCTCGAACTGGTCTCGGACCGGGCCACGCCCGGCGCGTATCCCTTCTCCCTCGGTCTCGAGGACAATGACCTGGCCGCGAGCCTCAATTCCAAGGAGTTCTTCGCCGTTCAGGCCGTCCCCGGACTGTCGGACAACCGGATGGACCTCAAGGCCGGGGAGACCGGGGAGATCAAGTTCGTCTACAGCGACGGGGCTTCGGTCCGGGCCGAGAAGGTCTTCCGGCTCAAGGGCGGGAGCTACGCGATCGACGTCGACATCAAGATCTGGAAGGCCGGCCGGCCGGTCGCGGCCTCGTTCCTTTGGGGGCCCGGCCTCGGGAATCCCTCGCCAGGAGAGCTCAGCCAGAGATACACGGCGGCCCGGGGCGCGGCCTACCATATCGGGAACAGGGTCCAACGCCGCACCGAGGGCAAGACCAAGCCCGGACCGGGCCAGCCGACGTTCGTCGACTGGGCCGCTTATGAGGACCAGTATTTCGCGGCGCTCTTCGTCCCGCCCGGGCGGACAGGCGTGGCCGATTTCATCGCCAGGGAACCGGTCGCGGGAGCGGCCGAAGCCGCGCCCGGCGCCGCTCCGGCGAAGCCCGCCGAAGGTCCGAAAGGCGACTATTTCCTCTACATCAGCGGTGAGCCGGGATCGCCGGGGGGGCCGGTCCTCGGCTACATCGGGCCCAAGGAATCGGAGGCCCTGGTCGCGTTCGGTCACGATACGAAAGCCGTCGTCAATTACAGCCGTTTCATCGGCGTCAACCTCAAGCCCATCGCCGAGCTCATGCTCGTGGCCACGAGGTTCTTTTACAAGCTCATCCCCAATTGGGGCGTGGCCATCATCCTCCTCACCCTGGCGATCAAGATCATCTTTTTCCCGCTGACCTACAGCTCGACCAAATCGATGGCCAAGATGGCCGAGCTCCAGCCGAAGGTCAAGGCGATCCGAAGCAAGTACAAGAAAGCGAAGACCGACATCGACCAGCGCCGCCAGATGAACGAGGAGATGATGAAGCTCTACAAAGAGCAGGGCGTCAACCCGGCCGGCGGCTGCCTCCCCCTGCTCATCCAGATGCCGGTGTTCGTCGCCGTCTATCAGATGCTGGTGGCCGCCATCGAGTTCCGTCACAGCCCCTTTATCTCTTTCTGGATCAGCGATTTATCCGTTCGCGACAAGACCTTCGTCCTGCCCCTCCTGATGGGCGGGACCCAGTACATCTCCCAGAAGATGACCCCGACCTCGGCCGATCCCGCGCAAGCCCGGATGATGCTCTTCATGCCCGTCATCATGACCGGCATTTTCGCCTTCGCCCAGAGCGGCCTCGTCCTCTATTGGCTGACCTCGAACGTCCTCCAGATCGGCCAGCAGGCGCTCATGAACAAGATGATGCACAGAGCCAAAGAAAAGGCCAAGGATAAGGCCAAAGCGAGATAACGATGGACAACGAGATCGATCCCGAGACCAAGCCCGAGACGGCGGCCCAGCCGGCGCAAACGCCGGCGGTCGATGAGAGGCCGGAGTACAACGGCCGCAACCTCGAAGAGGCGATCAGCCTGGCCGAGCACCGGCTCAAGCTGCCGCGCGAGAAGTTCAATTACGAGATCGTCACGGAGAAGACCCGGCTCTTCGGCATGAAGAGCAAGGAGATCGTCATCCGCGCCTGGCCGAAGGACGAGGACGCCGACAACGCGGCCGAGCGGTTCCTGGCCGAGCTCATGACGGTCTTCCCGCTCGAGCTGACCTACCAGGTCAAGAAGCGCTCGGACATCATCTTCGTCATCTTCGACGGGCCGGACAAGACGACGCTCCTGCGGAACGACGGCTCGCTCCTGCTCGCCCTCCAGCACGTCCTGAACAAGATCTCCCCGATCAAGGTCCAGGTCGACTGCGAGTTTTACCGCAAGCGCAAGGAGAAGAAGCTCCGGGAGTACGCCCACCGGGTCGCCCGTCAGGTCTCCGACAGCGGCCGGGAGGAGATCCTCGAGCTCATGAATCCCTACGAGCGGCGGATCGTCCACATCGTCGCCAACGAGATGCCGGGCATCACCAGCGAGAGCATCGGCGACGGGTTCCTCAAAAAGGTCAAGATCTTCCGCGTCCCGCGCTGACGCCAGGCCGCCAAGCGCTTCTGTTCAGTCACGACTAGGCCGCAAAGCGGCTCAGAGGCTGGCTTCTCCCTCCTGGAAAAGTTCGAAGACGCCGGTCCGTGCGCCGGACTCGGCGCCAAAACAACTCGCTCGCCGTACGCTACGGCTCACTCAAACACGTTTTGTCGGTTTCCAGGGAAACTTCCCTCGTCCGTCACGCGGCCCGGCTGAACTTTTCCAATGTCGGGTTCAGCCGCCCTCCTCGCCGCTC
>CAYOYQ010000033.1:0-19242 GCA_964408215.1 uncultured Eubacteriales bacterium
CGCCGCTTCGCCGACGACCCGGCCATCGTCGCCGGCCTGGCCTTCTACAAGGGCCGGACCGTGGCCGTGATCGGCCACCAGAAGGGCCGGACGACCCGGGCCCGGATCGAGCGCAATTTCGGCCAGGCCAACCCCGAGGGCTACCGCAAGGCCCTGCGGGTCATGCAGGAGGCCGAGAAGTTCGGCTTCCCGGTCCTCACCTTCATCGACACGCCCGGCGCCTACCCCGGCATCGGGGCCGAGGAAAGGGGCCAGGCCGAGGCCATCGCCTACAACCTCAAGACGATCGCCCGGCTCCGGGTGCCCATCATCAACGTCGTCATCGGCGAAGGCGGCAGCGGCGGCGGTCTTGGCATCGGCTTCGGCGATCAGCTGATGATGCTCGAACACTCGTTCTACTCGGTCATCTCGCCCGAGGGCTGCGCCGCCATCGTCTGGAAGGACCAGAACGCCGTCGAACAGGCCGCCGAGAACCTGGGCATCCGGGCCTCGATCCTGCTCGGCTTCGGCATCATCGACAAGATCATCCCGGAGCCGCCCGGCGGCGCCCACATCGACCCCGAACAGACCTTCAAGAACGTCGACAAGCACCTCTACCAGGCGCTGAAGAAGCTCGAGGGCAAGTCCGTCGACGAGCTCCTCGACGAGCGCTACAAGAAAATCCGCAAGATGGGGGTCATCGAGGAGCGGTGACCATCATCAAACCCGATCACCTCGAGGCAAAAGCGACCCTCGTCCCCCCGCAGGCCATCAAGGGCACCCACGACATCCTCCCCGGCGAGGTCGAGAAGTGGCAGGCCCTCGAGCGCCTGGCCCGGGAGACGTTCGAGCTCTATCACTTCCGCGAGCTCCGGGCCCCGGTCTTCGAGCCGACCGAGCTCTTCGAGAAAGGGACCGGGGCGACGTCCGACGTCGTCACCAAGGAGATGTACACCTTCACCGACAAGGGCGGGCGGTCCCTGACCCTGCGGCCGGAGTACACCCCGTCGGTCGTCCGGGCCATCATGGAGCACCGCCTCGACCTCGAGGGCGCGCCCATGCGCTACTACTTCATGGGCCCGATGTTCCGCTACGACAAGCCGCAGAAGGGCCGCTACCGCCAGTTCCACCAGATCGACATCGAGGTCTTCGGTGAGAAGGACGCCGCCGTCGACGCCGAGATCATCGAGATGGCCCACGCCCTGCTCCGCAAGCTCGGGGTCACGGGGGCCGAGACGCTGGTCAACTCGGTCGGCTGCCGGGCCTGCCGGCCGGCCTACAGCGCGGCCCTGAGAGAGGCGGCGGCCAAGCGCCTGGCCGAGCTCTGCCCCGACTGCCAGAGGAAGGCCCAGACCAACCCGCTCCGCATCTTCGACTGCAAGGTCGAGGCCTGCCGGACCGTCGCGGCGTCGTTCCCGAGCCTCCAGGATTTCCTCTGCGTCGAGTGCCGGGACCACTTCGAGAAGCTCCTCGCCTGCCTCGGCCTCCTCGGTATCCCCTACCGCGTCGATCCACGGCTCGTCCGCGGGCTCGACTACTACACCAAGACGACCTTCGAGATCGTGTCCGCCGCGCTCGGCGCCCAGAACGCCCTCCTCGGCGGCGGGCGCTACGACGACATGATGAAGGACTTCGGCGGGCCGGACATCTGCGGCACCGGCTTCGCCATGGGCATCGAGCGGGTCCTCTCGGTGGCCGAGATCGCCGTCCCGGCGAAGAAGATCCTCTATGTGGCCCACCTCGGCGCCGAGGCCCAGAAGACGGCGCTCACCCTGGCCGGATTCTTCCGGGCCAACGGCGTCGAGTGCCTGGTCGAGTTCAAGGAGCGGGGCATGAAGGCCCACTTCGGCCGGGCCAACAAGCTCCAGGCGGCCTGGGTGCTCATCGTCGGCGAGGACGAGATGGCCAAAGGCCGCTTCGGCCTCAAGGAGATGGGGACCGGCCGACAATCCGAGGGCGCGCCCGACGACCTGCTGGCCCTCGTCCGCGAAAGCTGACCGTTGGGGAACCCCATGAACAGTGCTCCCGAGACCGGCAAGCCCTATAAGCGCACCCATTTCTGCGGCGAGCTGCGGGCCGCCGACGAAGGCCGCGAGGTCGTCCTCTGCGGCTGGGTCCACAAGACCCGCGACATGGGCCACCTCGTCTTCGTCGACGTCCGCGACCGCGAGGGCCTCGTCCAGGTCGTCTTCCAGTCCGACCGGCCCGAGCTCGCGGAAGAGGCCAAGAAGCTCCGGACCGAGTCCGTCGTCGGCGTCCGCGGCCGGGTCCGCCGCCGTTCGGCGGTCAACAAGGACATCCCCACGGGCGAGATCGAGGTCGAGGCGACAGCGCTCCGCGTCTTCGCCGCGTCCAAGGTGCCGCCGTTCGTGGTCGCGGACCCGCCTCAGGCCTCCGAGGAGCTGCGCCTGAAATACCGCTACCTCGACCTGCGCCGGCCCAAGATGCAGCGCCGGATCCGCCTCCGCCACGACGCGGCGCTGGCGGTGCGCAACTACATGAGCGGCCACGGCTACCTCGAGATCGAGACGCCCATCCTGGCCAATCCCACGCCGGAGGGGGCGCGCGATTTCCTCGTCCCCAGCCGGATGTACAAGGGCCGCTTCTACGCCCTGCCGCAGTCGCCCCAGCAATTCAAGCAGACCCTGATGGTCTCCGGCTTCGACCGCTACTTCCAGATCGTCCGCTGCTTCCGCGACGAGGCCCTCCGGGCCGACCGCCAGCTCGAGTTCACCCAGATCGACATCGAGACGAGCTTCATCGACCTCGACGACTTCTTCGCCCTCAACGAAGGGCTCATGGAGGCCCTCTTCGCGCTCGTCGGCCGGAAGGTCGCGCGGCCCTTCCCGCGCCTGCCCTACGCCGAAGCGATGGAGAGATACGGATCGGACAAGCCCGATCTGCGCGTGCCGCTGGAGATGAAAGACCTGACCGCGAGCGCGGCGGCGACGGGCTCCGAGGTCCTTAAAGGCGTCCTCGCGGCGGGCGGCGAGGTCAAGGGCCTGCTCGTCCCCGGGGCCGGATCCTTCTCGCGAAGCCAGCTCGACAAGCTCGGCGACAAGGCCAAGTCCCTCGGGGCCAAAGGGCTCATCTGGATCAAGAAGCAGGACGGCTGGAAGTCGTCGCTCAAGATGGCCGCCGCCGACCACGAGAGGATCTGGGCCGCGCTCGGCGGCGCCGAGGCCGACCTGGCCCTGCTCATCGCCGACAAGAAAGCGACGGCCCTCAAGGCCCTGGGCGAGATCCGCCGCACCTGGCCTCTCGACGACGCCTCGGGCAAGGACCGCCTCGAGTTCCTCTGGGTGACCGACTTCCCGCTCTTCGAGTGGAGCGAGGAGGAAGGCCGCTTCGTCTCCATGCACCACCCCTTCACGTCCCCCCGCGACGAGGACCTCGACCTCCTCGAGACGGAGCCCGGCCGGGTCCGGGCCAAGGCCTACGACCTCGTCCTCAACGGCAACGAGGTCGGCGGCGGGTCGATCCGGATCCATGAAATGGACGTCCAGCGGCGCATTTTCAAAGCCCTGGGTCTGACCGACCAGGAGACCGAGGAGAAGTTCGGCTATTTCCTCGAGGCCCTGAGCCTCGGCGCCCCGCCCCACGGCGGCATCGCCCACGGCTTCGACCGCCTGGTCATGCTCCTCGCCGGCGAGGAGTCCATCCGCGAGGTCATCCCCTTCCCCAAGACGACCGGCGCCCTGGACCTGATGACCGGCTCGCCCTCCGCGGTCGGCCAGCGCCAGCTCGACGAGCTCGGCCTCAAGCTCCGTTCACGGTAAGTCCGCGGCAGGGCCTCGGGGATCATCTCCGTTCGCTGCGGTGGATCCTCAAGCCGTCCCGATGCCGGCTAATCCAGCGCTTTATGCTCAGTCCGACGATGCCCCTCGCCCCCTCATCCGCGGCCTGCCGCTCATTCTCGCGGTCATACCTCACGGGGCGGACGGGTCTCGGCGACGAAGGCGCCGGGGATCGCCAGAAGGGCGAAGATAAAGGTCTTCCAGAGGATGCCGAGCAGCTGCGTGCCCTGGCTCACGGCCGGGGCGGCCGCCGCCAGGGATCCCGGGAAGAGCGGCGCGAGATAGGTGTTGATGAGGCCATAGGCCAGTCCGACGAGAGCGCCGGCTATGATCCCGGCGACGACACGTTTCCCCATCTTCGCCCGCCGTGACCAGAGCGAAGCGAGGAAGCCGGCTCCGATCGGGGCCAGGAAGACGGCCCACCAGATGTTCTTCAGGGCCGGCACGTGCCCGGCCGAGCGGACGAAGAGGAGGTCAACGAGGGTCACGAAGGCCGCCCCGATGAGCCCCGCCGCGGGGACCGCCCACGCACGCGGCTTGCCGGCCGCCGCGACCGCGTCCCGCTTCCGGATCCGGATGCCGAGGCTCAGCGGATAATTATAGAACGCATCGAAGACGGCATGCTCGAGCCAGGCCCCCCGCTCGCCGAAGACCGGGACGACATGGACCGCCTCGGTGGCCCAATGCCCGGCCATGAACCGGGCCAGCTCGGGGAAGCGGTAGGCCATCTGCAGCGGATAGGCCAGGTAGCCGATGATCTTGAAGAAGCCGACCGGCAGGGCCAGCTTGTGGTCCCTGAAGTTCCGGTCCTTGAGGCAGACGCCGAGGGAATAGAAGCCGCGGACGAGCGAGCCGGGGGAGACCGGCAGCAGGTTGAACGCGCCGATCATGATCGCGGCCCGGGCCGTCGCCTCGGCCCAGCCGAACTCGGGGTGCCCCAGGACATAGACGACGGCGATGATGAGGAAGGTCGTTTCGGAGACGAACAGCGTGGCCAAGTGGACGGCCAGGCTCTTCAGGTATTTCTGGATATAAGGCTCGTCGACCTGGGCCAGGATCCTGGCCGCGTCGGCGTCGCTGAGCATCCGGTTCTTGCGGCCCTCCTCGATCATGTCGCGGAGCCATTTCTCGCGCACGGCCGGCTTGAAGTAGAGCTGGAACGGCTTGACGAACATCAGATAGAGCCGTTCTTTGAAGGCGTCCTTGTCGGTCAGGAAGCGGTGGACCCCGGCCGGCAGGAAGGCCAGCGGCCGGTGGAGGAGATAGCGCCCCGGCTTCCCGGCGATGGCCAGGGCCCGGCGGCCGCTGACCCGCCCCGACCTTGACCAGCCGATGAGGGCCTCGGCCACGTGGCCGCGGAAGGCCCGGCCGAGGTAGCCGGCCTTCGCGGCCAGGGCCGCGTAATGACGGCGGAGGTCCCGCCGCCCCCAGAGCCTCCGGACGAAGGGCCCGAAGAGCGGCAGCAGCCAAAGGAGCCAGAGCCCGACGGACCGCCCCGGGAAGCGGAGCAGGAAGAGAATCGGGGTGAGCAGAGGAAGAAGGCCGAGAAGGACGAACAGGATCGCGGCGAAGCGGTTCAGGCGCAGTGGCGCGGCCGCCTCGGCGTCGGCCATATTCCGGATCTCCCAGCCCCGGACCCAAGCCGCGTGGATGGCGCTCCAGAGCCGGGGCTTGGTGACGAGCTTGATATGGTGGTGGGCGATATCGGGAAGCGAATCCCGGTAGGCCCGGTCCGTCCGTTTGAGCTCCTCGAGCGCCCCGGCCATGTCGCCGAAAACGCCCGGCCGCGCGGCCACGTAGCTCTCGAGCTTGCGGATGTCGCCCCGGTCGAACTGGACCAGGCTGCCCCGCGCGATGCCTTTGACGATCAGCTTGAAGTCGGCCGGGCACTGCGGCAGGATGGGCAGGAGGGCCATGCCGGCCCGGAAGTCGACGCCGACGAGGCCCCGCCCGGGGTCGTCCTCCGCCTCCAGGCGCTTGAGGGCGTTCGGCTGGCTCTTGAGCGTTCCCCATTCGTACTGGCGGGCCAGCTCCTCGGCGCCCAGGTCGTGCATCATCCCGACGAGGTCCTTCATGAAGACCCGCTTGGCCCGGTACTCGGGCGAGCCCAGGCCGGCCTCGGGAAGGCCGGGCTTCCAGTCGAGCCGGGCGAAGAGGTCGTCGTCGATCTCGTAGCGCCAGAGCCGGCCGTCGACCCATTCGCTGAGCTCGCCGCAGCTGCCGAGGACGGGGTCGACGAGCGTCGCCAGGACGTCAACCACGGCCCGCTCCGAGCCCAGCCGCTCGCGCGCCGCCCGGCGGATGAACTTCTGCCACAGGGCCCCGGCCCGGGCCGCGTCGGGATTGACCTGGGGCGCGAAAGGGGCCTGGAAGCCGAGGCCGAAGAGGAAGTTGCGGATGAAACGCCCGAAGCCCGAGACGGGGACGAGGACTTTCAGGGCGTAGACCCCTCCCCGCTCGAGGCCCTCGAGGGGCCCTTCGGGCGCGTCGATCTCGAGGACCCGGACTTTGTAGACCTGGCCGGCGTAGCCGCCGCCGACGTGCTTCTCGACGGAGAGCTTGACCCGGCCCGGCCGGGCCGGCCAGACGCCGCGGATGTCGTAGTCCAGGATCTCCATCTGCTCGTGGCGCAGGACGCGAAGCGGCCTGAGGAGCGAGGCGCCGCGGAACAGCCGTTCGAGCTCGCGGACGACGACGCCGTTCGATGCGGTGTCGGTCATCTATGTTTGTGTTCTTTTCTCGACTTCGCCCTCTCCGCCGGCGTTACGGCGTCTTCATTTCCTGCCCGGTCATCGGGTCGATCAACGCGATCCTGTGGAGCTTGCCCAGCTTGTCGAGCGGGCCGGGCCATTTGTCGCCGCCCTTGTTGCAGGGCTCGAAGTCGCCGACGATCATGATGACGGCCTGGTCGGGATGGACGTACTTCTGCGCGACCTCCTGGACGCTGGCCTTGGTGACAGCTTGGATCCTGGACCGGAACGTCTTCGGATAATCCATCGGCTTGCCGGTCATTTCCAGGTTGGCGAAGCTCGACATGGTCTGGATCGGCGATTGGAAGGCATCGGCGAAGCTCTCGATGTAAAAATTGATAGCCGTCTCCATCTCCGCGTCCGACACCGGCTCCCGGCGGATGCGGTCGAACTCGGCCAGGATGAGGGAGATGGCGTAGCCGACGGTCGACGACTTCGTCTGAACGTAGCCGGAGAACGTCCCCGGGAAGCCCCAGCGGTAAGCGAACCGGCTGCCCTGGTTGTAGGACAGGCCCTCGTCCGAGCGGACCTTGGTCGTGATCCGCGAGGTGAAGCTGCCGCCGCCGAGGATGAAGTTCATGACCTGGACGGCGAAATAATCGGGATTGGTGTCTTCAAGGCCGAGATGGCCCAGGCTGATGTAGCCCTGGTTGATGGCCTTCTGGATGAAGTAGACGCCCGGCCCGGGGGCCGGGAAGCCCTTGGGCAGCGCCGGGAACACGGGCGCGCCGCCCTTCCAGCCCGCGGCCAGCTTCTCGATCTTGGCCTTGAGCGCGGCCTTGGAGAAATCGCCGGCCACGGCCAGGATGACGTTCTTGGGCGTGAAGTACTTGGCGTGGAAGGCCTTGAGGTCGGCGGCCGTGACGCTCTCGTAGGTGGCCTTGGCCGGCTGCCAGGTCAAGGCGTTGTCCCCGTAGAGGAGCTTCTCGTACTCCCGGTTGAGGACCATGCTGGGATTGTCGTTGGCCTGACGCAGCTGCTCGACCATCCGGGCCTTGGCCAGCTTGAGCGGGTCCTCACGGAAAGCGGGGTTGCGGAGGACGTCGAAGAAGAGGGCCAGCCCCTCGTCGACGTCCTTGGTCAGGACAGACAGGCTCAGGGTCGAGGTCCTCTCGCCGACCATGAAATTGAGCGAGCCGCCGAGGAAATCGATGCGCTCCTCGATGGCCGTCCCGTCCTTGGTCGTCGTGCCGCCCTTGATGAGCTGGTCGGCCAGGACCCGGCCGAGTCCGGCCTTGTCCTTGGGGACGTAGAGGTCGCCGCAGTTGAAGACGGCGCTGATGTTGAAGAGCGGCAGGCTGCGGTCCTCCTGGACGTAGGCCCGGATCCCGCCGGCGTAAACGGTCCGGAAGGCCTTCGGGTCGGGCGGTTCGTACGTGAGGGCCGGGTACTTGAGCTCGGACGGGTGCTTGGCCTGGGCCAGGCCCAGTCCGGAGCAGAGGAACGCGAGGGCCAGGATGGCGATGATCGTTCTTTTCATGGCATCCTCCTTACCGGCCCGACTTCCGGGTATAGATGGCGGTCAGGCTGTTGTCCTTGACGAAGTACTTGGCCGCGACCCGCTTGACGTCGTCGTTGGTCACTTTCTTGAGGTCGTCGAGATCGGTCAGGATGGAACGCCAGCCGCGCTTGAGCTCGGCCCGGCCGACCCGGCTGGCCAGGCCGGACGTGCTGGCCAGGCTGCGGACGAAGGCCGCCTCACCCCTGTTCTTGGCCTTTTGGATCTCGTCCTCCGTCAGGCCCTCTTTCTTGATCTTCTCGATCTCGGCCCAGATCTCCTTCTCCAGGTCCTCGGGCTTGACGCCCTTGTCGAGGCGGGGCGTGGCGTTGAACTGGAAGGCCCCGACGTACCATTGAGGCCGGCTCGAGGCCGAGGCGCTGACGGCCATCTGCTTGTCGCGGACGAGGGTCTTGTAGAGGCGGCCCGTGCCGCCGCCGCCGCCCATGCCGCCGCGGAAGCCGCCCCCGCCGCCGGAGCCCAGGGTCGCCGCCAGGACGCCCAGGGCGGCCGTGTCGGCGTGGCCGTCCGGCGGGACATGGAACATCATCCGCAGGCTCGTCGGGGCCGGCCCTTCGCCGGAGAAGCGCTTCTCGCTGTATTGGGCCGGGACGCCCGTGCGGATGGGCTCGAGGTCGGGCCCCTTGGGGATGCGCCCGAAGTACTTCTCGGCCAGGGCCAGGACGGCCTTCGGGTCGAAGTCGCCGACGTAGATAGCCACGGCGTTGTTCGGGACGTAGAAGGTGTTGTGGAACTCGACCAGATCCTCTTTCGTCATCTTCCGGAGGTCGTCCATCCAGCCGATGACGTCCCAATGATACGGGGAGGCCGTGAAGAAGGCGGCGTCGACCTGCTCGCCGAAAAGGTAGCCCGGCTGGTTCTCGCTGAGGCGCCGCTCCTCCATGATGACGTCCTTCTCGGAATAGAACTCGCGAAAGCGGGCGTTCATCATCCGGTCGGACTCCATCAGCATCTGGAGCTCGACCTTGTTCGAGGGCAGGGTGACGTAATACCCCGTCGTCTCCTGGCTGGTCGAGGCGTTGAGCCCGGTGCCGCCGTTCTTCATGTACTGGGTCCAGAGGTCGTCCTTGATGATGTAGGCCTTCTGGGCCGCGACGAGCTCGTCGACCTGCTTCTGCCAGGCGGCGATCTTGGCCGCGTCGCCGTTCTCCTTCCAGAACTTTTCGCGGTAGACGAGGCCCATGAGCCGGTCGATCTCGGCGTCGATTTTCGACTCCGCGGCGTAGTCCGTGACGCCCATGACCTCCGTGCCCTTGAACATCAGATGCTCGTGGACGTGGGCGCTGCCGGTGATGCCCGGCCGCTCGTTGATCGAGCCGACCTTGAAGTAGACGTGGCAGACGACGCGCGGGACACCCGGCTTGGGGATCATCAGGATCTTCATGCCGTTCCCGAGGACGTGCTCCTTGACATCCAGGGTGACGTCGCCGGCCAGGGCGAAGGCCGTGAGCACGGCCGCCGCCAGGGCGAGAACGAGAATGCGTTGTTTCATCTTCGACACCTCCTGAGGGGTCTTATCTTACACGTATTTTCGATATTTTTTCCGTTTCTTCAAGCCCTCGACGATCTCCTTGACCCTTTGGTCCATGGCCGCGTCGCAGACGAGCAGGGCGTCTCCGGCGTCGACCACGATGAGGTCGCGGACGCCGACCAGCGCCGTCAGCCGGCCCGGGTTCCAGACGAGGCAGCCGCTGGAGTTGAGAGCCAGGGTCTCGCCGCGCGCGGCGTTGCCCCGTTTGTCCCGGGGCCAGATCTCGAGGAGCGTCGACCAGGCGCCGACGTCCGACCAGCCGAAATCCCCGTCGGTGACGAGGATCCCCCGCGCTTTTTCCATGAGCGCGTAATCGATGGACAGGGCGGGGGCCGAGGCGAAGGCCGCCCGGAGCTTGGCGGCGCTCCCCGACCGGAGCGCTTCGATCATGGCGTTCCACGCGGGGACGCACTCGGGAGCGTAGCGCTCGAGCTTCGCGGCGAAGACCCCGGCCCGCCAGACGAACATCCCCGAGTTCCAGGCGTAATCGCCCGAGGCCAGGTACTCGTCGGCCAGGGCCAGGTTCGGCTTCTCTTTGAAGGCTTCCGCGGGATAGAAGACGACCCCGCCGATGCGGCGCCCCTTCGACCGGTCGTGGCGGATATAGCCGAACCCCGTCGCCGGATACGTCGGCGGGATGCCGAAGACGACCAGGGCGTCTTCGCGGGCCGCGGCCTCGGCCGCGGCGCCGAGGACGCGCCGGAAGCGGATCTTGTCCCGGATGAGGTGGTCGGCGGGGAGCACGGCCACGACCGCGTCGGGATCCTCGAGCCAGATCCGGGCCGTGGCCAGCATGAGCGCGGGGGCCGTGTTGCGGGCCTCGGGCTCGACGAGGAACGCCTCCCTACCCAGGCGGGGCAAGAGCTCCCGGGCCTTTTTCGTCTGGGCGGCGTCGGCGACGAGCGTCATCCGCCGCGGCGGGACGAGGGGCCGGAGGCGCCGAACCGTGTCGAGGAGCATCGGGTCGGGGCCGGCGATCCGCAGGAACTGCTTCGGCCGGGCCTCCCGCCCGAGCGGCCAGAACCGGGTGCCGCGGCCTCCGGCCAGGATGACCGCCCGGATGTCGCGTCCGTTCATGCCGCCCCGAGCGTGTTGATCGCCCGCTGGAGGACGCCGCGAACGTCCTTCTGGATCGCGTCGAGCTCCGCTTCGGTGTCCGCCTCGAAGCGCAGGACGATGACCGCCTGCGTGTTCGAAGCCCGGACGAGGCCCCAGCCGCCCGGGTAGATGGCCCGGACGCCGTCGATGTCTATGACCGGGAGGCGCGAGGCCAGCTCGCGGCGGACCTCTTCGACGATCTTGAACTTGACCTCGTCGGAGGCGTAGATGCGGATCTCCGGGGTCGAAGAGGTCTTCGGCAGGCCGGCCATCGTCGCCGAGAGCCTCGCCTTCGAGCGTGACAGGATCTCGACCAGCCGGGCCGAGGCGTAGATCGCGTCGTCGAAGCCGAACCAGCGGTCGTTGAAGAAGATGTGGCCGCTCATCTCGCCGGCGAGCGGCGCGTTCTCCTCCTTGATCTTCTTCTTGATCAGCGAATGCCCGGTCCGCCACATGATCGGCTTCCCGCCGAGCCTCTGGATCTCCTCGTAGAGGACCTTGGAGGCCTTGACCTCCGAGATGACGGCCGCGCCGGGGCGCTGGGGCAGGATGTCCCGGGCGAAGACGATGAGGAGCTGGTCGCCCCAGATGATCCGGCCCGAGTCGTCGACGACGCCGATCCGGTCGGCGTCGCCGTCATACGCGATACCCAGCTCGGCCCCGGTCTGCCGGACCTTGGCGACGAGCTTGGCCATCGCGTCCGGGAGCGTCGGGTCCGGATGGTGGTTCGGGAAGCGCCCGTCCGGCTCGCAGAAAAGGGCCGTGACCTCGGCCCCGAGCCGCCGGAAGAGGGGCACGCCCACGACGCCGCCGGTGCCGTTGCCGGCGTCGATGACCAGCTTGACCGGCCGGGCGAAGCGCACGTTGCCGGCGACATAGTCCTGATATTCGGGGATGATGTCGAGCGCCCGGACCCGGCCCTGGCCCCGCGGGAAGACGCCCTTGCGGACGATCTCGTAGAGGGCCTGGATCGTCTTGCCGTAGAGGGTCTCCTCGCCGGACATCATCTTGAAGCCGTTGTGCTCGGGCGGATTGTGCGATCCCGTGACCATCACCCCGGCGGGGATCTTCTTATGGAAGACCGAGAAATAAAGGAGCGGCGTCGGCACGATGCCGAGGTCGGCGACGTCGCAACCCGTCGAGAGAAGCCCCCGGATAAGGGCCTGGGCGAAGGCGGGCGAGCTCAGGCGGACGTCGCGCCCGACGGCGACGTCGCCCTGGCCGCGGCCGAGGAAGAACGTCCCCATGGCCCGGCCCAGGATCTCCACGGCCGCGGCATCGAGGTCCTGGCCGGCGATGCCGCGGATGTCGTATTCCCTGAAGATCTTGGGGTTGATGTCCAATTCGCCCTCCTTGATCGGGTCCTTTTACATGCCCCGCGCCGCGGACGCCCGCCCGGCCGCCCGTCCCTCCCGGCGGCGCCGCTCGTAGCTCGCCCCGATGAACGCCTTGAAGAGCGGGTGCGGGGCCAGGGGCTTGGATTTGAACTCGGGATGGAACTGGCAGCCCAGGAACCAGGGATGGTCCGGGGCCTCGATGATCTCCACGAGGCCGTAGTCCGGATTGATGCCGGAGAAGACGAGGCCGGCGTCGGCCAGGGCGTCCTTGTAGGCCGGGTTGAACTCGTAGCGGTGGCGGTGCCGCTCGGTGATCCGCTGGGCCCGGTAGGCCTTGTGGGCGAAGCTGCCCTTCTTGAGCTCGCACCGGAACTGCCCCAGCCGCATCGTCCCGCCGATGTCGGAGTCCAGAGCCAGCTCGCGCCAGCGGACGATGAGCTTGTGCGGGGCGTCCGGAACGAACTCGGTGCTGTTGGCTTTCTTCAGCCCGGCGAGCGAGCGGGCGTACTCGATCGAGGCGCACTGCATGCCCAGGCAGATGCCGAAGAACGGGACCTTGTTCTCGCGGGCATATGTGACGGCCCGGATCTTGCCTTCGATCCCCCGCTTGCCGAAGCCGCCGGGGACAAGGATGCCGTCCTTCGCGCCGAGGATCCTCCCCGGGTCTTCCTTCTCCAGGGCCTCGGCCTCGATCCAGTCGATCTTGACGCAGAGCCTGTTCGCCAGCCCGCCGTGGATAAGGGCCTGGTTGAGGCTCATGTAGGAATCGTGGAGGCCGGCGTATTTCCCCACGAGGCCGATCTCGACCGTGTCCTTCGGATGCTTGAGCCGGTCGACCATCGCGTCCCACGCGGCCAGGTTCTTCTTCCGGCGCGGCAGGCGCAGCATCTTGAGGATGGTCGCGTCGAGGCCCTGGGCCGCGTAGTTCAGCGGGATCTCGTAGATCGTGTCGACGTCGCGGGCCGTGACGACCGCGTCGATCGGCACGTTGGTGAACAGCGCGATCTTGGACTTGAGGTCGTCCGTGAGGTCGCGGGCCGTGCGGCAGAGGAGGATGTCGGGCTGGATGCCGATCGCCCGGAGCTCCTTGACGCTGTGCTGGGTCGGTTTCGTCTTGAGCTCGCCCGAGATGCCGAGGTAGGGGACGAGCGTGAGATGGATGAAGAGGGTCCGGTCGCTCCCCAGGGCGAGGCGCATCTGGCGGATGGCCTCGAGGAACGGCTGGCTTTCGATGTCCCCGACGGTTCCGCCTATCTCGCAGATAACAATATCGTTATCGTCGGCCACGGACTCGACGGCCGACTTGATCATGTCGGTCACGTGGGGGATGACCTGGACGGTCTTGCCAAGGTAATCGCCCTTCCGCTCCTTGCGGATGATCGTCTCGTAGATCTTCCCGGCCGTCCAGTTGTGGGCCCGCGTCGTCTTCGTCGACGTGAAACGCTCGTAATGGCCGAGGTCGAGGTCGGTCTCGGCGCCGTCGTCCGTGACGTAGACCTCCCCGTGCTGGAACGGGCTCATCGTCCCCGGGTCGACGTTGAGATAGGGGTCGAACTTCTGGATGGTGATGCGATAGCCGTGGCTTTCGAGCAGGCGGCCGATCGAGGCCGCCGCGATGCCCTTGCCCAATCCGGAAATGACGCCGCCGGTGATAAAGATGTACTTGCTCATGTGCTCACGGATCCTGGGACGAGTCTCCCCCGATTATATCCCGCGCCCCGGCCGCGCTCAAGCGGAGAAAACCCGCGGCGGCGACGGGCGCGCGTCCGGCGTCCGGCTCAGCCCTGGGCCGGTTCCGCGGCGGCGCGGGGCGCGGGCGCGCCCTTGGTCTGGCAGGTGGCTTCGAGATAGGCCCCTTCCTCGACGACGAGGGTCGGCGTGATGAGCGTCCCGAAGACGCGGCCCTTGTCGTGGACCTCGATCCTTTCGGTCGCCTGCAGGGTGCCGCGGATCTCGCCGTTGATGACGAGGCTCCCGACCTTGACGTCGGCCTCGACCTTGCCGCGCTCGCCGACGACGAGGAGGGAGTCCGAGGCGATCGTCCCCTTGAAGGTCCCTTCGATCCGGAACGATCCCTTGAAGGTCAGCTCGCCCTTGAACTCCGACTCCATGTCGATGAGCCCGGCCAGCTTGGTCTCGTTCAGCTCTCGAGGTCTGTCTTTCATGAGCTTGCTCCTTTGACCCGGTCATAGATCCTGTTGAGGTCGTCCAGGGAGAAATAATATATCTTCACGACGCCCTTGTTCCGGCTGCCGGTGACGAGGACCTTCGTCCCGAGGCACTTGAGCATCTCCTCCTGCAGCGCGTGCAGGTCGGGATCGGCCAGGCTCCGCTGCGTGCGCGGCGCCTTCTTCTTGAGCCGGTTGACCAGGGCTTCGGTGTTCCTGACGGACAGGCTGCGGTCGATGACCTGGCGGCAGGCGTAGAGCTGGGTCGCCGTTTCCTCCAGGGCCAGCAGGGCGCGGGCGTGCCCCATGGTGATCTCTCCCGCGACCAGGCGGTCCTGGATCTCCTGGGGCAGCTTAAGCAGCCGGATGTAGTTCGCGACCGAGCTGCGGTCCTTGCCGACCTTGTCGGCGAGCTCGTGCTGGGCATAGCCGAAGTCGTCCACGAGCCGCTGGTAAGCGTGGGCGATCTCCAGGGCGTTGAGCTCCTCGCGGTGGATGTTCTCGATGAGCGAGACCTCGAGCTCCTTGTCCTTGGGGATGTTGCGGATGAGGACGGGGATCCTACGCAGCCCGGCCTTCTGCGCCGCGCGCCAGCGCCGCTCGCCGACGATGATCTTGTAATGGTCCGCCTCGGGGGTCACGATGACCGGCTGCACGATGCCGGACTCCTTGATGGATTGGGCCAGCTCGTCGATCGTTTCGTCGTCGAACTTCATTCGGGGTTGAAACGGATTGGGCTTGATCTCCTCGAGCTCGATCTCGGCGAACCGCTCGTCCTTCAGGATGCCGAACTCTTCGGGGATGAACGCCCCCAGGCCTTTGCCCAACGCTTTCTTGTTCATCGGCGGATGATCTCCTCGGCGAGATTGAGATAGGCTTCGGCGCCTCTGGACTTGATGTCGTAGAGAACGATGGGCCGGCCGAAGCTGGGCGCTTCCGCGAGGCGGACGCTGCGCGGGACCACAGTATCAAACATTATATTTTTCAACGATTTACGAATCTCTTCGGCAACTTGTTTGGAGAGATTCGTGCGCTCGTCGAACATCGTCAGCAGGATGCCCTCGACAGCCAGCTTGGGATTGAAATAAGTCCGGACGGTTTCCAGGGTCTGAAAGAGGTCCGGGATCCCTTCCATGCAGAAGAACTCGGTCTGGACGGGGATGACCAGCGAATCGGCCGCCGAGAGGGCGTTGATCGTCAGGAAGCCGAGCGAGGGCGGACAGTCGATGATGATGTAATTGAAATAGCGGCGCGCCTTTTCGACGGCGTCGATCAGCCGCTTCTCGCGGCGGTCGGCGGCGTAAAGCTCGGCCTCGACGCCCGCGAGCTCCGGCGAACAAGGACAGAGATAGAAGTTCTCGAGCTCTGTCCCGAGGACGCAATCCATGAGGTCCCGGCCGTTCATCAGGGCCTGGTAGATCCCCTTGCCGGCTTCTTTGGGCTTGCCCAGCCCCAACGTCGACATGCCTTGCGGGTCGAAATCGACGAGGAGTGTCCGTCTGTTCTTAAGCGCCAGGCAGGCGGAAAGGTTGATGGCCGTGGTCGTCTTTCCAACCCCGCCTTTCTGGTTGGCGACGGCCATGACCTTATTCATTGTCAGGCCCATTTTCACGTGGAACGGGGGGCTTGGCAGCCCGCTTTTTCCGCCTGATCTCCAGATACAGGCCGATATTTTGGACGGCCGCCGGCGTCATCCCGGGGATTCGCCTGGCCTCGCCGAGCGTCGCCGGCCTGAGCTTCCCGCATTTTTCAACAACTTCCCGGGTCAATCCGGGGACCTGGCGATAATCGAAGCTCCCGGAAATCTTCATCGAATCCGTCCTCGCGGCCTTGGCGATCTCCTTTTCCTGCTTCCGGATGTAGCCTGCATATTTCGTTTCGGACTCGACGAACCTTGTTTCCTCATCGCTCAAGGATCCTTGGAATCGGCCATATTCTAGCACATCCTTGAGCCGGATTTCAGGCTTTTTCAGGTACTCGGCCAAAGAAACGGTGTCCCCGGAATCCGTCCGGATCCTGTTCTTCTCGAGGAAGGCCGTGACCTGGAGGATGCGCTCCTTCTTGGCGACATGGTCCGCCCAGACGTCATCGGGAACAAGGCCCAGCTCCCGGCCGCGGCCCATCAGGCGAAGGTCGGCGTTGTCGACCCTCAGCAGCAGGCGGTATTCGGCCCGGGAAGTGAAGAGCCGGTAGGGCTCATCGACCCCTTTCGAGACCAGGTCGTCGATAAGGACCCCGATATAGGCTTCGTCCCGGCGAAGTATGAAGGGCGCTTTCTTCTTGATGGCCAGGGAAGCGTTGATCCCGGCCATGAGCCCTTGGGCCGCCGCTTCCTCGTAGCCGGAGGTGCCGTTGATCTGCCCGGCCAGATAGAGCCCCGGGACCCGGCGGGTTTCCAGGGTGGGAAGGAGCTCGGTCGGGGAGACGGCGTCGTATTCGATGCCGTAGGCCGGCCTCAGGATCTTGGCCCGGTCGAGCCCGGGGATCGTCGCCAGGCACCGACGCTGGACGTCATAGGGCAGGCTCGAGGAGAGTCCGTTGACGTAGACTTCCATCGTTTCGAGGCCCTCGGGCTCGAGGAAGAACTGGTGACGGGCCCGGTGCGGGAACTTGACCACCTTGTCCTCGATTGACGGGCAGTACCGGGGTCCGATGCCCTTGATCTTGCCCTGGAAGAGCGGCGACTTGTCTAGATTCCCTCTGATAACGGCGTGAGTCGCGGCGTTTGTATAGCCGGAATAACAGGTGACCTTGTTCTCGAGGGGGCCGCGCGTCCTGTAAGAGAACGGGACGGGCTCGTCGTCCCCCGGCTGAGGGGAGAAGGCCGCCCAGTCGATCGTCGCCCGGTCCAAGCGCATGGGCGTTCCCGTCTTCAAGCGGAGCATCCTGAAGCCCAGGCTCTTGAGCCCCTCGGCGAGCTCGACCGAAGGCGGCTCGTTGGCCCGGCCGGCCGGATAGCTTTGGAGCCCGATATGGATCGTGCCGTTGAGGAACGTCCCGGGGGTGATTATGACCGCCTTGGCCGGGAAGAAGGTCCCGTCCAGGGTCCGCACGCCGGCGGCCGCGCCTTTCCGGACGACGACCTCGGCGACGATGGCCTGGAAGACGGTCAAGTTCTCCATTCTCTCCAGGCGGTTCTTCATAGCCAAACGGTAGGCCGCCTTGTCGCACTGGGCCCTGGGGGCCTGGACGGCCCCGCCCCGGCTCCTGTTGAGCAGCCTGAACTGGATACCGGTCTCGTCGGCCAGGGTCCCCATCAGTCCCCCCAGGGCGTCGATCTCGCGGACGAGATGGCCCTTGGCCAGGCCGCCGATGGCCGGATTGCAGCTCATCTGGGCGATCGTCTCGAGGTGGATGGTGAGGAGCGAGGTCCGGAGACCCATGGCGCTCGCCGCGGCGGCCGCCTCACAACCGGCGTGGCCGGCCCCGACGACGATGACGTCGAAGTCGCTCCCCGGGCTCGCGGCCATGCCTATTTCCCGACACAGAAGCGGTCGAAGATCTCGGCCAGGACCTCATCGGCCTGGACCTCCCCCGTGAGCTCCCCTATGAGCCCTATGGCGGTCCGGATCTCCTCGGCCGGCATTTCTTCGGAGTGGTGGCCGGCCAGCAGCGCGTCGGCCCGGCGCAGGGCCCCGAGGATCGCTTGAAGACGGTCCTTCTGCCGCTCGTGCAGGATGGTTTCTTCCTCGGCCTGAGGCCGGGGAGAGAAACGCGCGCTGAGCATCCGCCGCAAGGGGTCGAGGTTCTTCCCCTTGAGCGCCGAGATCTCGAGCATGGGACTCGCCCCGGCCAGGGCCGCGACCTTGTTTTTATCGAGCTTCCGCGGCAGGTCCGTCTTATTGATGACGATGACCGATCTCTTGTCCCGGAATCGCTTGAGGAGCCTTTCGTCCTCCGCGCTCCATCCTCTCGAGGCGTCGAGGACGACGATCAAGCCGTCGGCCTCGCGGGCGATCTTCCGCCCCATGGCGATACCCCGCTTCTCGATAGGATGGGTGGCTCGCCCCATCCCGGCCATGTCGACAAGGTTGAAGACTGTGCCCTGGAGAAGGAGCGTTTCCCGGAGGAAGTCCCTGGTCGTCCCGGGGAAAGGGGTCACGATGGCCCGCTCGTCCTCGAGAAGGGCGTTGAAAAGGGTCGATTTTCCGACGTTCGTTCGCCCGGTGATGGCCAGAGTCACGCCCTCCCGGACGAGCCGGCCGGCATCGAAGCTCGCGACCAGGCGCTCGAACTCGGCGATGAGCACGGTCAGGGCCTTTCTCGTGGCCGCGGGTCCCGTCCGAAGCCCTTCCCCGGGGAATTCGAGCCCGGCTTCGACCCCGGATTGAACGGAGACGAGCTTCGCCCGGAGCCGGGATATGCGGCGCGACAGGCTCCCCGCGAGCTGCCTCGACGCGATCCGGGCCTGGTCGAGGGAGACGGACCGGATGAGGTCGTTGACGGCTTCCGCCTGGATGATGTCCAGCCGGCCGTTGACGAAAGCTCTCAGGGTGAATTCCCCGGGCCGGGCCAGCCGGGCCCCCGCCTTGACGCCCAGCGCGAGGATCGCCTCGAGGACGGCCGGGCTGCCGTGGACGCTCAGCTCGACGACATCTTCCCGGGTGTAGGACCGGGGCGCCCTGAAATATGTTAGGAATGCTTCGTCGAGCGCCAGGCCCCCCCGCGGATCGCGGATCGTCCCGAACACGGGCTTCCGCGCCGGGAAAGGCTTTTTCCTCCCGACCTTGGCTTCGAAGATCCGGCCGGCCACGGCCAGCGCCTTCCTGCCGCTGATGCGGACGATCCCCAAGCCGCCGAAGCCCGGCGGCGTCGCCCTGGCGATGATCGTATCCTCGAGCATTCCGCTGCCCATTCTAAGGGACGCGCTCCCCGATGACAATAGCCGCCAAGCGATCCTGCAGAATTGTTCAAAATGAACGCTGCGAGGCTGCGGAAGTTGGAGTTGAGGGGGATCGTCATTAAGGAATCCGCTCCGCGCAGGGGTGTTCCCAGTTAGGCCGCATCCGAGCGGCGAGGAGGGCGGCTGAACCCGACATTGGAAAAGTTCAGCCGGGCCGCGT
>CAYOYQ010000034.1:0-19055 GCA_964408215.1 uncultured Eubacteriales bacterium
GAGCCGATCGTCCCGGGCGGGCGGGGCGGGCTTGGGACTGGCCATCGCCAAATGGGCCATCGAGGTGAACGGCGGCCGGATCGAGCTCGAAAGCCAAGAGGGCCGTGGCAGCACGTTCCGCCTCGTCCTCCCGCGCATGACCCGATCATGACTCACCCGGGGTTCTCATGAGACGCATTTTGGCGGTTCTTCTGGTCTTGAGCGCCAGCGCTCCGGCGGCTCAGACCGGACGGGCAGCGCAGGAACGGGCCAAAGCCGAGATCAAGATGCGCCCGGCGGTCGCCCAGGCGGCCGGGGCGAATTGCCCGGGGGCTGTCATCGACAGGATGGACGTCGAGAAGGAAGCCGGGATCGCCCTTTATGACATCGAGTTCAGGAACGGCCAAGGACTCTTCGAGCTGCAGATCCAGGTCGGCGGCAAGACCAAGAGCGTGACGATCGATGCGGGCGGCAAGACCATCCAGTGATGGGAGTTCGAGATAAGGGAGAATCTCATGTCTAAGGAGGATCGCATGAGAACAACGTGTGCCCTGTGGGCTCTGGCCGGAGCTGTCGTCCTGAGCGTCGTTTTGACGGCTCAGCCGGCAACCGCTCAAGATCGTCCATTCTATTTGAAGGACCGGGGGCCGGGCGTCCCGACCTCGATGTTCGGGACCTACGTCCAAAAAGGAGAATGGATCGCCTATCCATTCTTCGAGTTCTATCTGGACAACAACTACGAATACAGCCCCAATGAATTCGGGTTCACCCTCGACCAGGACTTTCGCGGCCGCTACCGGGAGAGCGAATGGCTGATCTTTCTGGCCTACGGGCTGTCGGACAGGCTGGCCGTCGAGATGGAGGCGGCCATGACCCGCGCTTCTCTCGTGAGGTCGCCCGGCGATCTCTCGGGGATGCCCGACAAGCTGTCCGAAAAAGGCTTGGGCGACGTCCAGGCCGAGCTGCGCTGGATGTGGTCGAAGGAAACCGACCGGCGGCCGGGGTTCTTCAGCTACGGCGAGGTCGTTCTGCCCCATCATAAGACGAAGTACCTGATCGGGACGCCGGACCTCGAGACCAAGGCCGGGGTGGGCATGATCAAAGGCTTCCGATGGGGCACGATCACCGTCCGGGCGGCCGTCGAACAGGCCGGCGGGGTCTTCGATCTCGGCGAATACGCCGTCGAATACTACAAGCGCTTGTCAAAAAGCCTCTGCGTCTATGCGGGCGTCGAAGGGACCCAGGACGAGATCGAGTTCATCTCCGAGTTCCAGCTCTGGCTGAGCGAGACGGTCCGGTTCAAGATCAACAACGCTTTTGGCCTGACCTCCAAGGCCGCGGGCTGGGCCCCGGAGATCGGGATCATGGTCTCGTTCCCCGGACGCCGCTAGGCCGAGGTGACGCAAGGACAGACCGGTTGGCCCCGCCGACACGCATGAACAGACCGATCACGCTTGGGCTCGCCGTCCTCGTCTGTTTCCTGGGCGGCCTGCCCCTTCAAGCACAGCGCAGTCAACCGGATGTCTTGACGGCCCTGAAGATCGGTTCCCCCATCAAGCTCGACGGCGTCTTGGACGAACCGGAATGGGCCAAGGCCCCGCACATCTCCAATTTCACCCAGCGTGAGCTTGAGGAGAACGCCCCCGCCACGGAGAGGACCGAGGTCGCGGTCCTCCACAATGCGACCGACCTGTTCATCGGCCTCTGGTGCTTCGACCGCGAAGCGGCGAAGATCGTCGCCCAACGGATGAAGTGGGATTTCGATACGGACAGCGACGACAATGTCCAGATCGTCATCGACACCTACGCCGACCGCCGGAACGCGTATTATTTCGCGGTCAATCCCAACGCCTCCCAGGCGGACGCCCTGATCCAGGACAACGGGAGGAAGTCGAACAGCGATTGGAACGGCGTCTGGTATGCCGCGGCCACCCGGACCGATCAAGGTTGGTTCGCGGAGATCAGGATCCCCTTTTCCACACTGAAGTTCAGCGCGGCCAAGGAACAGACCTGGGGCATCAATTTCGAGCGGGATATCCGCCACAAGCGGGAGCAGGTCCGCTGGCAGGGCTGGTCGCGCGACGTCAGCCTCCGGCAGATCAGCCGGGCCGGGACCTTGGAAGCGCTCCGGGACCTGGCCCGGACGAGGGTCTTCGAATTCCGTCCTTACGCCGTCGGCGGGCTGGAGAATGAGCGGGGGGCGAAGGCCTTCACCCGCGGCGCCATCGGGCTCGATTTCAGCTATCTCGTCAATCCCACGGTCAAGATGGACTTCACCGTCAATCCCGATTTCGCCCAGGTCGAATCGGATCAGATGATCGTCAACCTGACCCGTTTCTCCATCTCTTATCCGGAAAAACGCCAGTTCTTCCTCGAGGGCAGGACCTTCTTCGATTTCTCTCTCGGCCGGGCCCAACCGTTCTACAGCCGGCGGATCGGCAGCGTCCAGGGACAAGAGGCCGCGATCCTCGGCGGAGCCCGGTTCCTCGGAAAAATGGGCGGCACGACGCTCGGGGTCATGAGCCTCCAGACGGGCCGGACGGCGATCTCCAACTCGACGAATTTCTCGCTGGTCCGGGTGAAGCAAGACCTCGGGGAGGAGTCCTCGATAGGCGCCCTGGCCGTCGGCTCCTTCCAGCCCGGCCACTTCAACGGGACCGGCGGCGTCGACGCGCTGTTCTCGACCTCGAAACTCTTCGGCGACAAGACCTTCCAGTTGGGCGGAGCGTTCGCCGCGACCTACACATCCGGCGTTGCAGACGCCACGGGAACGGCCCATCGCCTTTTTATCAATTATCCCAATGACCTCGTCGATTTCAGCGCGTCCTGGGAACGGGCCGGCCTCGGCTTCAATCCCGAGGTCGGCTTCCTCAGCCGGACGAGCTACCAGGTCTTCAGCTCGGAGCTCTCGTTCGGCCCCCGGCCGAAGTTCCTCCCTTGGATCCGTCAGATGGACCTCAAGCCGTTCGAGCTCAGCTACTACATCGACGACGTGACCCACGCTCTGCAATCGGCGTACGTGGAGATCCGGCCGCTCGGCGTCGAGCTCAAGAGCGGAGAGGCCTTCGAGTTCAACCTTCAGCGCGACGCCGAGAACTTGACCGAGGACTTCGAGATCCGCGATGGGTTCGTCATCCCGGCGGGACGTTACTGGTCGGACCGTCTCGAGCTCCAGTTCGAGTCGTTCGAGGGGCGGCCCCTCGTCGCGGCGGCGGGGATCAACTGGGGGGAGTTCTACACGGGTTCGAGCGCGGAATACGAAGCCCAGCTGGCCTGGAAGCCCAGCCGGCACTTCAGCGCCAGCGCCGATTACGCCCGGACGGACATCCGGCTGGCCGCCGGGGCTTTCTCCATCGACGAGGTCGTGGGCCGGTTGAACCTGTCCCTCACGCCCCGGCTGTACGGGTCCGTCTTCGGCCAGTGGAACAACGACGACGACGAGATCCTCTTCAATGTCCGGATCACCTGGATCCCCAAGCCCGGCGCCTACCTCTACGTTGTCTTCAACCAGTTCGGCGACACCCTCGACCCGCGTCGTTGGCGGATGAACACGACCGTGACCATGGTCAAGTTCGTCTGGTACTTCGGGACAAAATAGGAGACCGGAAAGCGATCCCGGAGGGGACAGGACAAACGCGAAAAATAGGATTAGAATAGCTCGAAAGCGAGGTCAGCAACAATGAACAAAGCGCGGATCGGACTCGTGTTTGGTCTGGCTCTGGTTATGGCGGTCGCCGCGGCGCCCCAGGCGCCGAAGGCGGCGGGCTATCATCTTCTCAAGAAACACGTCCTCGGCGGCGAGGGCGGCTGGGATTACATGGCCCTGGACGGCCGGACGCGCCTGCTCTACGTGACCCACGGCAACGCCGTCGAGGTCCTGAACGTCGCGACCGGCGTCAAGGGCGAGCCCATCTCCGGGCTCAAGGGCGTCCACGGCGTGGCCTTCGCGCCGGAAAAGAACCGGGGGTACATCTCCAACGGACGGGGCAACAGCGTCTCCGTGTTCAACCTGAAGACGCGCCAGCTCCTGACGGAGGTCCCCTCCTCCGGCCAGAACCCGGACTCCGTCATGTACGATGCCTTCTCGGGCCGCGTGTTCACCTTCAACGGCCGGACGGCGAACGCGACGGCCATCGACGCCGCGACGGACAAGGTCGTCGGGACGGTCGACATCGGCGGCGGCCCCGACGCGGTCCGCTACGACCCCGGGACGAAGCTCGTGTTCGCTTCGAACGGCGAAGGGACCTTGACCGTCGTCCGTCAGATCTCGGCCGACAAGTACGAGGTTGCCGAGACCGTGCCCACGGCCCGCGGCGCCCGGACGATGGAGCTCGATCCCAAGACCCACCACGTTTTCGTGGTGACGGCGGAATACGGCCCGACGCCCGCGCCGACGGCGGAACAGCCCCGGCCGCGGCCGGCGGTGGTCCCCGGATCGTTCATGGTCCTGGAATTCGGGAAATAGGTCAGCCCGTCCTGCGCCGGCGCGTCATCAGGTAGTAGATCGTCGGCGTGGCGACAAGCGACAGCAGAACGGAGATGCACAGGGCCCCGATGACGGCGATGGCCAGGGGCCTCAGCATGTCGGCGCCCGAACCGATACCGTAAGCCAGAGGCAGCATCCCCAGCGCGGCGGCCAAGGAGGTCATCAGGACCGGCCGGAGCCTGCGCCGGCCCGAACGGACCAGCGCCTCGGCCAGGTCGAGCCCCTGCGTCCGGAGCTCCTTGACGAAGTCGAGCATCAGGATGCCGTTCTTGGCCACGATGCCGATCCCGATGATGGCCCCCAGCAGCGACACGACGTTGAGAGACGTACCTGTGATCCAGAGGGCCAGGACCGTGCCGAACATGGCCAGGACCGCCCCGAACACGATGGCCAAGGGCTCGGCGAACGACCCGAACTCGACGAGGAGGACCGTGAATACGAAGACCACGGCCATCAGCAGGACGATGACCAGATTGCGGAATGATTCCTGCTGCTGCTCGTAAAGGCCGCCGTATTCGATGGTTCGCGGCGGGATGGACGCGTCCTTGGCGAGGACGGCGCGGATCTCGGCCATGGCGCTGCCCATATCGCGGCCTTCGAGCCTGGCCGTGACGGCGACGTCCTGTCGCCAATCCTCGCGGCGGAGCTCGAGTTGACCGGGCTCCTCCCGGACATCGACGACCTGGGAGAGCTGGACCAACGTCCCGTCGGGCGTCCGGAGCGGCAGGTGGCGGAGCTTCTCCAGCTTATCGACGCCGGCCGGCTCGCCCTTGACCCGGATCTCGACCACCCGGTCGCCTTCGAGGACGGACGAGGCGGTCGTTCCGAGCATGGCCGTATTGACCGCCGCCGCGATGTCGGAGGCGGTCAGGCCGTAGCGCTGGGCGCCCGGCGAACGGGGCCTGAGACTGATGGTCGGCCCGGTATAGACCAGCCCGTCGAAGACGTCCACGACCCCCGGGATGTTGCCGATGGCCCCGGCTACCTCCGGCGCTTTCTTCTCGAGCCAGGCCTGGTCCGTCGAGAACAGCTTCACTTCGATCGGCTGGGGGGCCCACATGAGATCGCCGATCAGGTCGCCCAGGATGCCGGGGAACTCCCATGTCACTCCCGGCAGCGCCTGGTTGAACCTCTTCCTCAGGTCCGCGATGACCTCCTCGGTCTTCCGCTTGCGGTCCCGCTTCAGCTTGACCAGGAAATCCCCCGTGTTCGGTTCGGCGATGGACAGCGCCAGGCGCGCGCCGGTGCGGCGCGAATAGCTCTCCAGCTCCGGCAGGGTCCGGAGGATCCTCTCCGCCTCGAGCAGCTGCCGATGGGTCTCCGCCAGGCTCGTTCCGGGGGGAGTGAAATAATCGATGACGAAGCCGCCTTCGTCCATGGGCGGGAGGAATTCGCTCTCGAGCCCCTGATAAAAAAGGACGGCGAGAACGAGCACAACGCCGCAGAGGCCGATCACGACCCAAGGCCTCCGGAGCGCCGCCCGGACCGCCCGTTCGTAGACGCCGATGATTCTCCGGAGGACCGGCCCGCCCCGGTCCTCGCGAGGCGTCTCCGGGGATCCGCCACCGGCCCGCAGTAAGCGGACGGCCAAGGCGGGCGTCAGGGTCACGGCCAAGGCCAGCGATGTCAGGAGGGCGACGACCATGGTCAGGGCCAGGGCCCGGAAGAAGACGCCGGTGATCCCCTGGAGGAAGGCCAGGGGGATGAACACGACCACGGGCGTCAAGGTGGAGCCGATGAGCGGCCGGACGATCTCGCCCAGGGCTTCGCGGACCGCCGCCAGCCGGTCGCGGCCGGACCGCCGCTTCGTATGGATGGCCTCGACGACGACGATGGCGTCGTCGATGACGAGGCCGATCGCCGCGGCGATGCCTCCCAGGGTCATGAGATTGAAGCTCAGGCCGGCCGCCTTCATCGCCAGCAGCGTGATCAGCACCGTGACCGGAATGACCAGCGTCGCGACCCACGTCGTCTCCCATTCCTTCAAGAACAGATAGAGGATGAGCACGGAGAGGGCCAGGCCGAACAGGATGGCCTCCCAGACGCTGGCGACCGAGGCCCGGACGATCTCCGATTGGTCGTAGAAGAAGGCGAGCTTCATGTCGGGCGGCAGCTCGCGCCGGAGCTCCGCCAGCTGCGCTTTCACGGCCTTGGCGATCGCGAGCGTGCTCCCTTCGGGCTGGCTGCGGATGTTGAGCAGGACCGCGTTCTCCCCGTCGGCGGTCACGATATTGAAGACCGGCTCCGGCCCCCGCTCGACCCGGGCGACGTCGCGGACGAGGACCGGATGCCCGGCGACGACCTTGAGGGGCAGGTCCTCGATGTCGCGGACGGAACGCAGGCGCCCGTCGACGGTCGTCAGATAAAGGGCGTGGTTCTCTTCATGCATCCCGGCGGAGGCCACGAGGTTGTTGCTGGCCAAGGCCTCGGAGACCTCGGCGAATGTGAGCCCGGCGGCGACCAGGCGGAGCGGGTCGACGACGACGTGGTATTCGGGCGTGCGGCCCCCGACGAGGTCGACGCGCGCGACCCCGGGGATGCGGAGGAAGCGGAGCTTGAGATCGTAGCGCGCCTCTTCCCAGAGCTCGATGATGCCGCGCGAGCGGCTCGTGAGGCTGACGCCGAGGATGGGGAAGGCCGAGAAGGTCAGGCGAAACACCGAGGATTCGACGGTCGGAGGCAGCGACGCCTGGGCCTGCGACAGCCGGCTCAGGACGTAAAGCTCCGATTGGACCATGTCGACGGTCCAATTGAAGAACACGCTGATCTCGGCCGATCCGCGCCCGGTCGTCGAGCGGATCTTGGCGACGCCCCGGATATCCTTTATCGCCTCTTCGATGGGGCGAGTAACAGTGGCCGTCATCTCGTCGGCCGGCATGACACCGTTGTCGACCAAGATGACGACCCGGGGGAAGTTGGTCTGCGGGAAGACCGACGACGAGAGCGTCAGGGCGGCGAAGACGCCGGCCAGGCAAAGCGCCAAGCTGACGAACACGACGGGCATGGCGTGGCGGGTCGCGAAGGGACCGGTGGCGGCGTCTTTGCGCATGGGATCTACGGGGTATCGACGATGTGGATCTTCGTGGGGCCGACGATGCTATACGCTTCGGTCGTGACGATGGCCAGTCCTTCCTTCAGGCCTTCGCCCTCGACCTCGGCCAGGCCGCCCTCGCGGAATCCCGCTTGAACGCCCTTCCGGACGGCTTGGGAGCCTTCGACGAGGACGATCCAGCCGTTGGTCCCGCCGACGGAATCCGCGATCAGGCTCTCTTCCGGGACGGCCAAGATGTCTCGGCGCTCTCCGGCCACGATCCGGACCGTCAGGAACTGGCCGGGCCGCAGCCCCGCGCCGGCCGGCAGCGAAGCCCGGACGAGCACGGTGTCGGTCGTGGGATCGATGTCCCGCCCGACGACGAGCACGGACCCGCCGGCGGCGTCCCCCTCGCCCCATACGATGGGCTGCCCGGCCTTGAGTTCGGCGGCGTCACGGCTGGGGACCTGGGCCGTGACGACGAGGCGGTCGAGGGCGAGGACTTCCGCCAGGACCGCGTTCGGCTCGACCGCCTGGCCGATCCGGGCGGCGATGCGGACGACCGTCCCCGCGAGCGGGGCCCGGATCTCGAGCAGGGCCAGCTCGGTGCGGGCCGCAGCAAGGACGCTCCGGGCCGTGGCTAATCCCAGCTCGGCCTCCTGGAAGTTCTTTTGAGATGTCCCATCAACGGCCAGGAGCTTCTTTTGGCGTTCGTACGTCTGCTCGGCGGCCAGAAGCTCTTTTTCGGCCTTGGCGACGGCCACTTCGGCGAGGCGCGTGTCAAGACGGAAGAGGAGCGCGCCGCGCTCGACGGAGCGGCCCTCCACGCAGGCGATCTCGGTCAGGATCCCGCCGACCGGGGCGGAGACCTGGGCGCCACCGGCGGGCCGCCCCTCGCCGGGAGGCTCCGGCTCGACCGTGCCGTAGGCCGTGACGTAACGGTGGAGGGTCGTCCGGACGATCTTGCCGACGTGGACGCCGACGTCCGTCGCGATCTCCTCCTCCTCTCCGCCTTTGGGCCCGAGGACCTTGATCAGAAGGACGGCCGCGGCGACGGCCGCCAGAGCGACGAGGCCGGTCGTGATCTGGCGCTTAGTCATCCTTGTTCTCCTTCTCCGGGCCGGCCGGCGGACGGGCCATCGTTGTTATCCAGTCCTTGACGTCGAGCGGGCTCTGGGCCGCGTTCTCGAGCCGGCCGACCGCGGCCTGGGCCTGATGGAGGGACTCCACCCAGGCCTGGGCCCCGGCGTTGAGCTCGATCTCGATCCCGAGGAGCTCGAGCTTGGAGATCTCGCCGAGTTCCCGCTCCGTCCGGGCCAGCCGCGCCTGTTCCGTGAGGTGGGCGAGCAGGTCCTCGGCCGTGCGGGACTTCTCGACGGCGGCCCGGACGTCCTGGATCGCGGCGTCGAGCTCGCCGATGACCTGGGTTTGAAGCGCCAGGAACCGGGCGGCACTCTCTTCGCGGGCGGCCGCGGCCTCGGCGATAGGACCGCGGTTCCGGCTAAGGATCGGCAGGGTGATGCCCAGGCCGAGCGTCCATTTGCTGTCGGTCTGGTCGAGCTGGTAATCCGGGCCAAAGACGAGATCGGGATACTGCTTGGCGACCTCGAGCTTGAGGGCCATCTGGCTGGTTTCGTAAGCGGCCAGCGCGGCCCTGATGTCCGCCCGGTTGACGACGGCCTGGCGGCGGATCTCGCCGGCAGGAAGGTCGGGCTGAGGGGCCCGGCGGAAGCTCTCGAAAGAGAAGCTTACGCCCTCGAGAGCGCCCCGGGACAGGCCGAGCGCCGAGGCCAGAACGGAAAGGGCCTCTTCCTTGAGCCGCCCGGCCTCGATCCTCTCGAGCCGGACCGTGTCGAGGGCCAAACGGGCCTGGGTCAGGTCGTAGACCGAGACCTCGCCCGCGTCCTTCTGGAGCTCGAGGAGACGGACGAGCTCGGTTTGGAGCTTCTCCTGTTCGCCGATGAGTTCCGCCCTTTGGCCCGCCGCATAGACGTCGAGCAGCGCGACACGGAGCCGGCTGCGAACGTTCCACGCGGCGGCATAGATCTGCCAGCGCGCCGATTCGGCCAGGTGCCGGGCCGCGGCGATGCGGATGCCGCGCTTGCCGGCGGTCTCGACGGTCAGCTCGAGCGCGACCTCCGGGATCCACGGCGTCACCTCGCTCCGGGGCGAGGTCGTGTTGTAACCCATTGAGGGAGTCAGGGTCGGATTGGGCCTCTCCCCGGCCGTGATCCGCCCGCCCTGGGCGATGCCCCATTGGGCTCTGGCGATATCCATGTCCGGATGATAATAGAGCGCGGCCAGAGTCAGGGTCTTGAGGTCCCAAACGGCGGGAGGCCAGGTTTCGGTCTCTTTGTTCGCGATTAGGAACCGGCCGAGCTCGGACGAATCGAGCCCGCGGGCCTCGAAATCGGCCATGGTCGCGGCCGGCGCGATGGGACGCGGATGATAGCGGACGCAGGCGGGAACGAAGGCCAGGACGAGGAGCAGGGAAAGGGGAAGTCGGATGATCCACCCACGCCGGGCTTCCTTCACGGCGCCTCCTCGTCAGACATTTCCACTCCTTGGGACGGAGCGGGGCCTATTTTCTTCCTCGGGCAGGGCAAATGCAACCCGGTCCGGGTCCTAGGTCCGGCCCGGGTCGAGGGCGGCCGGCGGAGGACTGACGACCTCGATAACGGCACCGCTCACCGGATGGGGAAAGCCGATCTTCCAGGAATGCAAGAGATAGCCGGTCGCGCCTGGGGTCGTCGTCCATTCGTCGTCGATGCCGTCCGTGCGCGGCAGGCCGCCGGTTTGATAGAGGGGATCGCCCACGAGCGGGTAGCCGGCATAGGCGAGATGGATGCGGATCTGGTGCGGCCGGCCCGTGGGGATGGTCACTTCGACGAGAGAGGCGTTCCGTTCGGGAAAGCGGCGGAGGACCCGGACGTGGCTCGTCGAAGGGCGGCCGTCCGGACGGAAGGCGTTGACCGTCGCCGGGAGCGAGTGCGGCACGGGCCCGATCGCGGCGTCGACGGTGAACGCGTCGGGCATCGCGGTCCCCGAAGCCAGGGCCAGATAGACCTTGAGGATGCGCCGCTCGAACATGGCCCGGGCCAGGATGCGAGCGACCCGGGGGTTCCGGGTGAAGAGGATCGCGCCCGAGGTGCCGCGGCCGAGGCGATGGAGGGGCGAGCAGCCGGCCCCGTAGCGCTCGCGGACGAGATGGAGGAGCGTCGTCTCCAGGAAGAACCCGCCGGGGAGGACGGGCAGGCCCGAGGGCTTCGAGAGGACGAGGACGTCCTCGTCCTCGTACAGGTTCGCGAAATCCGTCCGCGCTTCGGGCTCCTCCCAGGGCCGGCGGAAATAGACGAGCGTGTCGCCGCGGCGCAGGATATCGTCGGGCCCGGCCGGAAGGCCGTTCCGAACGACGTCGCCGGCTTCGATCCTGAGCCGCCATTCGGCCCCGGTCGAATGGAGGTAGCGCGATGAGTAGAAGGCCAGGACTGTCAGGCCTTCGTCCTCGACACCGATCCGATCGGGGTAGTGATAGCCCTTGTTTCTCATGAGAGAGATCGAGAAAATGGGGACGCTTCCGACTTATTTTTCAATACATGAACGGGAGACGGATGAATAAGTCAGAAACGCCCCCATTTTTAGGCCTTGGAGGCGTATTCACCGGTCCGCGTATCGACGCGGATCTTCTCGCCCGCCGACATGTACTCGGGGACCTGGACGATGTGGCCGGTCACGAGCGTCGCCGGTTTCGTCCGCGAGGTGACCGAGCCGCCCTTGACCGACGGCCGGGTCTCGACGATCTCGAGGGTGACGAAGGTCGGGACCTCGAGGCCGAGGACGCGGCCTTCGGACGAGATCGAAATGAGCCCTTCGACGCCTTCCGTGAGGTAGGGCCACTCCTCCTCGATCTCCTCCTTGGTCAGCGCGAACTGGCTGTAGTCCTCGAGGTCCATGAAGGTGACGCTTGAGGCGTCGCCGAAGAGGTACTGGACGGGCCGGCGCTCGAAATCCGCCTCCTCGAGGACGTCCGAGCCATGAAGGGACTGGTCGATCTTGCGCCGGGTCTTGAGGTTGCGGAAACGGATCTTGTAGAGGGTCACGGCGCCGCGGGCTGACGGCGTCTGGACCTTGACGGTCTCGACGATGTGCGGGTCGCCGTCGATCTTGATGACGTCGCCCTTCTTCAGGTCAGAGGCGTTGAACACCTGCGCTCCTTACTCGTTCTCATCCCCTCGAGGACCCCCGCGCACCCCAGGTCAGGGAGGCAATATAGCCCCGGCCGGCAGGCCTGTCAAGGAACGGCTCCCCCGGCGGATTGACATTCGGGATCCGGCCGGCCTACAATCTCAGCAAACGATCTCGCTGAGATATTCAGGGCAGGAATCCATGGAGTCCAGGGGGAAAGCCCGTCGGATCCGGGGGAGGGGCCCGCTTTCGGCCGTTCTCTTAGCCGGCCTCTCCCTCGTCGCTGCCGCCGGCGCCCAGGTTTCCCAGCCGCCGCCCGTCGGCTGGACCCACATCGGACCGCCCGGGGGACCCGTCGCGGCCCTCGTTTTCCATCCCCTCGACCGCACCCGCCTCTATGCCCTCAGCTCCGGCCGGTTCAGCCAGCTCTTCCGATCCTCGGATGCGGGTGACTCCTGGGCCAAGATCTCCGCTTTCCCCGAGAAGATCTCCGACCTCGCCGTCAGTTCTTCGGAGCCCCTGGTCATGTATGCGCTCGGATATAACGTCGTCTATAAGTCTGTGGACGGCGGAGCGTCGTGGACGCCGATGAGGGTCTGGATCTACGGCCCCAACAAGATCGCCGTCGATCCGACGGATCCTCGTATCGTATATGCCACCGGCTCGGCGTGGAGCTACAATTTTTCGCCGGCGGTCTTTCGATCGCTCGACGGCGGCGCCTCGTGGGACCAGTGGATGCTCTCTTTTACGGCCGGCAAGGCGATCGGCCTCGCGGTCAATCCCTCCAGGCCGGGCGAGGTCTTCGTCGGCGCAGGGTACGAGGGTTCCACGGGAGGGGCCATCTTCAAGTCGGTCAATGGCGGGGCCTCCTGGACCGAAGTCTCCGGCACCAGCGGCTGGGTCCGGTCGATCCAGGTCGATCCGGCCGATCCCCAGCGTGTTTTCGCCGGGACGGACCTGGCCGTCTACCGCAGCACCGACGCGGGGGGGGCCTGGCTGGTGAACGAAGGCCAGATCTCGGCCCTGAGCCTGACGCTGGATACCCTTTCTCCGAGCATCCTGTACGCCGGCGGAAAGGACGCGATCTTCAAGAGCGGCGACGGCGGGATCCACTGGGGACGCAATCCCGTCGCTCTCGCCGGCGAGTTCACGGGCCTTCTTTCGGCGGGGAGCCGGGTCCACGCCGGCGCCGGCGCCGGCCTGTTCATGAGCCGGGATGGCGGCGTGACGTGGCCCGAGGCATCGTCAGGCTTCATGGCCTCGGACATCAAGCACCTGGCCGTTGCGCCGTCGCAACCGGCCATCCTCTATGCCGCGACCGCGGGCGCGGCCTGGCGAAGCGACAACTGCGGCGCGAGTTGGCGGAGGCTCCCGGAATTCACGAGCTTGAACGAGGCCCAAAAGTTCGTTGTCCATCCCACCGATCCCGATTACGTCTACGCGGTCGTCAGGCACGCCGTCAACCAGTCCGGCGGCTTCAATATCAACATTCTCCGCTCCCGGGACGGCGGCCTTACCTGGTACCTTCTTTTTCAGGGCATGTATCTCGACGTGGCCTTCAATCCCGAGCAGCCGGGCCATGTCTTCGTCGGGGCCTCGGACCTGCACACGATGGGCGTCGCGATCTCGCTCGACGGCGGCGCGACCTTCACGGTCCGCCGCGTCGAACAGGTCCTCTACGGCGATCCCATGGCCGTGGCGGTCAACCCTCAAGACGACGCGACCATCTACGTCGGCGGTGACTACTGGACCGGCAGCGATTATCAAGCCGGGATATTCAAGTCCGTCGACGGGGGCCTGACGTGGGTCAACCTCACAACCGACCAGTTCGCCGGCTGGGGCTTCATCCACAAGATCGTCGTCGACCCCTGGCGGCCGGACATCGTCTATCTTCGGCACAACAAGTCCTTTTACAGGTCCGTCGACGGCGGGGCGAGCTGGGAAAAGGCCGCGCCCTTCGATGTCGAGGATTTCGCGCTCGACACGGCTGCCCCCGATCGGATCTATGTCGTCGGCGACACGACCCCCTACGTCAGCCTGAACGGAGGCGGGACCTGGGAGGACCTGTCGGGGGGGTTGCCATCCCAGGACTTCGCCACCATCGCCGTGGCTCCCCTCTTTCGGACGCTCCTCGCAGGGACGACCGGAGCGGGCCTCTACAAGCGCCGGCAGGAGGATCTGTTCGGCCTGTCGGTCTTTTGCGGCAACGGCGGACAGACGACCCCGGCGCCCGGGCTCTACACTTATCCCTATGAGACGACCGTCACGGTCACGGCGACACCCGCGGCGGGCTACAAGTTCAAGGGCTGGGAAGGCGATGCCGGCGGGACCGGAAACCCGGCGAGCGTCAACCTGAACGACGACAAGGCCGTCGCGGCCCGGTTCTGGCTGGCCGCCCCCTCGGGCTTCAAGGCCGTCAGGAATGTCGTCAGGAACCTCTTTTTGATCCGGCATATCGATGTCCTGACCTGGCAGCCGCTCACCGGGGTCCCGGACCTCGCGGCCTACCGCGTGTACCGGTGCGTCGGAAACAATTGGATCCTCACGGCCGAGGTCGGGCCCGCGATAGGCACATACTGGCATACCGTCATCCCGAGTTCGGATTCTGGCGAGTATGCCCTTGTCGCCGTGAATTCCGCGGGAGAGGAAGGCGAGCCGGTGACGGCTTCCTCCGTCCGGATCATCATCGACCAGAAACGGAAGCCGGCCAGGATCCTGATCAGGAAATGAGGCCGTGGGCTTGATTTCGAGATCTCGGGGCGTGCGGATAAGGAGGTTGGTCCGGCTCGCGCTGCTGGCCTTGATGTTGGCCGGCGCCGCCGAAGCGGCGGAGAGCAAGGCCATCTCGATCAATCTCGGCGCCGCATACTTCTGGCCCAAGGACGACATTTTCAGGGAGGTCTATGGCGGCGGTCCCCGGTTCGGCGTAGGGATCGAGATCCCTATCGTCGGCGGGTTCCGGGCCTGGGCGGGAGCCGAGATGTTCCGCAAGGGGGGGGAAGTCACGTTCACAGGGCAGGCCACGACGTTGCAGATCGTTCCGGTCTTCGGCGGCGTTGATTATCGGCTGCCCGGAAAGGTCATCCAGCCTTACGCCGGACTGGCCCTCGCCTATTTCATGTTCAAGGAAGAGAGCGAATTAGGGACCGTCCGCGGCAAGGACCTCGGGTTCCTCGGTCAAGCGGGAGCTGTCTTTCAGATCGGCCCATCCCTCGGCTTGGATGTCTATGCCCGCGTCACGGCCTGCCGGGCCAAGCCCGATCTTCCCGAAGCCGTCCCGGCGGAGATCGGCGGATACGAGCTCGGCGCGGGCCTCGTGATCCGTTTTTAAAGGCCTACTTGCCGACCTTCGTGCCCTCGAAGGTCATGCCTTCCGCGGTCAACAGGCACTTGTCGATCACGCCCTTCTCGTTGCGGACGAATTCCAGGAAGAAATACTGGCCGCCTTGGGCGAGGGTGATGTCGAAGCAGAGAGGCTTGCCCTCGACGGGATGGATCTCCTCGGGCGTCTCGCCGGGCGGGGCGCCGAAGAGCTTCCCCTCGTTCTCCGCGAACTGGACGATCATCGACTGGCCTTGCATGTCGAAGCTGTATTCGCCGGCGATCTCAGCGAGGAGCTTTTTCGTGTCCACGGGCTTGGCTTTCGCCGCGGCCTGAGGGGCGGCCTGAGCCGCCGCGAAGGCGGCCAGACAAACGATCGCCAACAGGGCGCCCGCGAGCTTAAGGGATGTCCTGGTCATGGGAGCCTCCGGATAGAAAAATATATCCATCTTATGATACGCAGGGCCCTGCCCTTTTGTTCTCCCCCGGCTCTCATCAAAGCGGACGGGGACACGTACGCGGGACATGTCCCCCGAGCCTTGTCCCCTCAGCGGCTGGGGGATGAGCCGCATAACATGGGCCCAGGCTTATTTGGGCCTGGCGTCGAGGGCCTTCCAGTTCAACAACGCGTTGAAAATAAAGAAATAAGACCCGTGTGTTTCGCTCCGCCAGGCGGGGTTGAAGCTGAACAGGACGACGTGCCCCTTGCCGATCGTGACATCGGCCAGCGCCGGTGTCCCGGCCAGTTCCTCGCCGTGGTCCAGGCCGCCGCTGATCAGGAGGTCGGCGGCGGTCCGGGCGAAGCTCAGGACGATCCGCGGCCGGACCGCCGGCGGGGCCGCCTGGCGCGGGCCACCTTCTTCGGCTTGCTGCTGGAGCGGTGCGGGCTGGGACTTGCGGAAGGCATCGACCGCGGCCTGTCCGAGGTCCTTGGGCCGGCCTTGGACGACGTCCGGGTCGTTCGCGGCACCACGCCCCGAGGGTCGGCCCTGCTGTCCGCCCCTCATCCCGCCCATCATGCCCATGCCCCGGCCGCCGAACCCGCCCATGCCGAAGACGGGCGACTGGCTGAAATAGATGCCGAGCGTGTCGTCGTAGCCGTAGGCGAGCGGGCTCGTCTTGTCGCCGATCTCGGCCTTGAAGACGCCGCCGCGGGCCCAGAGGTTCGGCGTGTCGCGGATCGCGAGCCCCCCGGCCAGCCCGAACTGGATGGGCAGGGCCGAGCTCGAGCTCAGCGTGACGAAGACGCCGCCGTCCTTGATGAAGTCGCGGAGGTGCAGGATGCCGTCGAGCTCGAGGCCGCCGCGCATGTCGTCGGTCGAATCCTGGACGCCGATGTTCGGCGTCAGCTCGGTCTTTTTCCAGGGCATCGGCTTGTCCCCGCTGAGGCCGTTGACGACACTGAGCGCGTCGGGCGACGACGGTCCGAAGATGATGACGTCGTACTTGTCCCGGAGCTTGGCGTTGTCCCGGACGGCGTGGACCGAGATGTAGTCGTAGGGAATGCCGTACTCGTCGAGGGCGATCCGGAGCCAGCCCTCGGTCTGGGTGTTCTGCCAGGTGTGCATGACGGCGACGCGCGGAACGCCGACTTCATGCGTCGGGACGGCGGGGACGGCCGCGGCGGCGACGGCCGCGAAGCCGAGCTTCCTGGCGGCCTCGTCCAGCGCGGATCCGAGGTCGGCCGGGTTGTCGGCCGGCTTGATGACGAACGAGCCGGCCCGGAACTTGCGGCCCTGGGCCTCGAAGTCCTTCTCCGCCGCCTGGATCTTGAGGTCCTTGTAAGCGAAGCGGAACGTGGCCAGGGCGTTGTCGGCGTTGTGGTTGACGAGGTAGGCCTGCGCTGTGCCCTTCGCCAGCTTCACGACGCCGCCGGGCGCGGCCACCTCGCCCTTGACGAGCGTCATCGGCGCGTCGAGGACGGCGACGTCCTCGATCCGGGCCGTCGCGACATTGTAGAGCGGGCCGAGCGTCCAGCCGACGTCGTCATAGGGCGAGGGATCGTTGATGTTGAAGTACTGCTTGTCGAGCATCATGTCGGCCATGCGCGAATAGGGCTGGTCCATGCGGACGATGTAGCTCCCGCCCGGGTAGGTCGTGTCCTTGATCTTGAAGGCCTTGTCAGCCCGGTGGACCTCGACGCCCTGGGCTTGGAGCTGGCGCAGAAGGCGGGCCTGCTGGCCGGGCCGCGGGTCATCGCCCGGAAAGACATAGGCCGCCGGGCCCTCGGTCCGGGCCTTGGCCACGGAGCGCTTGCTCTTGAGGTAGAAGTTCTCCAGGAACTTGTCCTTGAGGGTGGCGACGTGGTTCATGCCGACGAGCACGCCGCTCTCCTGGAGATTGACGTTGTTGCGCATCGACCAGAGGGCCGAACGCAGGGGCGGGTTGGGCCGGAACCAGGCCCGGTCCGGCGCGGCCGCGATGACCCGGGTCGAGGCGTCGCCCGCGCCCTGGGTCTCGTAGAACCGGCCGATCGAGTTGTGGCCGTTGGCCGCGTAGAAAGCGTAGTTCGGGGCCCAGCCGTCGTAGAAGCCGTGCGTCCAGACGCCCGGGACGCCCATCTTGGTCAGCTCGTCGACCTCGCGGTAGGCCAGGAGGTTCCACTCGTCGATGACGATCGGATCGAGCCAGGCGTTGTAGGGGCCCGTGCCCGTGGAGATGTAGAGATGAGACACGGATTCGTGGAGATCGTGCATGACCTGGGGGTGGTAGTCGAGGAAGACCTTCATGATGTACTGGCTCAGCTTGAGGGCCAGCCCGAGGTTGTCGCGGTTGTCGTCATGGGAGACGTACTTTCCCCAATAGACGGTGCGCGGGGGGACATTGGCCTTAGGGTCCTTGCGCCTGGCCATGGAGACGTCGACCTGCTTGTCGCGGCCGTCGACCTCGAGGATGGGCGTGATCAGGGTGATCGTATTCTCGCGGATGGCCTTGACGAACGGCGACTCGTCGACGGCGATGCGGTAGGCGAGCTCCATGAGCATCTCGACGGAGCCCGTCTCGCCCGAGTGCATGCCGCCGGTGGCCCAGTAGATGGGCTTGGCCTGCTTGATGAGGGCGCGGGCGTCGGCGTCGGAGAGGCCGCGCGGGTCGGCCAACTTGGCGATGAGGGCCTTGTAGTGATCGAGGTTCTTGATCGTCTCCTCGTCGGCGACGGCGACGACGATCCAGTCGCGGCCTTCCTCGGTCTTGCCGATGTCGAAGACCTTGACCCGCGGCGTCGCGGCGGCCAGGGCCCGCATGTACTTGTAGACGTCGGCCGAATAGGACAGGACATCCTTGGCCCCGGCGATGTGGCCGAGGACCTCGAGGGGCGTGGGAATGCCCTCGGCGTAGGGGAGGGAGTTCACGTACTTGGTGATGAAGCAGGGGTCGGTCGTGAACTCCAGGATCTTCTTGGTGTACTCCTCGTGGACCTTCTGCTGGGCCAGGGCCGGCGAAACGGCCAGGCCGAAGGCGCAGACGGCGGCCAGCGCGAGGGTCAGAAAAGCTCGGTTCTTCCGGAAAACAGGGGTCATGAGCGTCCTCCTCCGGGATGCGGGATGATGGTGGGGAACATACTCATTTCGTCCGGCAAAATCAAGAATCGGCTCCCTGATCCACGCCAAGAACTCCTGTCTCCGCGGCTATGCTCGGGATTTGCCTCTCGCTCCCCGGACCCCCTGGGAACCAGTCCCGGCGGTTCCCCCGCTCCGCGGGCCCCCTTCCGCTACGGGGAACTTCGAGGCAACCCCCTTCGCAGCCGCGAGACGGCTCCCTCGGGAATGTGATAGGATTCCGGTATAAGAAGAGATCGTCTAAAGGCCGTGGAACCGATCGGGGGAGACCCATGAAGATCCGTATGAGCTGTCAGGCTTTGGTTCTATTTCTGATCATTATCGTCGTTGCGGCTTCGCCCGCCAAGGCTCAGGCTCAACCGCCCGCGCAGGCGCCGGGCGCCAAGGCCGCGGAGCCTTCGATCGAGGCCAGGGTCGATAAGGTCTTCGAGCGCTGGAACCGGAGCGACACCCCTGGCTGCGTCGTCGGCGTGGCCGTCGGCGGCAAGCCCGTGCT
>CAYOYQ010000035.1:0-9655 GCA_964408215.1 uncultured Eubacteriales bacterium
GACGGATCTAAAATCGCTTTACGCAGCCTTGCGGGGAAAGTGATAATCATTAGATTTAGTGAGTTTCTTAGGCGAGACTTACCGAACATTATCTATCTTCAGGATCTTGCAGATAAATATGAAAATTATGATACATGTCTATTTTTTATCAATAGCCGGGGAAATTACGATAGGACTGAGGTTGAGAAATTTGCCCATCTCACTTATCCCGTGATCGAAGACGATGGGACAATCCGCGCCCTGTTTAGCGCAAGCGCCGAAGATACGATTATCATCGGGCGCGATTTTAACATTAAATATCGAAGCGGCAGGTTTTTTAAGACGTCTTTTTTGGATGAACTTTTAAAACGGATATGTATCAATCCATCTCTGGACAATCCGCCTGCGCGAACGGCCGTGGCTCAATCAATTAAAGAAATGGTATTCCAAGATATTTATAGCAGGGAGGACATAAAGGTATATCAAGAAGGAAAGCCCCTATTCTTGGTCGTTGCCTCATCGATCTGCATGAATTGTGAAGAGACCCGGCGATTTCAATTGTTGAGGAAACTCGCACAAAGCGTTGATCCGGAAAGGACGAACATTAGACTCATTCTCGGAAAAGGGAATTCCTTTGAAACTATTGACGATGAAAGCCAGATTCAAAGTTGGAAGGGGCTTCCCATTTCATTGGGGCTAACGAGGCCCTTTTCTAGCGCTGACAAAGAAAACTACTTCAATATATTTCAGTTAGATATAGATCCGAAGGCATATATTATCAACTCTCAAGGCGAGGTTGTTTTCATTGAAACCAGAATGAATAGTCGTTCTCTCAACTTTGATCTGTGTATGAGGCTTCTAAAATGAGTTATAAAGCGCTTATCCTCAAGATCACATGGTCATTGGAGTTTGCGACAATCATAAGGGGAGTATAAGGAGGTCTCAATGAAAAGGGTTCTTTTTGAGGGTGCTGTGGTTTTCCTTCTTCTGACTTTAGCTTTCATACAGATTTGGCCAAATGTTCTATTTGCGATGTGGCCTTGCGAAATGGGGGGCTCGTCCTCTCGGTGCGTTCGATTGGCTACGATCTATTGCCGCGGCGTCTGTGGTGGAACCGGCGAATGCCAGAGTGTAGTCTGGCTTAATAACTTTTGTGATAATGGGCTTTGTTACGAGGAGTATGAAATTACATGCATGGACGGCAGAAAGTATTATTATTACTGCTACAATGCTGATCCTAACTATTGGTGTCCGGTCAAGTAACGATCATGGTTTCTTAGCTATAGACGCCCAGAGAATCCGATCGACCTAGAGACATTACATCGCAATTCGCCATGCTAAATCTTGCGAAGAGGAAAATCATCAGAATTAGAATTGCCAGGCTAGCAAATGCAATAATTCCGATTATCTTCGTTTTCTTGCCCATAGGCTCTTTCTCAGCAGAAAGCACGAAACCTGGCCGAGTCCAAGATGCCAAGGGCCCGGCGCCCACCCAACACGAAGTCACCGTGGTCTTGAAGCTTGTTCAGGCCCAAGTTGTTGACGCCAAGGGCGAGTTCGTCACTGATTTAGGAAAATCCGATTTCGAGGTATTTGATAATGGACAGCGTAGGGATATTACGGATTTTGAGAAACACGACATTCACTTAAGCCCTTACGCTGTAGAATCACAACGTCTTGAGCTTGCCGGAGGCTCAAATAGACTCAGCAGGAAGTTCTTTTTATTTTTTGACTTTGCCTTTAACTACCCTGCGGGGATCGCTAAATCGATCAGGGCCGCCCAAGATTTTCTTGCCAAGCATATCAATCCTGAGGATGAAATCGGCATTATATCGTATTCGGTGCGTTCGGGGTTAAAAGTCCACGAATTTCTAACAAGAGACCGCGTTAAAATCCGCCAGATCATCACCGGTCTGAGAGAAGGACGAGCCATGGGCAGGGCGGTAGACCTTGCCGACCGCTATTATGAAGAGCTTAAAAAGTTAGCGACGTCTCTTGGTAGTCCTACTGACGGGATCGAACATATCCAGGCTGTAGAACGAAGTATGTACGAAGAGTGTGCTGTGGATTTCGCCAATCAGCTGAAAGTCATCGCTTCAGTCCTCCGCTATGTGCCTGGCAATAAGAACATAATGCTATATTCATCAGGCATCACAAATATGGTTTTGTATGGAAAACGAATTGAGGATTCCAGAACCTTTTCTGAAAAATATGGCAGTTCGCGTGTACGAGAAAAGTTCATTGAGATGTGTAAGGCTCTGGCTGCTTCTAACAGCATCATCTATCCGGTCAATGTAGCGGGCCAGGCTTCCGCCCGGTTTGACGATCATAACATGTCGGGCGATGGCTCTCTGAAGCAAATGGCCTCTGAGACCGGCGGTAAGTATTTCGACAACATCATGGACTATCAGAAGATAAACCGGGAGATCCTAGAAAGGACGGCGGCCTATTATGTCCTGGGCTATTACGTCAGCGAAGAATATGACGGCAGGTATCATACGATCAAGGTCAAGGTTAAAAGAAAAGGATGCCGTGTTTATGCGCAAAGAGGGTATTTTAATCCAAAGCCTTTTAGAGAATATTCGGAGAATGAAAAGATACTTCATTTGATCGATCTAGCCTTGGCCGATCATCCGAGTATCAGAGAGGCCTTGGATTTCCCCCTTTCTGTTGTTCCGTTCAGCACTCAAGAAAAGGCGGGGCTCGTGCTGTTGGCTAAAGTCCCCATAGCGGTAACGGATCTGCTGGTTGGCCAGAAAGTGGAGGCGGTGACTCTCATATTGAACCGGGAGCGGGACATCGTCGCGCTTAATAGGACAGAGATCTCAAGATGGCCTCGGCCAGATGGAGAGGTCTTCATTTCAACCCTGGTATTCCTAGGCCCCGGAGAATATTCTTGCTCGCTTGTCCTAAGGAACATGGAAGCAGGAACAGGAGCGAGAAGCTCGTGCCGAACTGAAATTCGCTTGGATTCTGAGTCTGGATTCATTCAAACACCTCCACTTATCTTAGAGAGGGGAAAGGGCACCTTTCTTTCTGCACTTGTCGCTGAAGGAACCGACAGTCGGAAGGAGCTTCGCCTAATCGACCTTTACCCCTTTAATATGGAGGAGTATCACCCGCTTATAGGGCCACTTCACGCGGGAAGCCACCAGCTTTTAGCCATGATCCGTTGTCGAGCGTCTGACATAGATGAATCAACTCTTGATTTTTCGTGCTATTGCAAATCTACGGAATTCGAAGGAACGATCCCGATAACCACCTCCGTCCTAAAGCGACGCAGAATCAAGGAAGCGGATATCTACGATGTATGGCTTCAAACGCCGGATTTGGGGCCTGGAGATTATATGCTTTATCTGGTTGCGAATGACAGGTCTTCGGGAGCGAGTTCAACGGCAACAAGCGCTATTCAGGTTAGTATCAAAAAGACGGGCGACCTGGTTCCGTAGGCGAAAGTGGCGGCTATTTTTCTAAAGGCCCGGCAGAACTCCCGGCACGCCGTCCTTCAGGATTCTGCTACTTGGGACCATCATCAGTCCCCGCGACCCCCGGACGCTGGGGCGTTGGGATTGAAGTATTTGCGCGGCAGCATCTCGTCGCGCATGGCCGCGTTGTAGACGAACCAGGCCATAACGGTCGCGGCCTGCATCAGGTCGGCCCGGGACAGGTGGTCGTAGACATCCATGTTCGAGTGATGGGTCAGGGTGTCGTACTCGAGGTCGTCCTGGATGAACTGGAAGCCGGGCAGCCCGACCGCGTCGAAGGGCAAATGGTCCGTGCCGCCGGTGTTCCGCAGGGTCACGGTCGCCGCGCCGAGGTCGCGGACCGGCCCGAGCCACTGCTCGAAGATCGGGACGACGGCGCTGTTGCTTTGGGCGTAGATGCCGCGGATCTTGCCGCTGCCGTTGTCGAAATTGAAGTAGGCGGAGAGCTTGTCGTACTCCGCCTTCTTCTCTTTCTTCGTCCGGTCAAAGAAATGATTGGTGACGTAGCCACGCGAGCCGACGAAGCCCTGCTCCTCGGCGTCCCAGAGGGCCATCCGGATCGTCCGCCGGGGCTTGACCCCGAGGGCCTTGAGGATGCGCATGGCCTCGAAGGCGACGGCGCTGCCGGCCCCGTCATCCGTGGCCCCGGTGCCGCTGTGCCAGGTGTCGAAATGCCCGCCGAGCATGACCAGCTGGGCCTTGAGCTTCGGGTCGACGCCGGGGATCTCGGCCACGACATTGGTCCCCGGTACGTCATCGACCGTGAAACGGGCCTGGACCTCGATCTCGAGCTCGACCGGGATGTTCTTTTGGAGGATGCGGACGATGCGGTTGTAGTGCTCATTGGCGACGACGATGGCCGGCGCGGGCATCTCCGCCCCCTTCACGCGCGAGCCGCCGCTCTGGACGTAGATCGTCCCGAACTTGCCCCGCCCGGGCTCGAGGATGACGCCAACGCCCTCCTCCTTGAGGAGCTTGTTCACCGCCTGCTGCAGCTGGGCCCGGGCCATCATGTCGCCCATCTGCGGCGAGCCCGCCCGGCGGCCGACGCCCGGCTCGGGCGCCAGTTCGAGCTTGTCCAAATCCGCCGGCTGGAGGCGGGAGGCCATCGGATCGAACGAGATCGTCATGTCCTGCTCGCCCTGCGTCAGGACGATCGCGCCCTTGAGCTTGCCCTTGTATTGGTCCAGGTCGGCGATCGTTCGGGGCTGGATGAGGACGGCTTGGCCCTTGAGGACGCCGTTCGTCCCGGGCGTCCAGGCCTTGGGATAGCCGATGAGGGGCATGTATTGGGGAGCGGTCATAGCCGCATAGAACTTTTGGAGCTCCCAGCTGCGGCCGAACGTGCCGTAGGTCTCCATGGCGGCGTTGGCCAGTCCCAGCTCCTTGGCCCGGGCCACAATCCATTCGCCCGCCTGGACGTATTGCGGCGAATCCGGCAGCCGCGGGGCGTAGACGTCGCAGAGGTAGCTCAAGAGCTCGGTGATCTTCGAGTTGTTGAGGCCTTCGTTGCGGATGCGGTCGACCATCTGGAGGTCGAGCTTCTCCTGGGCGCCCGTCTGGATCGAGAACAGGGCGAGCAGGAGCGCGACCGCGACGGTCCGGATGAAGGGGTGTTTCTTCATGACGTCCTCCGAGGCCGCTCCGCATGGGAGTGATCGTCCGGCGCGGCCGGAGACCGGCGGGGCGGCTTTTCTGGACTATACGCCCGGCCCCTGACCCATGTCAAAAAGCCCTCGGCCGGCGGCGATCAGGCGCTTCCCTATTCCGCGCGGGTGCCTTATAATAGGGCCACCATGAAAGCCGCGTTCCTCACCGGCGTCCGGGCGATCGAGGTCCGGGAAGCCCCGATGCCGCGGATCGTCCGGGACGACGATGTCCTCATCCGGAGCCGCGCCGTGGGTGTCTGCGGCAGCGATCTCCACTACTACCTCTCGGACTCCGTGGGCGGCGACACGGTCAAGTATCCCTTCATTCCCGGCCACGAGTGCGCCGGGACGGTCGAGGCGGTCGGGCCCGGAGTCACCCGGGTCAAGCCGGACGACACGGTCGTCATCGAGCCCGCGGTCTCGTGCGGCGCCTGCGACCAGTGCCGGACCGGGCGGCCGCACACCTGCCGCAAGCTCCTCTTCCTCGGCCACTACGGCGAGCTGACGGGCGGCATGGCGGAATACGTCCTGGCCCCGGAGAGGAACTGCGTTCCCCTGCCGGGGAAGATGACCGCCGTCCAGGGGGCGCTGGCCGAGCCGCTCTCGATCGCCCTCTACGCCGCGAGCCTGGCCGGGTCGGTGCGCGGGAAGAGCGCGGCCGTCCTGGGGACCGGGCCGATCGGCCTTTCGGTCATCATGGCCCTCAAGGCGGACGGGGCGGGGGCGGTCTACGCGACCGAGAAGGTCGAGGCACGGCTCAGAGCGGCCTTGACGGCCGGGGCCGATTGGACCGGGAACCCTGACCGGGAGAATATTGTCGATGATATCTCCGCCCGGGAATCCCTCGGCCTGGACATCGTTTTCGAATGCTGCGGCGACCAGCCCGCCCTCGACCAGGCCGTGGCCCTGCTCAAGCCCGGCGGGACGCTCGTCGTCGTCGGCATCCCGGTCGAGCCCCGGGTCTCGTTCGACAGCTCCAAGGTGCGCCGCCGGGAGATCCGGGTCCAGAACGTGCGCCGGCAGAACAAGTGCCTGGAGAAAGCCGTGGCCATGGTCCACAACGGCCGGATCAAGGTCGATTTTCTGGCCACCCACGTCTTCAAGCTCGACAAGGCCCATGAGGCCTACGAGACGGCCGCGGAACGCCGCGACGGCGTCGTCAAGGCCATCGTGCAGCCGTAGCTTGGTCCGGGGTCAAAGCGTAAACGCCGTTCCCCCTATTCCAGACGCGAAGGAGGTCCATATGAATACGCCCTCGGAAGACGATTTCGGCAGCCCGTTCGAGCGGACCTTCGTCGGCCTCGCCGCCGTCGCGACCGGGCTGACACTCGTTTTTCTCGCGATCCAAGGCCCGCTCATCCGGGGCGTCATCGCCTACAAGACGGCCGCGATCGTCAATAACCAGCTCGTCGGGCAGGACGCCGTTAACTTGGCCCTCATGAGCCCTCTTCTCATCGCGGCGGGGATCCTCTTATTCCTCCGCAAACCCCTAGCTAAGTACCTGCTCATCGCGACGCCGTTGTTCCTGATCTATTACGTTATGAGCTATACCATCGGTTGGGAATGGAGCTCCCCGGTCTACACGGGCAACAGCGAGCGCTATTTCTTTCTCTACCTCTTCGTTCTTATCTCCGCGCTCGTCATCATGCTCTACGCGATGTCGGTCTTCCCCAAGGACGTCGAAAGCCGGTTCAAGAAGGGCTCTCTGACCATCTACTCGGCCGCGTTCGCTCTTTTCCTCCTCATATTCGCCGGGATGTGGGCAAAAGAGGCCCTCGAGGTGATCAAAACCGGCACGGCCCGCGGCTACGACATCGCGCCGACGGCGTTCTGGTTGGTCCGGGTCTTCGACCTCGGCTTCACCATCCCGCTGGGCTTCGTCAGCGTCTACCTTCTCTGGGCCCGGCCGACCAAAGCCTACTCCGTCATCTGCCTCTTCTACGGCTTCTTCTTTACCCAGATCATCGCCGTCCTGGCCATGTGTTGGATGATGTTTCTCAAGAAGGACCCGACCTTCCTCTGGCGCGACCTCATCGTTTTCTCTATTCTGGCGGTGATCATCGCCTTCGGCTTCGTCTACGTCCGGAGGAATTATCGAGCGAAAGAGCTGATCCTGACGGAGGGGGAAGAAGCCCGGCTCAACAGGATCTTGGCCGAGGACGATTTCGTCCCGCTCGAAGAAGTCAAGAGATCGCTCACCAAAAAGGGCTGAGTCCGGGTTACTTCATCCGCTCCCGCATCTTGGCTTCGGCGTCGGGGCCCCAGTAGCCGCAGTCAAGCTCCATGAAGACCGTCGTATAAGGAACGGCGAGGGTCGTCTTGACCATGACGATCTTGAAGGTCTGGCCGACCTCGTCGAGGCGGGCGATGAGGTCCGCGTGGAGGACGGGCGCGGCGCTCCGGCCTTCGAGCGCCTTCTCCAGCCGCCGTTTGGCCTCGTCCGCGCCTGGGGCGAGGTCCTCGGTGACGAACGAGAGCTCTTTGTCGAGCCAGATCTTCGGACGGATGTGCTTGGCCCCGTCGACGGCCTTGAGGACCTTCTCCAACACGGCGAAATGGTCCTCGCCGGTCGCGATCGTCTCGATCCCCGGCGAGATCTGGAGCGGAAAGGCCGAATCGGCGACAACGATCCAGTTGCGGTGGCCGAGGGCCGGAAGATAGCCCACGAGCTTGTCCATCCAGGCGGGGGCCTTGACGGCTTGGGCGTAGGACATGGCGGTCCCCTCCTTCCCTTCCTCATCTTCGCGGTCGCACGCGGCGAACGCGAGGAGCAGGATGATCAGTCCGACGACCGGCGTCTTGGCGCGCATGGGCCATCTCCTTTGGGACCATTCTAAGCGGCTTCCCGGTCCGATGCAAAGGTGACGATTTGATTTCCCCGGCCGTTTGTGGCAAAAAGGAGTCATCTCGGGAACGAAGGAGAGGGACATGACCGAAGGAACAGCTCCGATCAAGGTCGACAAGACCAACCTCATCAAGGCCGGGAAGATCCCCGTCATCGCGGCGGCCATCGGGGGCGCGCTATGGCTGCTGGGGGCCATGGGCGGCCTCCTGGGGATCCTCTTCTGGGTCATCGCCGCTTTCGCCGGCTACTGGTACGTGGACCAAGTCCTCAAATCGGGGGCCAAGCCGACGCTCGTCGAGGTCATCGTCAACGGGGCCATTCTCGGCGCGGTCGTCGGATTGGTCTACTCCATCGTCACCTGGATCGCCATCAGCATCCGCTTCTCCGGGGTCCTCGGTTTCGCCTATCGCTGGGGCTTCGGTAACATCATCGGGGTCGCCCTGCAAAGCGCGATCGGCGGCGCCATCGGCGCGGCGGGCTGGTACGCCTACAAGTCGGGGATGATCAAGACGAAGTAGCCTGATGCGCCCCGGGATCAGCCGGGCAGGATCTTGAAGGTCGCCTTGATGGGCGTGGCCGCCTTGAGCATGGCCCAGACCGGGCAATAGCGGTCCTCCGAAAGGGCCAGGGCCTTCTCGACCTGGGCCGGATCGAGCCGGCCGCCGCGGAACTCGAACTCGAGCTCGATCGCGGTGAAGACGGCCGGGTGGATCTCTTTCTTCGTCCCCCGAGCGCGGACACTCAGGTCCTTGATCTCTTGGCCCATGCGCCGGAGCAGCCCGATCGTGACTTGGCCGCTGCAGCCGGCCAGGCTGGCGAGAACGAGCTCCATGGGGGAAAAGCCGTCGATGGCCTCCCCTTCGCGGGCGAAGTCTATGGCCACTGGCGTCCCGGCCCGACCGGACTTCCCCTCGAACTTCATTTCCCCCATGAAAATAACGTCAGCGCGGGATTCAATGCCCATCGGGTCGCTCCTGTTCCGGTGATCGGGGCGGTCGCCCGCCGCTAGTATCCGACGGGAAAGCGGCCGAGTCAATTGGAAGGCGGCGAGATGGTCCGGAGGATGAGTTCGCTGAGCGAGGCCGCCGCCCGCGCGACTTCGGCCGTCAACCCTTCGCCAAACTCGAGGTCGGCCGGGACGATGCCGAGGAGAAAGACCCTCTTGCCAGCAGCCTCGAGGAAACGCCCGCTGAACGAGAGGGCGAGCTTGTGGGTCGAGAAGCTCTCGATCTCACCGAAGCCGGCCAAAGGGCCGAAGATGACGGTGCCGGGAGGTCCTGCGGAGGCTACGGCGTCGACGAAGAGGACGTTGCGGCAATCGCTCCGGGCGATCGCGGGCGCGAAGTTCTCCGGCACGTCTTGGGCGTCGACGACGCTGAGCGGCGTGCCGACCGCCAAGTCACGAACGGATGCGGCGATCCACGGTCCGACGCCGTCATCCCGCCGCAGCGGCTGGCCGACGCCGACAAGGCACGTCGGCTCGCGAAGGATCTCGGCCAGGGCGGACAGATCTGGCGTTCTAGAGGTCTTGCTCATGGCGCGGGCTGAGAACGGCCACCGATCCGGCTTATACCCCAACGGAGAGCGCCTGACAAGGGGGGATGCGGTCCCTTCCAGGGACAATCCCGCTCAGAACTCCTGATGCTCGGTGCGGTGGATGATCTCGTTCTGGAGCTCGGTCGAGCAATCGACGAAAT
>CAYOYQ010000035.1:9755-19042 GCA_964408215.1 uncultured Eubacteriales bacterium
TGCTCGGTGCGGTGGATGATCTCGTTCTGGAGCTCGGTCGAGCAATCGACGAAATAGTCGCTGTAGCCGGCCACCCGGACGATGAGGTCGCGATACTTCTCCGGCTCGGCCTGGGCCGTCCGGAGCAGGTCGGCCGTGACCACGTTGAACTGGATGTGATGTCCCATCAGCTTGAAATAGGACCGGACCAGGTCTTTGAGGCCGGCGAGGCCCGTGTCGTCGGCCAGGAGCTGGGGCGTGAACTTCTGGTTGAGGAGCGTGCCGCCGGTCCGGATGTGGTCGAGCTTGCCGAGCGACTTGACGACCGCCGTCGGGCCCTTGCGGTCGGCGCCCTGGACCGGCGAAACGCCTTCCGAGACGGCGTCGCCGGCCCGCCGCCCGTCGGCCGTGGCCCCGGTCATCTTGCCGAAGTAGATGTGGGCTGTCGTCGGCAGGAGGTTGATCCGGTAGGTCGCGCCGCGGGGCGAAGGCCGCCCGTCCACCGCCTCGAAATAGGCCTCGAAGACGCGCCGCATCAGGCCGTCGGCGTATTCGTCGTCGTTGCCGAACTTGGGCGTCCGGTTGAGGACGCGCTGGCGGAGCTTCTCGTGGCCCTTGAAATCGTCTTTGAGGGCGGCCCGAAGCTCGGCCATCGTGAAGTGGCCGTGGTCGTAGATGTTCCAGCGGATGGCGCTCAGGATGTCCGTGATCGTGCCCACGCCGACGCCCTGGATGTAGTTCGTGTTGTAGCGGGCCCCGCCGCCGTGGTAATCGCGCCCGTTCTTGACGCAGTCGTCGACGAGGACCGACAGGAACGGCGCCGGCAGGTACTCGGCGTAGAGGCGTTCGATGACGTTCGAGCCGCGGACCTTGATGTCGACGAAGTGGCGGATCTGCCGGCGGAAAGCCTCGAAGAGCTCGTCGAACGATTTGAATGTCGTCGGGTCGCCGGTCTCGAGGCCGATCCTTTTCCCCGTCCGCGGGTCGACGCCGTTCCCCATGGTGATCTCGAAGACCTTGGGCAAGTTGAAGTATCCGGTCAGGATGTAGGCCTCCTTGCCGAAAGCCCCCGTTTCGACGCAGCCGCTGGCCCCGCCGTCGCGGGCGTCGGCGACCGACTTGCCCTGGCGGACGAGCTCCTGGACGATGGCGTCGGTGTTGAAGATCGAGGGCTGGCCGAAGCCGGTCTTGACGATCTTGAGGGCCCGGAGGAGGAACGCGTCCGGCCCCTTGGCGCTGATCTGGACCATCGAGCTCGGCTGGAGGATGCGCATCTCCTCGATGACGTCGAGGATGAGGAACGACAGCTCGTTGACCCCGTCGGTGCCGTCGGTCTTCAGGCCGCCGACGTTGATCAGGGCAAAATCGGTGTACGTGCCGCTCTCCTCGGCCGTGACCCCGACCTTGGGCGGCGCGGGCTGGTTGTTGAACTTGACCCAGAAGGCCTGAAGGAGCTCCCGGGCGCTTTCCTTGGTGAGGGTGCCGTCGACCAGGCCTTTTTCATAGAACGGCCAGAGGTGCTGATCGAGCCGGCCGGGATTGAACGAATCCCAGGTATTGTACTCGGTGATGACGCCGAGGTGGATGAACCAGTACATCTGGAGCGCTTCCCAGAGATCGCGCGGCGCCTCGGCCGGGACGCGGTCGCAGACGGCCGCGATCCGCTCCAGCTCCTTCTTGCGGGCCGGGTCCTTCTCCGCTTTCGCCAGCCCGCGAGCCGCCTCGGCGTGACGGCGGGCGAAGGCGATAACGGCATCGCAGCCCACGGCCATGGCCCGGAGCTCCTCCTGCTTGTCGTAGGCTTCGGGGTCCCTCATGAAGTCGAGGGCGGCCAGAGCCGCGGCGATGTCGCGCTTGAAGTCATCGAGGCCCTTCTTGTAGATCTTGCCGTCGAGGACGGTGTGACCGGGAGCGCGCTGCTCCATGAACTCGGTGAACACGCCGGCCTCGTAGGCGTCGATCCAAGCCGGGGCCATCTCGGCGAAGATGCGGTCCCGCTGCGACCGCCCCTGCCAGAACGGGATGATCTCCTCGGCGTAGACGCGCCGTGTTTCCTCGTCGGAGGCGAAGGCGGTCTTTTTGCGGTCGTTAAGATAGCGGAGGTCCTGGACCGAATGGATGCAGACCTCGGGGTAGGTCGGGGTCGCCTTGGGCGCGGGCCCGCGCTCCCCGACGATGAGCTCGCCGTCGTTGATGACGATGGTCTTTCTCTCCATGAGATGCTTGAAGGCCAGGGCGTGCTGCATCGGCCGGGACAGGGCGAATGTCTCCGGTCTCTTGTAGAACTCGGTCATGAGCCGGGCCCGCTCGGCCGAGATCGTCGGCTTGGCCTCGAGCGTCTGTGTCCTGAGCTTCTTGATGCGGTCGTTCATGATCATCCTCCCCGGCGGACCTCGAAGCCCGCCCGCCGGAACTCGGCCTCGATCGCGGCCAAACGCTCCTCGGACGGCGGTTCGAACCTCCGGAAATGCGCGCCTTTGCCGATGCGACCGGCCTTGTCGAGGCCGCCCGCGTGATAGGGCAGCAGGCCGACGCGCCGGACCGTTTTAAGCGAGAGGAGGAACTTCGTCGTCCTCCGGATATTGTCGTCGTCGTCGTTGACGCCGTGGACGAGCGGGACGCGGACCCAGATCTCGGGCCCGGCCGCGGCCAGGCGTTCGAGATTGTCGTGAATGAGGAGGTTAGAAACGCCGGTGAACTCCCGGTGCCGGGCGTCGTCCATGAGCTTGAGGTCGAAGAGGAGGAGGTCGGTCTTGGCGGCCAGCCGGTCGAGCGTGCCGTTCTTGGTGAAACCGGCCGTGTCGACGGCCGTCCGCAGGCCGCGGGCCCGGCAGGCGTCGAGGATCGCTTCGGCGAACGCGGATTGAACCGCCGGATCGCCGCCGGAAAGGGTGACGCCGCCGCCCGACTGCTCGTAGAAGACCCGGTCTTTTTCGGCCTCTTCCAGGACCTCGTCGACGCTCATCTCCCGGCCGACGACCTGCATCGCGTCATAAAGGCAGGCCTCGGCGCACTTGCCGCAAACGTCGCACTTGTCCCGGTCGACGACGACGGCCCCCGCGGCGTCCTTGGCGATCGCGCTTTTCGGGCAGGCCTCGATGCAGGAATAGCACCGGACGCAGCGGGCCAGCCAATGCATGAGCTCGGGCCCGGCGGCGATGCTCTCGGGATTGTGGCACCAGAGGCAGCCGAGGGAGCAGCCCTTGAGGAAGAGGGTGGTGCGGATGCCCGGGCCGTCGTGGATCGAGTAGCGCTTGATGTCGAAGATCCGGCCCGTCACGTTTTTTCCTCTGAGCTCTTGTCCGCGGGGGGCTTTTGAACCCCCGCCTGGCTGTAATATATCAGATATCAGACTCAAAAATCAAGTGTTTTTTTCTGTATAGCCCTACCCTTTTCCCCTGATTTGTTGTAAAAACCCATTTTCGGGGGCCATGGCCGGGCCCAACCCCGCAAACGTCCGGTTCCCGAGGAGACGGCATGACCGAACGCCCCGCCTACAACATGCGCTTCATCTGGACGGCCACCCTGGTCTCGGCCATGGGCGGCCTGCTCTTCGGCTACGACTGGGTGGTCATCGGCGGGGCCAAGCCGTTCTACGAGAAGTTCTTCAACCTGACAACGCCGTCCGAGATCGGCTGGGCCATGTCGAGCGCTCTCGTCGGTTGCCTCGTCGGGGCGCTTGTCTCCGGCGCCCTGAGCGACCGCTTCGGCCGGAAAAAGCTCCTCATCCTGGCCGCTTTCCTCTTCACCGGCACGGGCATCCTGACCGCCCTGGCCCCGAACTTCACGTTCTTCGTCGGGAACCGCCTTCTCGGCGGCGTCGCCATCGGGCTGGCCTCCAACCTCTCCCCGATGTACATCGCCGAGATCTCGCCGGCCGAGATGCGGGGCCGGTTCGTCTCGGTCAACCAGCTGACCATCGTCATCGGCATCCTGGCCGCGCAGCTGGCCAACTGGCTCATCGCCGAGCCCGTCCCGGCCGGGGCCACGGCCGCGGAGATCCTGGCCTCGTGGAACGGCCAGACCGGCTGGCGCTGGATGTTCGGCGCCGAGGCCGTGCCCGCCCTCCTCTTCTTCCTGCTGATGTTCCTCGTCCCCGAGAGCCCGCGCTGGCTGGTCAAGAACGGCCGCGCCGCCGAGGCGGAAAAGGTCCTGGGCCGGGTCGGAGGCCGGGACTTCGCCGCGAAGGCCCTGGCCGAGATCAAGGCCACCCTGGCCTCGGGCGAGATCGGCCGCGTCCGCTTCCGGGACCTCGTCGAGCCGGGCCTCGTCAAGATCCTCTTTGTCGGTGTCGTCCTGGCCGTCTACCAGCAGTGGTGCGGCATCAACGTCATTTTCTACTATGCCCAGGAGATCTTTACCGCCGCGGGCTACGGCGTAAGCGACGTCCTGTTCAACATCGTCGTCACCGGCGCCGTCAACCTCGTCTTCACCCTCGTCGCCATCCGCCTTGTCGACCGCGTCGGCCGCAAGCCGCTCATGCTGGCCGGATCAGCCGGGCTGGCCATCGCTTTCGGCCTCATCGGCGCGAGCTACGCCGCTCACAGCCGCGGCCTCCACATCCTTATCCTCGTCGTCGTGGCCATGGCCCTCTACGCCCTCTCGCTCGCGCCCGTAACCTGGGTCCTTCTCTCCGAGATCTTCCCCAACCGCATCCGCGGCGCGGCCATGTCGGTCTCGACCTTCTCGCTGTGGTCGGCCTGCTTCGTCCTGACCTACACCTTCCCCCACCTCAACAAGGGCCTCGGCCCGGCCGGGACGTTCTGGATCTACGCCGCGATCAGCGTCTTCGGCTTCTTCTTCATCAAGTCGCGCGTCCGCGAGACCAAAGGCAAAACGCTCGAGGAGATCGAGCGCGAATTGATCGGACGATGACATGAAATTCACCTTCGCCCACAACAACATCAACGTCCTCGATCTCGAAAAGAGCCTGGCTTTCTACAGGTCCGCCCTCGGCCTAGAGGAGGTGCGCCGCCATGCGGCCAAGGATGCGAGCTTCATCCTGGTCTATCTCGGCGACGGCCGGACGCCCCACCGGCTCGAGCTGACCTGGCTGCGCGACCGGAAGGAAGCCTATGACCTCGGTGATAACGAGATCCACCTGGCCTTCACGGTCGATGATTACGCCGCGGCCCTGGCCAAACACAAGGAAATGGGCGTCGTCTGCTTCGAGAACCCGGCGATGGGCATCTACTTCATCGAGGACCCGGACGGGTACTGGCTGGAAGTGGTGCCGGAGAAGAAATAGAAAGCCGAAACCCTAAGAACGGGGACACGTACCGAAGCGGTACATGTCCCCGGACCGTCACCTCTCAACGTTATCGCGGGATCGGGACCCCCACCGAGAACTTGTGGACGGTCGTCGTCCGGTACGTCTGCCCCGGCTCCAGGATGGTCGAAGGGAAATTCGGATGGTTCGGCGAGTCGGGGAAGTGCTGGGTCTCGAGGCAGAAGGCGTAGTGCTTCTGGTAGGCCTTGCCGCCCTTGCCGACGACCGTCCCGTCGAGGAAGTTCCCGGTATAGAGCTGGATCCCGGGCTGGTCCGTCCAGATCTCCATGATCCGGCCGCTTACCGGCTCCTCGACATGGGCTGCGAGGGCCAACTTTCCGCCGCCGCTCCTCAGGACGAAGTTGTGGTCATAGCCGCCCTCGACCTGGCCGATCCTCTCGCCGATCGCGTGGGGCGTCGTGAAGTCGAAAGGCGTCCCGGCCACGGGCACGATCTGGCCCGTCGGGATGAGGTTGGCCGCGGAATCGACGGCCGTGATGGCGTCGGCCTCGATCTGGAGGATGTGGCCGAGGATGTCGCCGTTGCCCTGGCCCTTGAGGTTCCAGTAGGCGTGGTTGGTCAGGTTGACCGGCGTCTTCTTGTCCGTCGTGGCCTCGTAGTCGATGCGGAGCTCGTTGGCGTTAGTCAACATGTAGACGACCTTGACCGCGAGGTTCCCGGGGAAGCCTTCTTCCATGTCCCTGCTGAGGTACGTTAGCCTCAGCCCGACGCCGTCGGCGACCTGAATGGCCTCGGCCTTCCAGACGACCTTGTCGAAGCCCTTCGTCCCACCGTGAAGACTGTTCCCGTTGTTGTTCGGGGCCAGGCCGTATTCGACCCCGTCGATCGCGAACCGGGCCTTGGCGATGCGGTTGCCGTAGCGCCCGATGATGGCCCCGAAATACGGGTGCGTCCCGAGATAGCCGGCCAGCGTGTCGAAACCGAGGTTGACGTCGGCCAGGACGCCGGCCCGGTCCGGGACCTTGAGCGAGACCAGGATCCCGCCGTAAGTGGTGATGCGGGCCTCGAGCCCGGCCTTGTTCTTCAGCGTGTAGATATCGACGGGCGTCCCGTCGGCGAGGCTGCCGAAAGAGTCTTTGTTGACGGCCATTCTTGGACCTCCTTCCGCCGCGGCGGTCCCCCCGGGGGCGGCGGCCTCTTTTTTACAGGCCGGGCCGGCCAGTCCGAGAGCGAGGATGAGCGCCGCGAGGGTCGTTGTCCGGGCCGGGATTCTCATGATCGCCTCCACGAGGGGAACTCGGTCCCTTCATACCCCAATTAAAGCGATATTTCAACAATCCCCACCTCTTGGTAAAATCCTCGGGACATGAAGACCGGAAATCCCAGGGACACGTTCCCTTTTCCAGAGAAAAGGGTCATGTCCCGGATATCCCCGTGTCCCTCGGATTTTCCCGCTCGCTTCGCGAGCTGGAACGTTTGACCCCCGCCCGTCCGTATGGTATTTAGTTGGAAACAGCATGGTCGGACGAACGCTCAAGCATTACCGGATCGAGACCAGCCTGGGCAAGGGCGGCATGGGCGTCGTCTACCGGGCCCGCGACACCCGCCTCGACCGGCTGGTCGCCCTCAAGACGCTGCCGCCCGGCCTGATCACGGACCCCGAGCGCAAGAGCCGCCTCCTCCGCGAGGCCCGCTCGGCCGCGGCCATCTCCCATCCGGCCATCGCCCAGGTCTACGACGTCGACGAGGCCGACGGCGTGCTCTTCATCGCCATGGAGTACGTCGACGGCAAGACCGTCAGCAAGCTCATCGCCGACGGCGAGCTCGATCTCCTCGGCGCGATCGAGATCGCCATCCAGATCGCCGAGGGGCTGGCCAAGGCCCACGACGCCGGCATCCTCCACCGCGACATCAAGTCCGACAACATCATGGTCACCCGCGACGGCCACGCCAAGCTCCTCGACTTCGGCCTGGCCAAGCTCGTCGAGCCCGGGGCCGAGGAGCCGGCCCCCGAGCCCGGCTTCGACCGGACCCTGACCCGCGGCCGCGTCCACACCATGCCCGGGGCGGTCATGGGCACGCTCAGCTACATGAGCCCCGAGCAGGCCCGGGGCAAGGAGCTCGACCGCCGCAGCGACATCTTCTCCCTGGGCACGGTCCTTTACGAGATGGTCACTTCGGAGCTCCCGTTCAAGGGCGAGACGCCCCTCGACACGATGCACGCCATCGCCTACGAGGAAGCCCGGCCGGTGACCATCGTCCGCCGCAACCTCACGCCCGAGCTCCACCGCATCGTCTTCCGCTGCCTGCGCAAGAACCCCGAGGACCGCTATCCCGACGCCCACGCCCTGGCCGCCGACCTGAGGCGCCTGAAGCACGATCTCGAGACGGGGACGGCGACCAAGCTCCCCGCGGCCGACCGATTCCGCAACTGGCTCGAGAGGCTCCGGGCCTCCTTCCCCGGCGGCACCAAGGGCATGCTCATCCTGGGCGGGGCGATCGTGTTGGCCGCGGTCCTCGTGGCCGTCCGGTTCGATTGGGGCGGCCTCATCGGCCCGGCCTTCATCGGCCTCTTCTTCTACCGCTTCCTCCGCAACCGCAAGAAGCGGATGATCGCGGCTTTCGCCAAGAAGGTCGGCAAGTTCCCCCAGGTCCGGCTGATCATCGTCCGCGAGAACCGCGTGACCGTGGTCGTGGACAAGGCCCCGGCCAAGGTCTACATCCGCATCACCGCGCTCGTCGACGAGCTCAACGCCCGGCTCTTCGTCGGCAAGGACGTCACGGCGGAGGTCAGGTCGGAGCTCTCCGAGGCCGAGATCCGGATGATGCAGCAGCAGGTGGGCGTCGTCTACGCCCGCGAGGAGCCGCTGCCCGCGGGCGCCCCCGGTGCCCTCGAGGATTAGCCGGACTTCTTGGCCCTTAACTCCTCGACCCTCTTCCGGACCGCGGGCTGGTCCGGGCTGAGCTCGAGCGACCGTTCGAAGGCGGCCAGCGCCTCCTTGATCTTACCCGAGCCCTGGTAGCACTCCCCGATCGAATTGAGCAGGACGGCGTTGACGCCGTAATGCTCGACGGCCTTGTCGAGGAGCTCGATCGCCCCGCCGAATTTCCCCGACCTCTTCAGGGCCTCGGCGGCCAGCACGCAGGTCTCGTACGTCGGCGTTCTTTCGGCGGCGATGAACGGGGCCAGGACCTCCGCCGCGGCGGCTGGATCGTTGAGGGCAAGATGGACCCGGGCCAGGCTGGCGGCGGTCTCCTCCGAACCCGGCTTCCTCCGGAAGGCCCGGTCGAAGAAGACGCGGGCTTCCTCGTAGCGGCCCAGGTTGAAGAGCTGGGCCCCGATGATCTCCGGATAGATGGGGTCGGAGGGGTCGGGCAGGACCCGCGAGGAGAACCAGGGCCGCGGCACGGCCTCGGCAAAGCTCAGGTCGAACTCCTCCGTGGCGGAGACGATCACGGCCCCGGCCTTCGCGAGCGACGCCCGGACGACATAATGGGCCGGGGCGAGGTCGGCCAGGGCGATCTCCTCGAGGATGTTCGGCAGCTCGGCGTAATCGGCGGGCTTGCGGCTGATCGTGCGGACCGGCTGGCCGTCCTTGAGGAGCTCGATCCGGACCTCGCCCGACGCGGCGAGCTCGTCGGACAGGTCGTTCAGCTGGAAGGCGACGGCGAGCGTCTCCGGTCGGGCGAAGATCCGGCCCGGCTGGCAATAGATCTGGACCGAGCCGACCCGGAAGGCTTTCATCCGGCGTTCCGCCGGCCCGAGCCGGACGGTCTTGTAGCCGAGGAGCGGCTGGGTCATCTGGACGGCCGGTCCCGTTTGCGGGATGCGCAGGGCCTCGTCGACCGAGGTGAATTCCTTCGAAGCCTCGTTCTTGATGAGCAGGGAGAGCTCGTAGTCTCCGGCAACGAGCGGAAAGAGGTCCTGGTAATCGAAAGGCGCGCGGCCGGCGTCGGCCATCTCCGCGGCGCTGAGGTTGAGGGAGACCGTCTTGTCGAACTGATGGACCAGGCGGCCGCCGGCGGCGGTGACCCGCCCGTTGACCTTGAGGGTCGTGGAGTACTTGCCTTCGTACTC